>JACQES010000222.1 GCA_016200495.1 Gemmatimonadota bacterium
CCGGGCAGCTGGAACGCCTGGGACTCGTTCGGCGAGGGGCTCCTCGCCCTCGCCGACACGGTGGCCGCGCGTGATGCGTATGCCCGATCGCTCGCGCTGAATCCGCTGAATGCGGGGGCGCGGGCCGCGCTCCTCGCCACGGCCGTGCGGACGCCGCGGCGCGCGTCCAGCCCGCGACGGTAGCGCCCCGCGCGACGCCCGCTAGCGGAGCTGCATCCGTGCGTGGAGCCAGTCCCCGAGCCGAGCCGCCGAGGGACTGTCGAGGTTGCCCAGCACGATCACGGAATAGCCGGACGCGGGATAGACGCGCAGGATCGCGCTCATGCCCGGTGCCGCGCCGCTGTGGCCGTAGGCCCGGGGCTCGAGCGCGAGATCGAGCTGGAACCCGAAGCCGTAGTCGCCCGTCGCGAACTGCGGTCGCGTGGCCTCGGCCAGCGTCGCGGCCTTGAGGAGCCGGTTTGACCGGAGCGCCTCGGCAAACTTGAGCAGGTCGGCCGCCGTCGTGTAGCCACCGCCCGCCGAGGTGCCGCGCCACGGCAACGTCGGTTCGTTGGACACGAACGCGAACTGGTCCCGCATGTACCCCTTGCTCCGGTTCGGGACCGCCACGTCCTCGGGCTCGGACCCCGTGCTGGTCATGCCGGCGACCTTGAAGACATGCTGCGCGACGTAGTCGTAGTAGGAGCTTCCCGTGATCTTCTCGATGAGCACGCCGAGCAGCACGAACCCGTAGTTGGAGTAATCCCACTTCGTGCCGGGCTCGAAGAGGAGGTCGCGCGCGCCGTAGAGCGTCACGTAGTCCTGCAGCGTTCGCAGCTCGAGCCGGTGCGCGTCGAAGTCGGGGCCGAAGATGTTGCCCGTGCCGCCCGTGTGGGACAGCAGGTGCCGGACCTTCACCTTGGACGCCACGTTGGCGTTCGGGTAGTCGGGCAGGAACTTGCCGATCGGATCGTCGAGCGAGAGCAGGCCCCGCTCGACGAGCTGGAGCGTGGCCACGGCGGTGAACATCTTGTTCATCGAGCCGATGCGGAACCGGGTGTCCATCGTGTTGGCGATGCCACGTTCGCGATCCGCCAGGCCGCGGGCGCCCGACGTGATCACCGTGCCATTCCGCGCCCAGAGCCACACGCCGGAGAAGGTCCCGGCTGATGCGGCCCGGTTGATCTCGGCTTCCCATGCGGCGACCGCGGCCCGTTGGTCAAGCCGCGCCGGCACCGGGGCGCCGGCCGGCGGCGGGATCCGCACGAGGCTGATCGCGGTGATGAGCGCCGGATTCCCATCGTTCACCGTGATCGACATGCGGTTGTACGTGCCGGTGCCTTCGCGTTCGCGCACGACCGCCTGAATGGTGAGCGGCTCCGAGTGTTCGACCGCATGCAGCTCGAGGCCGCCCGTCCGCCACCGCAGGTCGAGCATGATGTCGACCGCCGTGGGGCGGTCGGGCCGATGGGTTTTCGCGAACGCCTCGAGCTTGTCCCGGGTCCCGGCATTCAGCGCGTCGAGATAGCTGGCGAGGACCATGCCGGCTGGCGTGGACGGGAGCTGCGCATGCGCACTCGACAGCGGCAGGAGCAGCGCCATGGTTGCGACCAGGAATCTGCCGATCGCGGTGGGCCTCGGGCTCCGGTGGGCCGCCGCCGCACGCGCCGCGTGGCCGTCCACCGAGGGCATGGCGTCGTGGATCGGGTCAGCGAATCGAGTCATCGCAGGGGTCGTCGGGAAGTCACCCGTGGAACACTATGGCGGCACGTCGCGCGCGGCGCGGCGTCGGTAGAGCATGCCATTCGGCAGGCGCCACGCCAACTGGAGCAGGCGTCCGTCGCGCTGGCTCACCCAGTACTCGGCGCCGTTGCCGGTGCGCAGCCAGACGCGCGCGACCTCCCGTCCGGCGTGCGTGTCGAGGCTGTCGAGGCGCAGGAAGCGCAGGGTCACGGGGCGCACCGCCGGCGACGGTGGGTTGAGCGAGGGGATGACCAGCGTCGTGTCGCGATCGAGCGGCAGCGCGGCGAGCACGTGTTCGATCGTGCCGCCATCGAAGAAGGGACGGGCCGTCGTCGTATCCACGGCGACGCGGCCGGAATCGCGGCTGACGCGCCAGCCGGTGATGTGCCGGTCGTGCACGGCCAGATCGAACTCGGTCGCGCCGACGGCGCGGCTGCGGACCGGGCGCAGCGTCAGCGCATCGAGGTCCAGCGTGTCGGTGGCGACGAGCTGTCGAGCGGTATCGCGGGTCTCGAGCACGAGCCGGAGCGTCGCGTTCTCGCGGGCGATGGACCGATGCTGGAAAGACATGGCGACGGTGCGTCCGTCCGGGCTCGTCGCGGTGGTGATCAGCGTGTCGCGGCCCACCGCGATGCGTGCGGGGGTGAGCGCGGCATCGCCCGGCGCGACCGTCCACTGCGCATGTCCGGGGCGCGTCAACAGGGCAGAGAGGAGCAGCACCAGCCCGGCGCCGTGCCGGAGGCGCCAGGTTCCCGGTGCGGCGCGATCGTCGGCCACCGACCGTCGCGCCCGCACGTGGCGAAGCCGATCGCTGCGTTGGCGAACACGATCGCCACCCGTCGCGCGGGGTCGTGGACCAGTGTCGGGCGCCGACCGCGCCGTGCGCCGATCGGGCTCGTCCGCCCCGCGACACCCGAATGGCTGCAGGGTGTCGAGGGCGAGGAGACCCCAGCATGCCCATCCCGTGACCCGTGCCTCCACGACGCCTCCCTCGAGAACAGGGCGCCGTCGCGGCGACGACGCGTGAGCCCGCGCCCCCAAGATCGGGGGCGCGGGCCCGGGCAGCTTGTACGGCCTTGCGCGCGCGCCCTGCGGCGCGTGTGCGTGCCGTCAGGGCGACGTGCCGCGCGTCATGATCGCGCTCACCGTGAGCACCGCCTGCCGCGTCGAGATCACGTACTCGCTGGTGCGGTACCCGGGGGCCGTGAAATCGAGGAAGAAGGTCTGCGCGGGGAGCCCGGTGAACTGGAACGCCCCGTTCGCGTCGCTCACCGTGGTGGCCTCGACGCCGATCTTCTTCCCCATCGCGTCCATGCGGATCACCTGCACCGTGGCGCCGGCGATGGCGCCCACGCGGCCGGTATCGGCGCCCGAGGCGAAGTCGTGGACCTGGCCACGCACGATCGCGCCGCCCGCGGGTGGCGGTGTCGCGGGCCTGCTGGTGTCGGGTGAAGTGCCCGTGCTCGGCGGCGCGGACGTCGCGGGCGCGGCGCTCGCCGGCCGGGCGGTGGAGTCGGGAGGCGCGGTCGGCGCCGTGCCGGTCGGTGCCGGACTCGCGGCCGCCGTCGTGCGCGTCATGATGGCGCTGACGACGAGCACGGCCTGCCGCGTCGAGATCACGTATTCGCTCGTGCGGTAGCCGGTGGCGTTGAGCACGAGGAACCAGGTACGCGCCGGGATGCTCGGGAAGGCGAAGTCGCCGGACGCGTCGGACACGGTGGACGCGTAGACGCCGAGCTTCGCGCCCGACGCATCCATGGCGATGACCTGCACCGTGGCGCCCGCGATGGCGCCGGCGGGCCCGCTGTCGGTGCCGGCCGCGACGTCGTGCACGCGGCCGCGCACGACGGCATTGCTCACCGGGGGCGCGGCGGCGCTCGTGTCCGTGCCCCCACCGGTCGTGGCGTTCGCGTTCTGGGTCGTGCGCGGCGCAAGGGCGTCGTTGGGTGCGCACGCGCCGAGTGCGGTGACGATCGCGAGCGTGAGGAAGATCAACTGGCGCAACATGGGGACCTCCTGAACAGGTTCACGATCGGTCGTAGGACCCGCCAACGGCCATCGGGGTTCCGCTGACGGCCGCCGCGCTCGCGGATGGCCGACGGGTGATACACGGGATCGCCCCTCTCGATTGATGAAGGCGCGAGCGGATCAAATGGTCACGAGGTCGACGTCGACGGGGGCGTCGGCCGCACTCCGCGCCTATGCCAGCGCCCACGCGCGTACGGGAAACGTTCCCATCCCGCGGACGGCCACCGGCGCCGCGTGAAAGCGAACCCCGGACTCGGGCACCTGACCGAGATGGCACAGGTGTTCCACGATCGGGATGCCGTGTGCCAGCAGCGTACCATGCACTGGACGGTCGCCGGTGTCGGTCACGTCGATGTTGAGCGAGTCGATGCCCACGAGGCACGCACCGCCGTCGACGAGGCACCGGGCGGCGGCCCCGTCGAGGTGGGGATGCCCCGACCTGTACGCCGCGGTTCGCCAGTGGCGGTCCCATCCCGTGCGCACCAGGACGGCCGCGCCCGCCACGACGACGCCGGCAAGGTGGCTGGCGCCGATGCACGAAACCTCCCGGTCCCCGCGCACGACGAGCACGATGTCGAGCGCACGGGAGCCGCGCGGCAGGGCCGCATGGGTGACGAGCGTGAGGCCGGCGCTCGTTGCGAGGGCCCGCGCGCTCGGCGCGGCGTACAGGCGCACGCGGTAGGCGGGCCGGCGAGGCAGGGACACGGAGGGTAACCTTCGAGGAAGCGGGCACCCGAAGGCTTGCACTGGCGGATGATGGCCGCAAAGACGGTCAACCGACGATTTCGGCCATGCGCGTCCGGAGTGCCGCGCTCCGCCCGTGCCGCCGCTCCCGTCTTGGACCGGACTGCGCATTCGCCCGCATGGTGCCGAAACCGGCGTCCCGAACCGGCCGTACCCACCACCATGTCGCTCTCGCACGATGCCGTCATCCGGCACGCCGGCGGCCTCCATGCGGTGCAGATCGAGCTCGCGCCGCACGCGCGCGTGTGCGGGCACCGGCACGACCAGCCGACGCTCGTGCTCGTGACCGCGGGCACGCTCATCGTGCGCGACCTCGCCGGCGTGCGCGTGCTCGGGCCCGACTCCGTGGACCTGGTGCCGGCGGGGCGCACGCGAGCCTTCAGCGCTGGCGCCGCGGGCGTCCGCTGTTTCGTGATCACGGCCGACCCGCATCATGCCGTCGGGCGGCACGCCGCCTGGCACGCCGCCTGGCACGCAGCGCCGCCATCACGCGGAATGCCGGATCGCCGCCGAGCCCTGGTCGCGCCGCTGCGTCGCGCCCTCGCGGCCCGCGACTCCACGACGCCCGCCCTCGAGGATGCGATGCTCGCGTTCCTGCGCGCGGCGAGCCGCGAAGAGGGGCCACGCCGGCGCGCAACGTGGCTCGACTCGGCGCTTGCGCGCCTGGCGGCCCTGCCCGCGAACGGCGGATCGCTGCGCACCGTTGCGCGCGACCTGCGCCTGCATCCCGGACACCTCGCGCGCGTCGTCAACGCCGAGCGCGGCTTCACGGTGCGCGAGCACCGGCGGCGCGTGCGCATCGAGCAGGCGATCGGCATGCTCCGCGCGCGCGACGCGACGCTGTCCACCACGGCGCATCGCGCCGGGTTTGCCGATCATGCGCACCTGTGCCGCGAACTCGCTTGGCGCCTCGGCGTCACGCCGTCGCGGCTCCGCGTGCTGCTGCGCCGGAGCGATGTTGCCTCGATTCAAGCCGGGACCTTTCCGGGAGTGCAGGTTGGACGGGTGTCCCCCGCGCGGGTGCGCGCGGATCCGGCGTGAATCCTTGAACGTCCTCGTGCATGCGCTGGCTGCGATCACATGGGTTCGAACTTCTCGCGGCAGCGCTCGTCCTGCCTGCCGTGGGTGTGGTCGCGTGGAACGCCGACGTGGTCCGGCTCGCGGCGGGCGCGTTAGGGCCGCCCACGGGGACAGTCCTCTCCGCGTGGTGCGCGGGCGCCGGTGTGCTCGCAGCGGCCGTTGCGTGGTGGCGGCGACGGCGCGCGTCGCCGCGATCTCGGGCGCTGCTGCTGGGGCTCGTCGTCGCCGCGGCGGCGGCACTGGTGACCGAGCGCTGGCGGACGCGCGACGTGTCGACGCGCACGGTGCGCTTCGACGGCGTCGACATCGCGTTCACGGCCACGCTGTATCATCCAGCCGGCGGCGGCCCGTGGCCGGCCATCGTCATGGTGCACGGGAGCGCGCCGCTCAAGCGCGGATTCTACGGACTGTGGGCGGAGCACCTCGTCCGGTCCGGCTTCGCCGTGCTCGTGGCCGACAAGCGTGGCGTCGGTGGCACGGGCGGCGAGTTCGAGCGGCGGAACAACACGTCGCGCGAGAACATCGACCGCCTGGCCGGTGACGTGGTCGCCGCCATCGCGTTCATCGCACGTCAGCCCGACGTGGACGCTCGACGCATCGGATTGTTCGGGCTGAGCCAGGCGGGCTGGGTGGCGCCGCTCGCCGCCACGCGATCACCCCTGGTCCGCTACCTCGTGATGGTGACGGCGCCGACCGTGAGCGTGCACGAGGAAGGGGTGTGGAGCGACTGGCGCGGGGACGACGCCCGGGCGGCGCGGATCGCGCAAGCCGACGCCGAGCGGATGATGGACACGGTGGCGAGTCGTGGGGTGGACGCGCGCAGCTCCCTCGCGACGCTCGACGTGCCGGGGTTCTGGGTGTTCGGCGCCGACGACAACAGCATTCCGTCGGCGAAGAGCGCGCGGGTGCTCGACTCGCTGCGGACGCACGCCGGCAAGGCGTACCAATCCGTCACCGTGCCGGGCGCGGGCCACCTCGCCTTCGTGCGGGACGGCGGCCCGGTGCCCCGCGTCGCGCCGGTCGCCTGGGAGGAAATCGAGCGCTGGTTGCGTCGCACGGTGCCGGCGTTGCACTGATTGCCCGCGTCGCGCAGGCGCCGATCGGCCGCGGCGACGATGATCCGCGAGGTCACGTTTCACACATGCTCGCGCACGGCCGGCACGGGGATGGCGCGCGGGCGACACGCCGGACCGGCCACCCGCCGCGAAAGGCGGGCCTGCTTCATGGCGTCCCGCGCCGACGTGCCCGTGCCGAGGCCACGGCGTCGGCTTCGATCACGACGTCCGGCTTGTCGATCTGGATGTAGTGATTGGCGCCCGGCACGATGCGGTTGGAGCCGGCTGACGACAACCGTGCAACCTCGTCGTGCAGCTGGTTTCAGATCTTCCATTCGTTCTCGGCCTGGTCAGCCGGGAGGTTGCTCGACCGTTCGCCCCGGGTGAGGATGATCAACGGCATCGAGCCCAGCGAGCGACGCTCGGCGGCCACCTGCTTCGATGCCACGGTCAGGAACGACTCGATCTCGGACTGGAACGTCTGGGAAAACGTGAGGCCGTACCAGCTCACGTACTCGGCCGCCATCTCGGGCGGCAGGTCCGCGGGCGGTGACGGCGCGCAACTGGCGGCAACGTCCGCCGTGCGATGCGAATCGGCGCAGGCGCGAGCGCGGCTGCGAGCCTGCTCGACCCCCGCGACCGCGGCGGGCACGGCCGCCGACATCTTCGGGACCTGGTCCTCGACCGAGGGATCGACGAGCACCAGCCCTGCGACATCGCGCAGGTGACGGCTGGCAAACAGCCGCACGTTGTAGCCGCCCATGGAATGCCCCACGAGCAGGTAGGGCGGCCGGACGTCGGCGGCGCGCAGCAGCGCCTCGAGATCGGCGACCTCGCTGCGCGTGTCACGCGGCAGGCGACCACCGGGGCTCCGCCCGAGGCCCGCCCGATCATAGGCGCACGTGCGCGTCAGTTTCGCGAGTCTGAGCTGCGTCAACCGCCAGGTGTACGCGCTCTCGCCGATGCCGGACTCGAGGATGACCGTGGGGCTGCCCTCCCCGAGGCAGAACAGGTTCAGGGTGTCGCGATGCCGGATCTGCACGAGACGGCTGCCGCGTTGATACGCGGCGAACCATGCGGCCGGCGTGCTGCCCTCCGCGTTCGCCTGGGCGCGCGCCACGGGGGCCAGCAGGCAGGTCGACGCCATCAGGCACCATGCGAGACGTCGGATCACCTCGTGCGGCGTTCGGTGCGGTAGGAGGCCCTCGCCGCGTCGTGTCTGCTCGGTATGCATGCCGACAACGTAGAGTCGGGGTGTTGCGGCGTGATTGAATCTGCTTGCAGTCCCCTTCCGGAGCGCCAACAGCGCGACCTCGCTGATGGCGACGTTCACATCGCCACCGCCGCCGTTCGCATCGCCCCCGTCACGGTTCGCATCTCTAGAGCGCACGCGGTCGCAGGATCCGGTGTCCGATCCGCATCATGACAGCCGCCGCCGTGCTTCTCCCGCCCAGGTCCGCGCCGGCCGACCAGTTCGCGCGGTCGGCCGAGCCGTTCGCCATCGCCTCGCTCACCGTGCCGGGCGGATCCATCGACGTGCTCGACCTGGTGTGTCGCGCCCCGGGCGTGCCGCAGTTCCGCGCCGGACTCACGATCGGCCTTGTCCACGGCGGCACCGGCCGGCTCGACGGCCGGTCGCGCACGCATCACCTCGGCGTGGACACGCTCTTCGTGGTGCCGGCCGGCGCGGTGTTTGCGGTCGGCGGCGACCCGTTCGCGGGCCTGCATCACACGCTCCTGCATGTCTACGGGCACGCGGCGTCCGCGGTCATCGCGAGCGCGGGCCTCGACAGCGCCGCGCGCCTCACGACGCGCGCGGCGCTTGATCCGCTGCTCGCGCGCCGGCTGCGCAGCATCCTCGCGCAGCGCGCCCTCCCGGCGAGCGACCTGTGCTTCACGCTCGCGCGCGTGGCGGCGCTCGCGGCGGGGACGACGGACTCCGCCGATGACGCAACCGCGTCCGAGTCCGCGGTCGTGCGCGAGACGCGCACGTACTTCGAACGGCACTACGGCAGCCACGTGAACGTCGGGGCGCTCGCGCGCGCCCATGGCATCAGCGTCTTCCGGCTCATCCGCGAGTTCGGGCGCGAGGTCGGGATGCCGCCCTACGCGTACCTCCGCCAGCTGCGCGTCAACCAGGCGCGCGAGCTGATCCGGGCCGGCCAGCCGCTCACGTCGACCGCCTACCAGTGCGGCTTCTGCGACCAGAGCCACCTCACGCGCGCGTTCAAGCGCCAGTTCGGCGTGCCGCCCGGCGCCTATGCGCACCTCGCGAGCGTGACGGGCGTGCGCGCGAGCTGAACCCCGCAGCGTCGTTCAAGCCCGCGGCCGTGCGCGTCCCCAGAATGGCGCGTCCCTCGTCGGGGAGGTCACCCGTGCCGTGGCGCTCGTCGCTCGCACTCTTCATCGTCATCTTCGGCGTGATCGTCGCCGCCTTCTTCGTCGAGCCGATCCCGGCCTCGTCGCTCGCGATCGCCCGTCCCGGGCTCGGCGTGCGGGCGGCCGCGCTGCTCGACACGCTGCAACGGCTCGAGGAAGGCTCGTGGCGCGCGTGGGCGGTGCGCGACGGCGACACCTTCGCCCACCTCCTCTCGGAGGACCACGTGGACGTCGGGCCGGGTGGCCCGAGCGACAAGGCGCGCGTGGTCGCGGGGGTGCGGAGCCCGGCGTGCGTCGTCGCCGACTACGCGATCGGCGGCTTCCGCCTCGCGCGGTTCAGCGATGACGCGGCGCTCCTCACCTATCACGCCTCGCAGAAGACCGCGTGCGGTGGCGTCGCGGTGCCGTCCCCGACGTGGGTGAGCAGCCTGTACGTGCGGCGCGGCGGGCGCTGGCAGAACGCCCTCTTCCAGCAGACGCAGGCGCTACGGTAGCACGCCCACCGGCTGCGGGACGCGCACGGCGACTTCCGTGGCGACCTCCCACGGCAAGGTGATCGTCGCGTCACACCCGCCACCCGGAGCCGGGACGACCGCCACGTCGGCCGCGTCGCCGTGGAGGCGCGCGAGCCGCGAGCGCAGGTTGCCGAGCCCGATCCCGAGTCCGGGCGCGGTGGCGGTCGCCCCGGGGCCGGGCCCGTTGTCGCGCACGCGGAGGACGAGCGACGCCCCGTCGCGGCGGGCGCTGATCTCGAGCACCCCGCGTCCCGTGATGCGGCCGAAGCCGTGCACGATCGCGTTCTCGACCAGCGGCTGCAGC
>JACQES010000268.1 GCA_016200495.1 Gemmatimonadota bacterium
ACGGGCGCGCGCTCCCCGTCGCCACGGGGATCAAGCTGCACCGCCCCGACCTCACGGTCTTCGTGACCATGGGCGACGGCGACTGCACCTCGATCGGCGCGGGCCACTGGATCCACGCGCTGCGCTACAACCCCGACATGGTCGTGA
Source organism: Gemmatimonadota bacterium (assembly GCA_016200495.1). Taxonomy (GTDB): domain Bacteria; phylum Gemmatimonadota; class Gemmatimonadetes; order Gemmatimonadales; family Gemmatimonadaceae; genus JACPPC01. Next base: position 148 of record JACQES010000268.1, read on the forward strand.
TGCTGCTCGACAACGGCATCTACGGCCTCACCAAGAAGCAGACCTCCCCCACCACGCCGCAGGGGGTGCCGAGCAACACGCAGCCGCACGGCTCGATCCTGCCGCCGCTCAACCCGCTCTCGGTCGCGCTCGGCGTCACCAACGCGAGCTTCGTCGCGCAGACGGCGGAGTTCGTGCCCGCGCACCTCTACGCGACGCTCAATGCCGCGTACGACCACAAGGGACTCGCCTTCGTCCGCATCCTGCAGCGCTGCCCGGTTTTCATGCCGGGCATGTACGGCGACGTGCTGCGCAAGCCCGCGATGGTCGAGATGCTGGTGCACGACGACGGCGTCATGGTGCCGGAGCTCGACCACCTCTACACGCACCGCCTGGCGCACGACCCGCGCGACCTCGACGCGGCGCGCCGCATGGCGGAGGGCGCCGACGCGATCCGCCTCGGCGTCTTCTTCAAGGATCCCGCGCGGCCGCGCTACGAGGAGGTGCGGCGCGTGCCGCCGCGCACCGCGCGCGAGCGCCTCGCCCTCCTCGAGTCGGAGCTCGACACCTATGCCGTCTGACGAGCGGGTCCAGCAGGCGCTCGACGCCCTCGCGCGTCCCATCGCGGAGTTCCGGAGCACGGTCGAGGGCGCGCTCGCGCAGGCGGAGGCGCACCTCGCCACCCTCGACGCCGATCCCGCCTCGCGCGCGCTGCGCGTGCGCCGCGAGCTCGGGCCGTTCGCCGAATCGCGCGTGGACGCGGCGGCCTTCGCCACCCTGCTCGCCACGCCGCGCGGCACCCCGGCCACCGAGCGCGAGCGCTTCGCGGCGGCGGTGGACACGCTGCGCGACGTGCTCGAACGCGGCGTCTCGCTGTTCGTGGCGCAGGTGCCGCCCGGCGGGTCGCTCGCGCGGGCGGTGGAAGATGCCTTGGGCCGCATCGGCCGCGCCTTCGGCGCGGTGCTCGCGATCGAGCTCATGCGGGGCGGCGCCTTCCGCCCGGCCGAGCACGACATGCTGCTGCACCACCTGGCCTTCCGCTCGTGGACGCGGACCGAGCGCCGCTTCGCCCCGCCGCTCGTGGTGATGGTGCAGGGTGCCGACCTCCACGTCGGCGGGCTCGCCGACTTCACCGACGGGCGCGAACGGATCGTGCTCGTCGTCGAGGGCGAGTGCCCGCCGGCCGCGCTCGTCCGGCTCATCACCCCCGGCACCTTCGTGCTGCAGACCGCCGACGCGACCGGGCTCGACCGCCTTGCGCAGCACGACGGGTGCGGCATCGCGGCCATGGTCCCCGCGAACGCGGCGCGCTTCATCCACGATCCGGTCGCCGGACGCGAACCGTGGCAGCGCCTCGCCATCTGGCAGGCGGCCATGGCCCCGCGGCACGCGATCGGCGGCGTGAGCTCGTGGCAGATGGGCGAGGACATCCAGCAGCTCACCGCGCTCGCGACCGCGCCGGTCGCCGCGCTGAGCGCATCGGGCGTCGGCCCCGGTGGCGGCCACGGCACGAACGGCGCCGCCATGGCCGACGCGCCCGTGAATGCGGCGTCGGTGGACCTGCTCGCGAACTGGCTCCTCCGCCAGAGCGACCTCGGCGGCGTCGCCTAGGGGCCCGCGATGATCCTCCAGTCGGTCCTCATCCTGGGCGGCGTCGGGTTCACCTTCGCGATCCTCATCGCGCTGGCGAACAAGAAGCTCAAGGTGTGGGACGACCCGCGGATCGAGGCCGTGGCCGAGATGCTGCCGCAGGCGAACTGCGGCGCGTGCGGTCTGCCCGGATGTCGCGCGTTCGCCGAAGCCGCCGTGGCGGGCACCGTCGCGCCGGCCAAGTGCAACGTGATGAACCCCGAGGGGATCGCGGCCGTCGCCGCCTACCTCGGTGTCGAGGCCGGCGCGATCGACCGCAAGGTCGCGCGGCTGCGCTGCGCCGGCGGCACCGACGTCGCGGTGCAGCAGGCGGAATACCGCGGACTGCCAAGCTGCGCCGCGGCCGCCGCGGTGGCGGGCGGCGGCAAGGGATGCACGTGGGGCTGCCTGGGGCTCGCCGACTGCAAGGTGGCGTGCTCGTTCGGCGCGATCTCGATGAACGCGCAGGGACTGCCCGTCGTGGACCTCGCCACGTGCACCGCGTGCGGCGACTGCGTGACCGCGTGCCCCAAGGACCTGTTCGTGATCATGTCGGAGTCGCAGCACCTGTTCGTGCAGTGCCGCAACCTGATCGCGGGCGACGACGTGCTGGCGCAGTGCCGCGTCGCGTGCACCGCCTGCGGCCGCTGCGTGCAGGACGCCGCGCCGGGACTCATCAGCGTCGCGTCGGGCGTCGCGATCATCGACTACGACGCGGCGCTGCTCGCCGACCCGCGCGCCATCGCGCGGTGTCCGACCCAATCCATCGTCTGGCTCGAGGGGGTGCAGTTCGCCGAGGCACGCCCGGCCGAGCGGAGCATGAGCGCATGAACCTCTGGCCCAGCAAGGCGAGCGCCCCCGTCGCGACGCCGCAGATCCCGTTCCCGGGCATCCCCGAGGCGCTGGACGGCAGCGCCGCGGTCGTGGCCATGGAGACCGCGGCCAGCGAGGCCGCCGGTGCCTATCCCATCACGCCGAGCACGCAGATGGGCGAGGGCTGGGCCGTCGCGGTCGCGGAGGGCAAGCCCAACGTGAACGGCCGCCGGCTCCTCTTCTTCGAGCCCGAGGGCGAACACGCCGCCGCCGCCGTCACGGCGGGGATGAGCATGATGGGCCTCCGCGCGACCAACTTCTCGAGCGGCCAGGGGATCGCGTACATGCACGAGTCGCTGTACGCGGCGGTGGGCAAGCGCCTCACCTACGTGCTCAACGTCGCCGCGCGCGCGATCACCAAGCAGGGGCTCAACGTCCACGCGGGGCACGACGACTACCACGCCGTGGACGACACGGGCTTCTTCCAGCTCTTCGCCAAGGACGTGCAGGAGTGCGCCGACCTGAACCTGATCGCGCACCGGGTGGCCGAGCTCTCGCTCAATCCCGGCATCGCGGCGCAGGACGGCTTCCTCACGAGCCACGTCATCGAGTCGGTGAGGCTGCCCGAGCCGGAGCTGGTCAAGCGCTACCTCGGCGATCCGTCCGACCTCATCGCGTCGCCCACCCCCGCGCAGCGGCTCGTGTTCGGCGACACGCGCCGCCGCATCCCCGAGCTGTTCAACCTGGACTACCCCGCCATGCTCGGCGTGGTGCAGAACCAGGACAGCTACGCGCAGGGCGTCGCGGCGCAGCGTCCGTTCTACTTCGACCACGTCGCGCCGCTCACCGACCAGGCGATGGCGGAGTTCGCCGCGCTGACGGGGCGCCAGTACGCGCGCGCCTCGGGCTACCGGATGGACGACGCCGAGTGGGTGATCCTGGGCCAGGGCTCGGTGGTCGCGAACGCCGAAGTGGTGGCCGACCACCTGCGCGCCACGCGCAAGCTCAAGGTGGGCGTCGTGAACCTCACGATGTTCCGCCCCTTCCCCGCCGACCTCGTCTCGCGGCTGCTCAAGGGCCCGGGCGCGTCGCCCGTGGCGAGCCGCTGCCGTACGCCGGCCTCGCGAGCGTCGCGCCCGACGACATGCCGGCCTTCCATTCCGGCTGCTTCGGCATGGGGAGCCGCGACCTGCAGCCCGGCGACATCGTGGCCGCGGTCGAGAACATGCTCCCCGGCGGCGCGCGCCGTCGGCAGTTCTACCTCGGCATCGACTTCATCCGGAAGGGGACCAACCTCCCCAAGCTGCAGGTGTGGCAGGAGCAGGTGCTCGAGGCGTATCCGCACCTCGCGGGGCTCGCGCTCCCGACGTCGGGCGACCTCAACCTGATGCCGGCGGGATCCGTCTCCATCCGCATCCACTCGGTGGGCGGCTGGGGCGCGATCACGATGGGCAAGAACCTGTCGATGACGGCGTTCGAGCTGTTCGGGATGCACATCAAGGCGAATCCCAAGTACGGCTCCGAGAAGAAGGGCCAGCCGACGACGTTCTACGCGACGCTCGCGCACGAGCCGATCAAGCTCAACGCCGAGCTCAAGCACGTGGACGTGGTGCTGAGCCCCGACCCCAACGTCTTCCGCAACTCGAACCCGCTGGCCGGGCTCGCCGAGGGCGGCGTCTTCGTGCTGCAGAGCGACCAGCCGCCCGAGGCCGCGTGGGCCGCGCTCCCCGTGTGGGCGCGCCAGCAGCTGCTCGAGCGGAAGATCCGCCTCTTCGTGCTCGACGCCTTCGCCATCGCGGCCGGCGAGGCGTCGGACGTCGAGTTGCGCTACCGGATGCAGGGCACCGCATTCATGGGCGCGTTCTTCCGGTGTTCCTCGCTCGTCGCCAGCGAGCACGGCACCGAGCAGGCGCTGTTCGACGGCATGCGCGACCAGCTGACGCGGAAGTTCGGCCGGAAGGGCGCGTCGGTGGTGGATGACAACCTGCGCGTGATCCGCCGCGGCTACGACGAGGTGCGCGCGGTGACCCCCGTGCCCGTGGCCGGCGACGAGCAGTTCACGGGCGACGTGCCGGTGATCCCGCACTCGATGGACGACCACCACGCCGACCCCGGCCTCGGCAACCCGGGCCGGTTCTGGGAGCAGGTGTGCGCGCTGTGCAAGCTCTCGCAGGACGGCATCGCCGATCCGTTCGCGGCCGTGAGCGCGATCCCGGCCGCGACCGGCGTCGTGCGCGACATGTCCGGCGTGCGCATGGAGGTGCCCGGTTTCATCGCCGAGAAGTGCACCGGCTGCGGGCAGTGCTGGGTGCAGTGCCCCGACGCCGCGATCCCGGGCCTCGTGACGAGCGTCGAGGACGTGATCGGCGCCGCGATCGAGACGGCGTCGCACGACGGCGCGCTCGACCGCGTGCGCCAGGTGGCCAAGGGACTCGCGAAGGAAGTCCGTCGCCAGCTCGACGCGTCGGCCACGGTGTCGTTCGCCGGCGCGCTCGCCGCGGCGGTGCCGCTCGTGCGCGACAAGCTGGGCTGGGACGGCGCGCGGCTCGCGACGCTCGATGCCGAACTGTCGCGCGTGCAGGCGGCCATCGAGGGGTTCCCGCTCGCGCGTACGCGCCCCTTCTGGGACATGCCGGAGTCGAAGGCCAAGGGCTCTGGCGGACTCCTCTCCATCACCGTCAACCCCGACGCCTGCAAGGGCTGCAACCTCTGCGTCGCCGTCTGCCCCGACCAGGCGCTCGTGACCGTCAAGCAGGACGCGCCCGTGCTCGCGCAGCTGCGGAAGCACTGGCGCCTGTGGGAGCACCTTCCCGACACCGACGACCGGTTCGTGAACGTCCCCAAGCTGGACGAGGGGATCGGCGTGCTCTCGTCGCTCCTGCTCAAGAAGGAGACCTACCGCTCGATGGTGGGCGGCGACGGCGCGTGCATGGGCTGCGGCGAGAAGACCGCCGTGCACCTCATCGTCTCGTCCGTCGAGGCGATGATGCGCCCGCGCGTCGCGGCCTACGTCGAGCGGCTCGACGCGATGATCGCCGCGCTCGACGCGAAGGCGCGCACCCTGCTCGCCGCCGGCGCCAACCTCGAGACGGCGGGCGCGGACGCGGCGCACGGCGCCGTGCCGGTGCCGGTGGACGCCGAGCACCAGCGGTCGCTCGCGCTCCTCACGCGCACCCTGCACGAACTCAAGGACCTCCGCTGGCGCTACGTCGAGGGCCCCGGGGGCAAGGGCCGCGCGCACCTCGCGATGGCCAACAGCACGGGGTGCTCCTCGGTGTGGGGCAGCACCTATCCGTACAACCCGTACCCGTTCCCGTGGGTCAACCACCTCTTCCAGGATTCCCCCTCGATCGCCATCGGCGTCTTCGAGGGCCACATGCGGAAGATGGCGGACGGCTTCGTGCAGGTGCGCCGCGCGCAGAAGCTGCTCGACGACGCCTACGACGCCGCGACCGACGAGCCCGAGCTGGCCCGCTTCGACTGGCGGCTCTTCGACGACGACGAGTTCGCGATGTGCCCGCCGATCATCGCGATGGGCGGCGACGGCGCCATGCTCGACATCGGCTTCCAGAACCTCTCGCGCCTCCTCGCCTCCGGCAAGCCGATCCGCGTGGTGGTGCTCGACACGCAGGTCTATTCCAACACCGGCGGCCAGGCCTGCACGAGCGGCTACACGGGCCAGGTGGCCGACATGTCGGCCTACGGCAAGGCGCAGCACGGCAAGAGCGAGATGCGCAAGGAACTCGCGCTCATCGCCATCGCGCATCGCGGCACGTACGTGCACCAGTCGTCGCAGGCGTCGGCCTCGCACCTGATCGCCGGCGTGCTGCGCGGGCTGCAGAAGCGGCGCCCCGCGATCTTCAACATCTACACCCCCTGCCCCGTCGAGCACGGCCTCGCCGACGACTGGTCGCAGCACTCGGCGCGCCTCGCGCTCGAGTCGCGCGCCTTCCCGTTCATCACCTACGATCCCGACGCCGGCGGCAGCCTCGCCGATTGCCTCTCGCTCGACGGCAATCCCGGCCTCGAGGACACCTGGCCGACGTACACGCTCCGCTACGTGGACGCCGCGGGCGCCGAGCAGGCGATGGAGCTCCCGCTCACCATCGCCGACTGGGCCGCGACCGAGGGCCGGTTCAAGAAGCACTTCCACGAGGTGGGCGAGGCCGACGACGCGCAGCGCCCCTTCCACGAATACCTGCTGCTCCCGCCGGCGGAGCGCGAAGGGCTCACCCCCTTCATCTACATGACCACCGCCGACCGCCGCCTCCACCGACTCGGCGTCGCGCCCGAGATCGTGGCGCTGGCGGAGGAGCGGATGCAGTTCTGGACCGAGCTCAAGCAGATGGCGGGGCTCGAGGTGGCCGACGTGGTGCGCGCGCGCGTGAGCGAGGGCATGGAGGCCGAGTTCGAGCGCCGCATGGCGGCGCTGCAGGCCGAGCACGAGGCCAGGCTCGCGGAGCTCAAGGCGACGTACCCGGCCGTGGTGGCGCGGCGGCTTGCCGAAGGGTTGCTCAAGAGTCCCGATGGGCGGCAGTTCGCCGGCGCGCTGATGAAGGCGATGCCGGGCGCGATGAACGGCAACGGGACGTCGGGCGGAGCGGTGACCAACGGCGCGAACACGCCGGTGGTCGCGCCCGCGACGCCGGCGCCCGCGACGCCGGCGCCCGCCACGACGGCGCCGCAAGCGAGCGCCGTGAACGTCGCCGGAACGTCCGCCGCGCCCTCCCCGGTCGCTGCCATCGCTCCCGCAGCCGCAGCCAAGGCCGTCGTCGCGCCGGTCGCCGCTGCCGCGCCAGCCGCTGCCGCCCCGGCACAGCCCGCCGCCCCCGCCACGGCCGCCGCCCCCGACGGCGACGACCTCGCGATGGACCCGTACGTCGAGTCCGCCCGCTGCACCTCGTGCAACGAGTGCACCAACCTCAACAAGCGCCTCTTCGCGTACAACGCCTCCAAGCAGGCCTACGTGAAGGACCCCGCCGCCGGCACCTTCGCGCAGCTCGTGCAGGCGGCCGAGAAGTGTCCCGTCAGCGCCATCCATCCCGGCACACCGCGCAATCCCAAGGAGAAGGACCTGGCCAAGTGGATCGAGCGCGCGAAGCCGTTCAACTAGGCCCCATGCTCGAGTCGCTCGGCTTCCGCCATGGGGTCCATCCCCCGGAACACAAGGAGCGCACCGCCGCGCTCCCGATCCGGCGCATGCCCTTCCCCGACGAGATCGTGCTGCCGCTGCGCCAGCACGCCGGCAACCCGGCCAGGCCCGTCGTGAAGGTCGGCGATCACGTCGAGCGCGGCGACAAGGTGGCCGAAGCCGACGGCTTCGTGTCGGTGCCCATCCATGCGTCCGCCGCCGGCACCGTGGCCGACATCGACTGGTGGCCGCACATCGACGGCACGTCCGCGATGGCGGTGCGCCTCACCGTCGATCCGCACGCCATCCAGCTGCCACGCCCCCGCGTCATCCCCCACTGGGAAGGGCTCACGCCGGCGCAGGTGATCCAGGCCGTGCAGGACGGTGGCGTCGTGGGGCTGGGCGGCGCCGCCTTCCCCACGCACGTGAAGCTCTCGCCGCCCAGGGAGTTCGCGGTCCACACGATCATCATCAACGGCGCCGAGTGCGAGCCGTACCTCACCTCCGACCACCGCACGATGGCGGAGATGCCGGGGCGCGTGCTCGCCGGCGTGCGGATCATGATGCACGTGCTCGGCGTGAAGCGCGCCGTCGTCGGGATCGAGCGCAACAAGCCCGACGCGATCGCCGCGATGCAGGCCGCCTGTCCCACCGACCTCGACATCACGATCCTCCCCCTAACGGTCAAGTATCCGCAGGGGGCGGAGAAGATGCTCATCGAGGCCGTCACCGGCGTCGAGGTGCCGAGCGGCAAGCTCCCCGTGAGCGTCGGCGTCGTGGTGCAGAACGTCGGGTCGGCCGCGGCCATCGCCGAGATCTTCGAGACGGGCCTGCCGCTCATCGAGCGGATCGTGACGGTGAGCGGCGACGGCGTCCGGAAGCCCGGCAACCTGATCGTGCCGGTGGGCACCAAGCTCATCGACCTCCTCGATGTGTGCGGCGGCCTTGCCCCCGACGCGGCGGAGGTCATCATCGGCGGTCCCATGATGGGCGTGGCGCAGGCCAACCTCGACGCCCCCGTCACCAAGGGCACCACCGGCGTCGTCGTGCTCACCACGGCCTCCATGCGCGGCGAGACCGTGTATCCGTGCATCCACTGCGGCCGCTGCCTCGACGCCTGCCCGGTCTTCCTCAATCCCTCGCTGCTCGGCGACCTCGCGCGCAAGCAGCGCTACGACGCCATGGCCGAGCTCCACCTGGCCGACTGCATGCTCTGCGGCTCCTGCTCGTACGTCTGCCCGTCGAACATCCCGCTCTCGCAGCAGTTCGCCTTCAGCAAGGCGGCGCTCCGGAAGCGCGCCGGCGCGGGAGCCCCGGCATGACCGCCCCGCGCCTCGTCGTCAGCGCCTCGCCGCACCTCAAGGCGAAGGAGAGCACGCCGCGCATCATGTGGACGGTGGTGCTGAGCCTCGCGCCCATCGTCGCGGCGGCGGCCTGGTTCTTCGGCGTGAGCGCGCTGCTCGTGATCACGGCCGCGACCGCGGGCGCCCTCGTCACCGAGCGCATCTTCGGGCCGTCGCGCTCGCTCCTCGACGGCTCCGCCATGATCACCGGGCTCCTGCTCGGCCTCACCCTTCCCGCCGGCCTCCCGCTCTGGATGGCCGTGCTCGGCGGCGCGATGGGGATCGGCTTCGGCAAGCTCATCTTCGGCGGCCTCGGACAGAACGTCTTCAACCCCGCGCTCTTCGGGCGCGCCTTCCTGCAGGCGTCCTTCCCCGTGGCCATCACCACCTGGCCCACGCCGGGCGGTTCCTTCTGGACGCTCAAGGGCGACCTCTTCGCGGCGCCCTTCATGAAGCCCGCGCTCACCGACGCGATCACCGCCGCCACCCCGCTCGGCGCCTTCAAGTTCGAGGGCAAGGCGACGCCGCTCGCGGACCTGGTCATCGGCCGCACCGGGGGCTCGGTGGGCGAGACGGCCGCGATCGTGATCCTCCTGTGCGGCGCGTTCCTCGCGTGGCGCGGCCTCCTCAACTGGCGCGTCCCCGTCGCGATCCTCGTCACGGTGGCGCTCTTCTCCGGCGTGCTGCACCTCCTGGTCCCCAAGTATCCGGACCCGCTCTTCATGCTCTTCTCGGGCGGGCTCATGCTCGGCGCGGTCTACATGGCCACCGACATGGTCACCTCGCCCGTCACCAACCTCGGGCGCTGGGTCTTCGGCGCGGGGGTGGGGCTCACCACGGTGGTCATCCGCGTCTGGGGCGGCCTGCCCGAGGGAGTCATGTTCGCGATCCTCCTCATGAACGCCTTCACCCCGTTCATCAACAAGGCGACGCAGCCCCGCGTGTTCGGCGCCGAGCGGCGGGTGATCGCATGACCCACGTCCACGTGCACGGCGGCGGCGCGGAGGCACCCCGCGGCAAGGACACCCCCGCGGTCACGCTCGTGGCCACGCTCGCCATCGCCGGCGCGCTCGCGGGACTGCTCGTGGCGAGCGTGTACCAGGTGACCCTCCCCACCATCTCCCGTCATCGCGCCACCGTGATGCAGGCCGCGATCGGCGAGGTGCTCAAGAACCCCGCGCGCTGGGACACGCTCTACCTGCAGAGCGGCGCACTCACCACGTCGCCCACCGGCGAGCGCGGCGAGCTCGAGCGCGTCTTCCTGGGCTACGACGCCGACGGCAAGGTGATCGGCGCCGCGATCTCGGCGGGCGAGCCGGGGTTCACCGAGGTGATCTCGCTCATGTTCGGCTACGACCCCGCGACGAGGCAGCTCATCGGCCTCAAGATCCTCGACGAGAAGGAGACCCCGGGCCTGGGCGACAAGATCGAGAAGGACTCGGGATTCACGCGGCAGTTCGCCGGGGTCACCGCCCCGGTCAAGCCGGTCAAGAAGCGCAGCGGGAGCGATCCCGCCGAGATCGACGCGATCAGCGGGGCCACCATCTCGTCGCGCGCCGTCACGCGCATCATCAACCACGCCGTCGAGAAGTGGGGCCCGCTCCTCGCGGCGCGAGCGCAGGGAGCGCGGCCATGAGCACCGCCATCGCGCGCACGCCGCTTACCGGAGGGTTCGCATGAGCACGACGGCCGCCCCCGCGCCGGCGCCCGTCACCGCGCCCGCCACCGCCAGCGCCCCGCCGCCCCTCATGGACGACCTGCTGCGCGGCATCCTGCGGGAGAACCCCGTCGTGGTGCAGATGCTCGGCATGTGCCCGACGATGGCCGTCACCAACAACGTCGCCAACGCCTTCGCCATGGGGATGGCCACGCTCTTCGTGCTCCTCGGCTCCGAGTTCTTCGTCTCGCTGCTCAAGAAGTGGTTCCCCACCGAGGTGCGCATCGCCTCGTACATCCTCATCATCGCGACGTTCGTCACGCTGGCCGAGCTGATCCTCGAGGCGCTCGTCCCCGACATCCACAAGGCGCTCGGGCCCTTCATCGCCCTCATCGTCGCCAACTGCCTGCTGCTCGGGCGGCAGGAGGCGTTCGCGGCGCGGCAGCCCGTGCTGCGGTCCGTCATGGACGCCGTGGGCATGGGCGGCGGCTTCACCCTCTCGCTCACGGCGCTCGGCAGCATCCGCGAGCTCCTCGGCAACGGCACCTGGCTCGGCTTCCGCGTCATGCCCGCGCACTTCGAGCCGTGGATCTTCTTCGCCCTCCCGCCCGGCGGCTTCTTCACGCTCGGGCTCCTGCTGCTCGCCGTCGCGTACGTGCGCGACCGGCGCGCCGACCAACGCCTGGCCCTCGCGAGGACCTGATGGGCGACCTGGCCTGGATCATCATCTCGTCGCTGCTGGTGAACAACTTCACGCTCGTGATGTTCCTCGGGCTGTGTTCGTTCTTCGGCGTGACGCAGCAGATCGGCACCGCGCTCCGGCTCGGCCTCGCCAACACCTTCGTGCTCGTGATGACGGCCGTGTCGGCGTGGTTCCTCAACAAGTACGTGCTGGGCCCCGCGCCCTTCCTGCGCACGATCGCCTTCATCGTCGTCATCGCCTCGGCGGTGCAGATCGTCGAGATGGCGGTCAAGAAGTTCTACCCGGTGCTCTTCCGGCAGCTCGGCATCTACCTGCCGCTCATCACCACCAACTGCGCCATCCTCGGGCTCGCGATCTTCCAGACCAACCGCGGCTACGACTTCGTGCAGGGGCTCGCCTTCGCGATCGGCGCCGGCCTCGGCCTCACGCTCGCGCTCACGCTCATGGCCTCCATCCGCGTGCGCACCGAGCTCACCGAGGTGCCGCGCATCGCGCGCCCGATGGCCATCGTGCTCGTGATCGCGAGCTGCCTCTCGATGGCGTTCATGGGCTTCGCCGGGCTGGGGACCTCCTGATGGGCATCCTCGGCGTCATGGGGCTCATGGCCCTCCTCTTCGTGCTCTTCGGCCTCGTGCGGCCGCGCACCGAATGCACCGGGCACGGCTGCGCCGCCTGCGGCCTGCACTGCACCCGCCCCCCGACTTCCCACGAGGACCACGACCATGTGGCCTGACCGCGACCTCCCGCCCTCGAGGCGCACCTTCCTGTCGCTCGGGCTCGGCCTGTTCGTCGTCGCCGCCGTGCCGTTCGCGGCGCGCCGCCGCGCGCGCCTCGTCCGCCGCACGACGCTCGTCATGGGCTCCACCTGCGACATCGTCGTGCTCGACCCGCGCGTCGAACGCGCCGAGGCCGCCATCGACGCGGCCTTCGCCGAGCTGGCGCGCGTGGACCGCACGATGAGCCGCTTCAAGGCGACGTCCGACGTCGGGCGCGCGAACCTGGGCGCGCACGCGGCGCCCGTGTTGATCGGGGCCGACACGGCCGCGGTCATCGCGCGCGGCCTCTCGTGGGCGCGCGCCACCGACGGCGCCTTCGATCCCGCGATCGGCAAGGTGGTCGAGCTCTGGGACGTCGCGCACCGGTACGAGCCCCCGCCGGCGCCCGCGGTGCGGCGCCTCGCCGGCCGGCAGTTCCATCGGGCCATCGAGGTCGGCACCGAGCGCGGCGAGCCGGTCGTCCACTTCGGCGCGAGCGACATGCACCTCGACCTGGGCGGCATCGCGGCGGGCTGGGGAGTGGATCGTGCGGTGGAGGCGCTGCGCACGCACGGCATCCGTGACGCGCTCGTCAACGCCAGCGGCGACATCTATGCGCTGGGTCGCAACGAGGCCGGCGACCCGTGGCGCATCGGCGTGCGCTCCCCGGCGGACCCCGGCGCGCTCGTCGGCACGGTCGAGGTGAGCGATGCCGCCGTCGCGACCTCGGGCGACTACGAGCAGTACTTCCGGTATCGCGGCACCTGTTACCACCACCTCATGGACCCCGGCACCGCGGCGCCCGCGCGGACCGACCTCCATTCCACGACGGTCGTGGCCGAGCGCTGCGTGGATGCCGACGCGGGCTCGACGGCGGCGTTCGTGATGGGCGCCGAGCGCGCGGCCGCGGCGCTCGCGGCGCACGGCGTGCGGCTGGTCAGCTCGGCCTGAACGGATCCCGCCCGCGCGGCGCGAGGGTGATGCGCACGCGCGGGTTCATCGGCGGACACGGAACGCAGGAGGCACCATGGAACTCCAGAAGCGGTACTGCAGCGGCTGCGACCGGCACGTGCACATCGTGGCGACCGAGACGCCGCGCGACGACACGCAGGCCAACGTGCCCGAGCCGGAACTGGTCTGCCTCGAGATCGGCGAGTGGTGCACGGGGGCGCTTTGCCCGCTGGGCGCGGCGGAACCGAGCGCCATGGTGTCGCGCCTCATCCGCAACGGGCTCTCGCTTGAGCAC
>JACQES010000038.1 GCA_016200495.1 Gemmatimonadota bacterium
GCGATGATCGGCGTGACGCTCCTCTACCTCGCGGTGCACGCGGTGGCGCAGGGGGTGCTGGGCTCCGACGCGCTCGCGCAGGAGAAGGTGACGCCGCTCGCCGCCGTCGCCGAGCGGCTCATGGGGCCGGGCGGGCGCCTGTTCCTGATCCTGGGCGCCAGCATCTCGGCCTTCGGCTACATGAGCGGCATGACGCTCGCGGTGCCGCGCGCCCTCTTCGCCTTCTCGCGCGACGGGATCCTGCCGCGCGTCGTGGGCCGCGTGCACAAGGAATACCACACGCCGCACGTGGCGATCATCATCCAGTCGTCGATCGTCTGCGCGCTCGCCATGGCGAACCAGTTCGAGGTGCTCGCGGTGCTGGCCAACCTGTCGGCGCTGCTGCTCTACGCGGCCTGCGCGCTCGCCAGCGTCCCGCTCAAGCGGCGCGGCATCCAGGATCCCGGCGCCACCCCGTTCGAGCTGCCCGGCGGGCCGACGGTGGCGATCGTCGCCTGCCTCGTGATCGCGTGGCTCTGCACGAGCATCACGCTCAAGGAATGGGTGGAAGTCGGCGGCACGCTGGCGGTCGCGTCGATGCTCTACTTCCTCACGCGCCGCGCCCCGGACGCGGCGGCCGCGGAGGCGTAGGTGACCGCGACGGACCCGCTCCTCCGCTTCCGGCCCGAGTTCCCCGTCCTCGCGCGGAGCACGTACCTGGTCAGCAACTCGCTCGGCGCCATGCCGCGCGCCGTGGCGGGCCAGCTGGCCGAATACGCGGAGAAGTGGGCGTCGCTCGGCGTGAAGGCCTGGGCCAGCGACTGGTGGGAGAAGCCGCTCGAGGTCGGCAACGTCATCGCGCCGCTGCTCCACGCGGGGGCCGGCGAAGTGGCGATGGTGGCGAACGTCAGCATCGCGCACGCCGAGATCTTGTCGGCCGTGGACTTCGATCGCGGGCGCGACACGATCGTCATGACGGCGCTCGACTTCCCGTCGGTGCGCTACGTGGTGGATGCGATGGCCGCGCGGTTCGGCGCGCGCGTGGTGGTCGTGCCGTCGGATGACGGCCTCGGCATCGACGAGGAGCGCCTCCTCGCGGCGATCGACGAGCGCACGGCGCTGGTGGCGGTGTCGCACGTGCTCTTCCGCTCCGCCTACATCCTCGACGCCCGACGGATCGTGCGCCATGCGCACGCGATGGGCGCGCTGGTGGCGCTCGATGCGTACCACTCGGTCGGCGTGATGCCGGTGGACGTGCGCGCGCTCGGGTGCGACTTCCTGACCGGCGGCGTGCTCAAGTGGCTCTGCGGCGGGCCCGGGGGGTGCTTCCTCTGGGTGCGGCCGGAGGTGTCGGCGCACCGGGCGCCCGCGCTCACCGGCTGGCAGGCGCACCGCCGGCCGTTCGCGTTCGAGGACGCGATGGCGTACGCGGACGGCGCCTGGCGCTGGCTCTCGGGCACGCCGCAGATCCCCGCGCTCTATGCCGCGACCGCCGGCCCGACGATCGTGCGCGAGGCGGGGATGGAGAACATCCGCGAAAAGAGCATGCGGCAGACCGCGCGCCTCATCGCCCTCGCCGACGCGCGCGGTTACCCGGTGAGCGCACCGCGCGACGCCGCCCGGCGCGGCGGCACGGTGGCCTTCGACGTGCCGCACGGCTACGAGGTGGCGCAGGAACTGCTCCGACGCGACATCGTGATCGACTACCGACCCGGGGCCGGGATCCGGGTGGCGCCGCACTTCTACACGAGCGACGACGAGCTCGAGCGCGCCGTCGGCGAGATCGACGACATCCTCGCGAGCGGCGCCTGGCAGCGGCACGCGGGCACGCGCGCCACGGTTACCTGACGCCGCCGAAGGGACGCGGCCGGCAGTCGGGCATCGCGCCATCCCCCACATGAGGTAGGGGCGCGAGACCGCCGTGCGCCACCGCCGTGCCGGCTCCCCGTCTCCGCCTTGCGGCACGACGGTCCGGGCGGAATCGTTCACCTGATGCCTGTCGCCCCCCGTCCGGAGGTCGCGTGAAGCCGGCCAAGCAACTCCGCAAGCAATACGTCAACGAGAAGTACCCGGTCGTCATCCTGCGCTTCGAGGATGGCCACGAGATCCACATCCCCAAGGGTGAGGGGCGGGTCTTCGACTGCTGGTTCGGCGAGAAGGTGATCATCCTCGCCGTCTGGGACCCGACGTCGTCCGACCGCGAGCTGGTCGAGCGCCGCCCCGCCGACGCGTTCGACAACGAGAAACCCGCGTGATGCGCCGCGACCGGCACGGGAACCGGTCGCCGCGACCTGGCGCGTGGGTGCTCGCGACCCGCCGCGCGTGCGCGCTCGGGCTCGCCGTCGCCGCGTCCGCGACGGCCGTCTCCGCACAGCGGCCCGCCGCGGCCAAGGCGCCGGCGAGCCTCGCGCGCACCGACACCGCCCGCCTCCGCCGCACCCTCGACTCGATCGCCGACCGGCACCACGGCGTCGTGGGCTACGCCATCCGCAACCTCGAGACGGGCGAGCGCCTCGCGCGCCGTGGCGACGAGACCTTCCCGACCGCGTCGCTGATCAAGGTGCCGGTCATGGTCACGGTGTACGACCTCGTGGCCAAGGGCGAGCTCTCCCTCGATGACCCGCTGACGCTCCTCAAGATCGACAAGGTCGGCGGCGCGGGCGTGCTCCACCTGCTCAAGCCCGGGCTCGTGCTCAGCGTCGCGCCCGATTCCACGAAGAAGTACGGCCTCGGCGTCACGACGCCGAACGAGATGGCCACGCTCTTTGCCCTCATCGCCGACGGCAAGGCGGTGAGCCCCGCGGCCGACAGCGCGATGCTGGCCATGCTCGACGACAACCAGGATGCCGAGCTGCTGCAGCGCCACGTGACCGGCATCCGCGCGCCCCACAAGACGGGCGCCGTGGACGCGGCCCGCACCGAGTGCGCGATCTTCTACCTGCAGTCGCGCGTCGTCGCCTGCGCGCTCACCAAGGAGAACCAGGACCAGCGCTGGCTCGTGGACAACGAGGCGCAGGTCACGCTTGGCGCCATCGGGCGCGCGGTCGTCGCCGCGTGGCCACCCGCGCCCAAGCCCGCAACGGCCCCGTGAGCGCCGCATCGCTGCTGCGCATGGAGCCGGAGATCGCCGCCGCGCTCGCGGCCCGGCGCCCGGTCGTCGCGCTGGAGAGTTCGGTCATCGCGCAGGGACTGCCGATTCCCGCCAACGCCGACGCGCTCACGCGCATGATCGAGGCGGTCGAGCGCTACGGCGCGACTCCGGCCGTCACGGCCATCGTGCGCGGCGTGCCCGCGCTCGGCCTCGATACCGCGTCGCAGGCGCGCTTTCTCGCCCGCGAGGGGGTGCGCAAGGTCGCCGCCCGCGACCTCGCCGTCGCGATGGCGCACGGCGAGGATGGCGCCACCACCGTGTCGGGCACGCTCGCGCTCATGCGCCTCGCGGGCATCGACGTCTTCGCCACGGGCGGCATTGGTGGCGTGCACCGCGAGCCCGCGTACGACGAGTCCGCCGACCTGGTCGAACTCGCGCGCACCAGCGCGATCGTCGTGTGCGCCGGCGCCAAGGCGATCCTCGACCTCCCGGCCACGCTCGAGCGGCTCGACACGCTCGGCGTCCTCGTGATCGGCTACCGCACGAGCGAGTTGCCGGGCTTCTTCGCCGACGGCACGGGGCTCCCGGTGCCGCATCGCCTCGACGGCGCCGCCGACATCGTGCGCGTGTTCCGCGCGCATCGCTCGCTCGGGCGCCCCTCCGCGGTGCTCGTCGTGCAAGCGGCGCCGGCGGACGCCTCGCTCGCGCGCCAGGAAGTCGAGGCGGCGATCGCGCGCGCGCTCGCCGAGGCGCGCAAGGTCGGCGTCTCGGGGAGCGCCGTCACGCCCTTCCTCCTCGGCGCCGTCGAGCGCGCCACCGGCGGCCGCTCGCTCGCCGCCAACCTCGCGCTGCTCGAGCACAACGCCTCGCTGGCTGCCGAGATCGCGGTGGCGATGAGCGCGGCGTGAGGCGTGCGGCACGCGTGGGGACCGCGCACCCACGGCCGGCCGCCGCAAGCCCCCCGATCCGGTTGTCTCCGCCACACCCCGGCTGGTAGCTTTTCGTTGCAGTCGCCCAGGGACCCTTGGGGAGGAGCGAGCCATGTCGTCGAATTTCCTGAGTCCTGAAGAGTACGACGAACGCGCGCACCAGCTCTACAACGAAGGCGACTACGACGGGGCCCTCGAGGTGTTGCGCGAGGGACTCGGCCTCTATCCCGCGGCCGTCGAGCTGCACATCGGCGTCGGCTACGCCCGCCTCGCCCGCGAGGAGTACGCCTGGGCGCGCCGCGCCTTCGAGGAGGCGCTGGTGCTCGACGGCGAGCACGAGGACGCGCTCGCGGGCCTCGGCGAGACCCTCCTCCGCTTCGGCCAGCCCGAGGTCGCCCTCGCGACGTTCAAGAAGACGCTCGAACTCGGCTTCCACGACGACCTCGACCTGATGCTCCAGGTCGGCCGCGCCCTGTTCCGCGAGGGGATGGCCGACGAGGCACGCGAGTTCTTCGAGATCGCCGTGCAGCAGGCGCCCGACAATGCCGAGGCCGTGGCGCTCGTGGGCTACACGCAGCACCGCGTCGGCGAGGACGAGGCCGCGATCGCGACGCTCCGGCGCGCGCTCCAGCTCGACGCCGACCACGCCGAGGCGCGCATCTACCTCGCCAACCTGCTCTACGACCGCGGCGAGTACGAGGCGGCGCTCTACCACCTCGATCGCACCGTTCCCGACGACCACTGGGACGAGCTGGGCATCTGGCGCCTGATGGAACTCAAGCAGTCCATCTACCGCCTCAAGGAATCCGACAAGGAACTCGAGCCGTGGCAGGACCGGCTGGCCGAACTCGCCGGCGAGCCCGACGACATCGGCGAGATGCTGGCCGAGATCGAGCAGCGCTTTGCCGACGAACTCGAGCGCGAGCAGCGCGGGCAGCTCGAGCTCTTCGGCGCGCTCCTCGGCGAGCTGGCCGACAGCCAAGCCGCGGCCGAGCACGCGCACGAGGTCGCCACGCGCGACGGCAAGGCGTTCACGGGCAGCTGGGAGGAGATCGTGCGCCAGCTCCGCGACGCCAACGCCGCCTTCACCGGGCGTTCGCTCCACGAGTTCATGCAGACCGAGGCCCGGCGGCACCACTCGCTCACCGGGGTGAAGATCTCGAGCACCGACTACGAGAGCTTCATCCGCGGCAGCGCGAACGCCGGGCTGCTCCGCATCGTGAAGTGAGCGGGGCGCGCGAGCCCTCGGCACCACCGGACGTGCGCCCCTCCATGCCGACGCCCGTCGCCACCGTGGACTTCCGCCTCGAGGGGGCGCAGCGGGGCGGTGACGGCCTCGGCCTCGCCGCCCTCGCGCTGATCGGCGCGCTCGCGGCCGCGGTCGCGTGGCTCGCCTGGCTCGCGCTCCGGCACGGATGACGGCACCGCTCGCCGCCGCACCCGGCGCGGTGCGGCGTCACCGCTTCGACAACGGCCTCACCCTCCTCGTCCGGCGCGATCCCACCGCGCCGGTCGTCGGCATCGTGACCTGGGTCAACGCGGGCTACTTCGACGAGACCGACGACCTCGTCGGCATCGCGCACGTCCTCGAGCACATGTACTTCAAGGGGACGCCGCGCTTCGGGCCGGGCGAGATCGCCAAGGCGACCAAGGCCGCCGGCGGGTCGCTCAACGCCGGCACCATCTACGATCACACCGCCTACTACACCACGCTGCCGGCATCGGCACTCGAGGCGGGCCTCGACATCCAGTTCGACGCATACGCGCACTCGCTCATCGACGGCGGCGAACTCGCGCGCGAGCTCGAGGTGATCATCCAGGAGGCGCGCCGGAAGGCCGACAGCCCGGGCGCGGTCACCACCGAGACGCTGTACGCGCTGCTCCACGACCGGCACCGCATCCGGCGCTGGCGCATCGGCCGCGAGGCGGGGCTCCGCACCTTCGATCGCGGCATGGTCGAGCGGTTCTACCGCACGTGGTACGCCCCCAACAACACGATCCTCGCCATCGTCGGCGACGTGGACGAGGAGGCGATCATCGCACAGGTCGCGCGGCGCTGGGGGGCGCTGCCGTCGCAACCGCTCGCGCGCGATCGCGGGCCGGCGGAGGCCGGCGCGCCGGAGTTCCGGTGGAGCGAGCTCGACGGCGACATCGCGCAGGGGCACGCCGCGATCGGGTGGCGTGCGTGCGGCGTGCACGACGCCGACGCGCCTCTGCTCGACCTCGCCGCCACGATCCTGGGCAGCGGGCGCGGCGCGCGGCTGTACCGCGCCGTGCGCGACCGCGGCCTCGCGAGCCACGTGGGCGCATATCACTACACCCCGGGCGACCTCGGCCTCTTCATCGTCTCGCTCGAAGGGCCGGGCGACGCGCTCCGCGACGCCACGGCGGCGACGTGGGCCGAGATCGCGGCGCTCCGCACGCACGGGGTGAGCGCGCGCGAAGTGCTGCGCGCCCAGCGGCTCCACGACGCGCGGTGGCTCCGCCGCCTCGAGTCCATGGACGCGCAGGCCATGCACCTGGCCGAATGGGAGGCGATTGGCGCGTGGGACCTGGCCGATCGCTACCACGCCGCGCTGATGGCGGCGACCCCCGACGACGTCCAGCGCGCCGTCGCTCGCGCGCTCGATCCCGCGCACGCGGCCGTGGTCGCGTATCGCCCGCGCGGGGTGGCGCCGCTCGCGCCCGAGGCCGCGGCCGCGCGCACCGCGCTCGACGCGGCGGCCGCGGCGCGCGTCGCGCTGGCTGCCGTGGAGGACGTGGACGCGCTGCCCGCGCGCCCCCGCGCCGTCGTCGCGCGCGGGGCGACTGCCGGCGTCGCGCGCTTCGAGGCCGGCCACGTGCCCATCCTCGTCCGGCGCCGCCCGGGCGCGCCCCTCGTCAACCTGACGTGCGGGGTGCTGGGCGGCGCGCTCGACGAGACCGCGGCCAACGCCGGCGTCACCACGCTCATGGCGCGCGCGCTGGTGCGCGGCACGATGCGCCGGGACGCCAACGCCGTGGCGCGCGCCGCCGAGGAACTCGGCGGGTCCATCGCGCCGTCACTCGGCGCCGACAGCGCCGGGTGGACCTTCTCGGTCCCCGCGCCGCGCCTCGACGACGCGCTGGCGCTCTTCGCCGAGGTGGTGACGATGCCCGCCTTCCGCTCCGACGCGGTCGAGATGGAGCGCGCGGCGCACCTGGCCGAGCTCGCCGCGCAGCGCGACGACATGTACGCGTGGCCCGTGCGCCTCGCCTTCGACGCCGCGTGGGCCGGCCATCCGTACGGGCGTTCCGTGCTCGGCACGGCGGAGTCGGTGCAGGGCATCTCGCCTGAGGCGCTGGCCGCGTGGCACGATGCGCGCGTGCGTGCGGGAAGCGTCGTGCTCGCGGTGGCCGGCGACGTCGAGCCCGAGCGCGTCGCCGCGGCCATGGCCGGGGCGTTCGGCGCGCTCCGGGGCGCTCCGCGGCCGTCATTCGCGCGTCCGACCTGGCCCGCGCTCCGCTCCGAGCGCATCGAGGAGCGCGACAAGGCGCAGACGGCGCTCGCGCTGGCGTATCCCGGTCCCGGGCGGCGCGAGGCCCAGCGCTTCCCCGGCGCGCTGCTCGGCGTGATTGCGAGCGGACTCGGCGGCCGGTTCTTCGATGAATTGCGCGACAAGCGGTCGCTCGCGTACACGGTGGCCGCGTCGCCGCGCGAACGGCTGCTGGGGGGCGCCTTCGTGGCGTACATCGCGACCGCGCCAGCGCGCGAGCAGGAGGCGCACGACGCGCTGCTCGCCGAGTTCGCGCGGCTCCGCCGCGAGCCGGTGACCGACGACGAACTGGCGCGTGCGCGGGCCTACGCGCTGGGGTCGCACGCCATCCGCCAGCAGAGCGGCGCGGCGGTGCTCGCCGACGCGGTGGATGCGTGGCTGCTCGGCGAGGGGCTCGAGGAGCTGGACGACTGGGAGGCGCGCATTCGCGCCGTCACCCCCGAGGCGATCCAGGAGATGGCGAACGCGTGGTTCGACGACGCGCGCCTTGCCCTCGGCGCGGTGCGCGGACAGGGACGAACGGTCTAGCCGAACGGCGCGGCTTCCGGGCGGGCGTCGGCGCCGCGCGCCTGGTGGGCGTCGAGCGCGCGCGGCGTCGCGTCCGCCCCTATCGCGCCGACGCCTGCAAGGCGCGCACCGCCCGCACCAGCATCAGCTGCGCGGCGCGCGGCCGGTCGCCCGCGTCGCGCAACCCGGACACCGTCGCGTAGTCGGCGGTCGGGCCCACGATCAGTCCCGCGAGCCCCGGCGTGCGCGTCCCCCACGCGAGCGTCCCCCACACCGCGCGCGCCTGCGCCCACTCACCCACCAGCGCGGGCGCCGTGCGCGGCCCGAGCGCCCACGCGAGGCGCGTGCCGTCGCCGCCGCGCGGGGGGAGGGCGAGCCACGCGCTCGCGGTGCGGAGCGCCTCGTGGAGCGCCTCGCCCCCGTCCGTGGCGTCGAGCACGAGGGCCATGCCGCCGGCGGCCGAGTCGGCCCAGAGGAACCAGCTGCGCTCGGCGTCGCGGGCGCGCACGACGGGCAGCACGCGCGCGCGCGAGCCGCCGCGTCGGGTCGCGGTGCGCACGAGTTCGAACCAGCGCCGCCGCATCGCGTCGGTCGCGTCGTCGCCGCGGGCCATCGGCTCGGCGAACACGAGGTCGGGCTGCAGCCGGCGCGCCGCGCGCTCGAGCGCGACGAGCATCCGGTCGCGCGCGACGCCGGGCGGCTCACGCGCGTCCAGCGCAGGCGCGATGGACACGACGAGCGAGTCGCGCCGCATCTCCTCGAGCACGGCGGCGAGCGAATCGAGCGCCCCGGCGCGCACCGTGGGCGCGATCTCGACGAGCAGCGCGTCGACGGCCATCGTGTCGGCGAGCGCGAGGTCGTGGGCGAGCGGCCCGGGCGGCGTCGGATGGTCCACGACGGGGAAGGCGAATAGGCCCACGGCGAAGTCGCCGCGCGGCCGCTCCGTGAGGCGCTCCTCGCCCAGCCGGTCGTACGATCGCGCGAGCGCGGTGGCGCGCGGCATGCTGGCCGCGACGAGCAGGCCGGCGAAGCTCACGAGGAGGGCCGCGGTGCCGCGCACTGGTTCGCGAGCGCATCGGCCCAGGTGAGCACGGCGAGCAGGACGTTCCACAGCGCGATGGGCGCCCCCGTGAGCCGCGTGGCGAGGCGCGCGACGACCGCCCACGTCGCCTGGATCGCGAAGAGCGAGACGGCCACGGGCCAGAACCACCAGATTCCGTCGGCCACGCGCGCCGTGGGTTCCGCGCCGGCCGCCGCGGCCACGAGCGCGGCGGGAATCAGGAAGAGCCCCGCGAGCGCCGACACCGTGCGGAAGGCGCGTTCGCGCGCCGGCGTCCGCGCGATCGCGCCGGCCAGCGACACGTTCCACAGGGCAAGCGCGCCCTGCGCCACCACGAGCACCACCGCGCCCGCGCTCACGCGGCGGTCACCATGCGCGCCTGGGCGGACGCGGGGCCGGTCGCCGGACGAGGCTCACGCGAGCACGCGCGCCGACTCACGCGCGCGCGTGCTCCTCCACGCGGACGTCGGTGGCGCGCAGCTTGCGCGTGAACACCGCGAGCGCCTTGCGCGGATCGATGCGCGCGTCGGCGAGGATGTCGAGGAGCACGAGGCCGCGCGCGGGATGCGCATGCACGCTCAGGTGGCAGCCATCGAGGAAGAGCACGATCGAGTGCGCGCCGCCACCCGTGCGGGCGACCGGCGCGCCCGTGGTGGGATACCCCGCGGCCCCGGCCGCCGCGATCAGCAGCCCGGTGAGGAGTGCGGTGTCCGATGCCTGGTCCGGGCTGACGCCCGTGAAGTCCGCCACCACGTGGCGGAACGCCGCCGCCATGCTGGCTTGCGGCCTCAGAACATGCTCATCGCGAGGAAGCTGCGGAGCGAATCGTTCGTGGACCGCAGCCGGCCCGAGAGCAGGCGCACGCAGCACCAGAGCACCTTGTACGCGATCTCGCGGTTGAAGTCGAGCAGCAGCTCGAAGTCGGAGCGGCTGATCGTGAGGCACTTGCAGCCGCCGTTGCTGATCGCGTCGGTCGAGCGCTCGCTCCGGTCGAACACCGCCATCTCGCCGAACAGGGAGCCGGCCTTGAGCACC
>JACQES010000269.1 GCA_016200495.1 Gemmatimonadota bacterium
GGAAGTCTATGTGTTGACCAAGGAAGAGGGCGGGCGGCACACGCCGTTCTTCAAGGGCTACCGGCCGCAGTTTTATCTGCGCACGACCGACGTGACGGGGTCGGTGGAGCTGCCGGCGGGCGTGGAGATGGTGATGCCGGGGGACAACATCCAGATGACGATCGAGCTGATCACGCCGATCGCGATGGAAGAGACCCTGCGCTTCGCGATCCGCGAGGGCGGCCGCACCGTCGGCGCCGGCGTCGTCACCAAGATCCTCGCGTAACCCCACTCAATTGACGG
The DNA here is from genome assembly GCA_016200495.1 of Gemmatimonadota bacterium. Taxonomy (GTDB): domain Bacteria; phylum Gemmatimonadota; class Gemmatimonadetes; order Gemmatimonadales; family Gemmatimonadaceae; genus JACPPC01. The sequence goes on from JACQES010000269.1 coordinate 283, forward strand.
GGGGCCCGGCCGCATCGGCGGCGGGGCGCCCCGGCTTCACCCGAAGGATTCCAGGCCATGCCGCGCGACAAGATCATCCTCGCCTGCAGCGACTGCAAGAACCGCAACTACTTCACCACCAAGAACAAGCGCACGCATCCCGAGCGCGTCGAGTGGAAGAAGTACTGCCCCCGCTGCAACAAGCACGTGGTGCACAAGGAAACGAAGTAGCCATGGCCGACGACGTCGCCGTTCCCGCGTCGCTCCCGCAGCGCGTCATGGGCTTCTACCACGAGGTCGTGGTGGAGCTCAAGCGCGTCACGTGGCCCGACCGGCCGCAGGTCCAGCAGCTCGCGATCGGCGTGATCGTGCTCTCGCTCGCGATCGGCGCCGTCATCGCGCTCCTCGACCTCACGTTGCAGAACGTGCTGGTCAAGTGGATCCCCGCGCTCTTCACGGGTCGCTGAGGCACATGATCGAGACGATGACCCACCGCTTCTACGCCGTCCAGGTGACGGCGGGGCACGAGAACAAGGTCCGCAGCCTGGTCCAGCGCAAGATCGACACGGACCCGGCGGCGCCGGAGGCGCGCGCCATCCGGCAGGCGCTCGTGCCCGTGCAGGAGGTCGTCGAGATCAAGAACGGCAAGAAGGTCACCGTCGAGCGGAAGACCTTCCCCGGCTACGTCCTCGTCGAGATGGTCCTCACGCAGGGCACCCTCCACGAGATCAACGGCATCCAGGGCGTGATCAAGTTCGTCGGCAAGGACCGCGAGCCCGCGGCGCTGCGCGACGACGAGGTCAAGCGCCTCCTCGGCCACGAGGTCGAGGCCGAGCCCGAGGCGCCGAAGGAGGAGATCCCGTTCCTCGTCGGCCAGGCCGTGGCGATCACCGAGGGGCCGTTCACCGACTTCAACGGCACCGTCGAGGAAGTCATGCCCGACAAGGGCAAGGTCCGCGTCTCGGTCTCCCTCTTCGGGCGGCCGACGTCGGTGGAGCTGGATTACCTGCAGCTCAAGGGGTACTGAGCGGCGGAAGGCTGAAGGTCCGGGACACCGGGGCCCTTGCGCGGGGCGGCTGCCTGACGTCGGCAGCGAGCAGCGCACCGAAGGATCCAGCAGCACCAGGCACGAGCCCTTGCGCGGGGCGGCCGGTTTCCGGCGAGGAGCGCATCCGGTCGGGTACCACGACGACGCAAAACACACCGTGGGAGTTCGACGCGCCAGGGGCATTCCCGCCCGGGGCGCGACAACGCACGTGAGGTCATCACATGGCAAAGAAGGTCACGGGTTTCGTCAAGCTGCAGATTCCTGCAGGCAAGGCGAATCCGGCCCCCCCCCGTCGGCACCGCGCTCGGTCCGCAGGGGATCAACATCATGGCGTTCTGCAAGGAGTTCAACGCTCGCACGCAGGGCCAGGATACGATCCTTCCGGTCGAAGTCACGATCTACGCCGACAAGTCCTTCACCTTCATCCTGAAGACGCCGCCGACCGCGGTGCTCCTCAAGAAGGAGGCGGGGATCGAGAAGGGGTCCGGTCAGCCGAATCGCAACAAGGTGGGCAGCGTCACGCGCGCCCAGGTCAAGAAGATCGCGGAGATGAAGGCCCCCGATCTCAACTGCGACTCCCTCGAGTCGGCGATGGCCATGGTGGCCGGCGCCGCGCGCTCGATGGGGCTGGAGGTCCGCGACTGATGCGTACCCACGGCAAGAAGTATCGCGCCGCCGCGGAGAAGCGCGACATCGCCGCGCTCTACGCCCCCAAGGCCGCCCTCGAGATCGTCAAGGGCGGGGCGTTCGCCAAGTTCGACGAGACGGTCGAGGTCGCCGTCCGCCTCGGCGTCGATCCGCGTCACGCCGACCAGGTCGTCCGCGGCACCGTCGTCCTCCCGGCCGGCACCGGCAAGTCGGTGCGCGTCCTCGTCATCGCCGTCGGCGACAAGGCCCGCGAGGCCGAGGCCGCCGGCGCCGACTACGTCGGGCAGGAGTTCGTCGCCAAGATCAAGGAAGGCTGGACCGAGTTCGACGTCATGGTCGCCACGCCGGACCAGATGGGCCAGGTCGGCCAGCTCGGCCGGATCCTCGGCCCCCGCGGCCTCATGCCCAACCCGAAGGCGGGCACGGTCACGATGAACGTCGGCCAGGCCGTCCGCGAGCTCAAGGCCGGCAAGATCGAGTTCCGCGTCGACAAGGGCGGCACGGTCCACGCCGTCATCGGCAAGGTCTCGTTCTCGGTCGACGCGCTCGAGCAGAACTTCGGCGCGTTCATGGACCAGATCGTGCGCGCCAAGCCCGCCGCGGCCAAGGGCGTCTACGTGAAGACGGTGGCGGTCTCCAGCACCATGGGGCCCGGCCTCCGCATCGACACCAACCCCTACCGGTAACGAGCGATGAAGCGCACCGAGAAGGAGAAGCTCGTCGCCGAGCTCAAGGATCGCATGAAGGGCGCCAGCGCCCTCTACTACACCGACTTCACGGGGCTCAACGTGAAGCGCATGACGGACCTCCGCCGCCGCCTCCGCAAGGCCGGCGTCGAGTACGTCGTGATCAAGAACACCCTCGCGCTCAAGGCGGTCAACGAGAGCGGGCTCACGACCTCGCCCCTCAAGGGACCGACGGGCGTCGTGGTGGCGAAGGATGCCGTCGCCGCCGCCAAGCTCCTCACCGACTTCGCCAAGGAGAACGACGCGAAGCCCACGGTGAAGGGCGGCCTCTATGACGGCGCCGTCATCGACGCCGACATGGTCAAGAAGCTCGCCACGCTGCCCACGCGCGACGAGGCCCTCGGCCAGATCGCCGGCGCGTTCAACAGCGTGCTCGCGATGTTCGCCCTTGCCCTCGAGGCGCGTGCCGCGCAGCTCGAGGCGTCCAACTGATTCCCCAGGCGTCTGCCTGACCCACACGCCCCAGGACGTCCTGGGGGAACCACGGAGACTGATCCAATGACCGCTACCATGAGCAAGGACGACATCCTCGACGCCATCGCCAACATGAAGGTGGCGGAGCTCGTCGAGCTGAAGGATGCCTTCATGACCAAGTTCAACGTCACCATCTCGGCCGTCGCCGCGGCGCCGGCGGGTGGTGGTGCCGCTGGCGGCGCGGCCGCCGCCGAGGAGCAGACCGAGTTCTCGGTCACCCTCAAGGATGCCGGGTCGAAGAAGATCCAGGTCATCAAGGTCGTGCGCGAGATCACCGGCCTCGGCCTCAAGGAGGCCAAGGACATGGTCGATGGCGCGCCGCAGACGGTGAAGGCCGGCGTCTCGAAGGACGAGGCGGCCCAGATCAAGGCCAAGCTCGAGGAGCAGGGCGCCACGGTCGAGGTGAAGTAACGGGTCCGCGACGCCGCCGGCACTTCCGGCGGCGTCCGCTTCCGTACTTCCCCCCGGCTGGCTCTCGATGCTCCGCACCGCTCCCACCGCAATTCGCTGTTCCGTTTGCCCGTGCCCCCCGCGCCGCTCCGGCGCGGGGAAGGCCGGGCCTTTTCACCTGTTCCATCGCGGGTGATCCATGGCTGACCTGATGAAGCAGATCTCCTTCGGCAAGCTCGAGCAGGGGATGGACATGCCCCATCTCCTCGACATCCAGGTGCGCGCCTTCGACGCGCTCCTCCAGCTCGATGCGGCCGCGCACGACCGCGAAGACATCGGCCTCGAACGGGTCTTCAAGGACCTCTTCCCGATCACGGACGTCCACGAGAACTTCTCGCTGGAGTTCAAGCGCTACACCCTCGGCGAACCGAAGTACACCGTCGAGGAGTGCATCGAGCGCGACATGACCTATTCCGCCCCCCTCAAGGCGACGCTCTCGCTGCGCGTCTTCGAGGACCAGATGGGCGAGAAGCGGCTCAAGAACGAGATCGAGAAGGAGGTCTACCTCGGCGAGCTGCCCCTGCTCACGCCGCTGGGCACCTTCGTGATCAACGGCGCCGAGCGCGTCATCGTCAGCCAGCTCCACCGCTCGCCGGGCGTCGTGTTCGAGGAGAGCACGCACCCCAACGGCCAGCGCCTGATCTCGTCCCGCATCATCCCGTTCCGCGGGTCGTGGGTCGAGTTCACCGTGGACATCCATGACGTCGTCTACGTCCACATCGACAAGAAGAAGAAGTTCCCGGCCACCGCGCTCCTCCGCGCCTTCGGCTACGGGTCGAGCTCGGACATCCTCCGGCTCTTCTTCGCCGTGCGCGAGCTCGACCTGACCAAGAAGCGCGAGTCGCGCATCGACCAGCGCGAGGTCCTGGGCGCGATCATCGCCGAGGACATCACCCTCGCCGGCGAGAAGACGGCGGAGGACGCGCCCAAGGCCAAGACGAAGAAGGCCCGCGCGGAGCGCGAGCGCGCCGAGGCCGACCTCCTCGTCCGCGAGGGCGACGAGCTCACCGAGGAGGTGTTCAACCGCCTCAAGCGCCAGGGGATCGAGACCATCAAGGTCTTCGCCTCCCACACGCGCATCGACCTGCGCGACGAGCAGGACGCCATCGAGCGCGGCGAGCGCACCGAGCGCCGCCGCCTCGCCTTCGACGTCGTCGATGACGACGGCGAGGTGCTCGCGGAGGCCAACCAGCTCCTCACCGACACGGTCATCAAGAAGATCCGCAAGGGCGGCGTCCTCAAGGTGCCGGTCTTCGTGACGTCCGGCCGCGCCGAGAGCACGATCATCAAGAACACGCTGGCCAAGGACCCCTGCGGACTCGTGCTCGACGACAAGACCAAGGCGCCGCGCCCGGCGTCGCGCGAGGAGGGCGAGGCCATCGCGCTCCGCCAGATCTACGCGCTGCTCCGCCCGGGTGACGCGCCGAACAAGGAGACCGCGAAGCAGGCGCTCGAGCGCCTCTTCTTCTCCCCGAAGCGCTACGACCTCGGCCGCGTCGGCCGCTACAAGATCAACCAGCGCCTCGGCCTCAAGACCCCGGCGGGGCACACCGTGCTCACCGTCGAGGACTTCGTCGAGATCGTCCGGTACCTCGTGGAGCTCGCGGAGGGCCGCGGCCACACGGACGACATCGACCACCTCGGCAACCGCCGCATCCGCTCGGTCGGCGAGCTGATCGCCAACCAGTTCTCCGTCGGCCTCTCGCGCATGGCGCGCCTGGTCAAGGAGCGGATGTCGATCAACACCGATCCCGAGAAGATCTCGCTCGACGACCTCGTCAACGCCCGCACCGTCTCGGCGGTCATCCAGGCGTTCTTCGGGTCGAGCCAGCTGTCGCAGTTCATGGACCAGACCAACCCGCTGGCCGAGTTGACGCACAAGCGCCGGCTCTCGGCCCTCGGGCCGGGCGGCCTCACGCGCGAGCGCGCGGGCTTCGAGGTCCGCGACGTGCACTACTCGCAGTACGGCCGCATGTGCCCCATCGAGACGCCGGAAGGCCCGAACATCGGCCTGATCACGTCGCTGGCCTGCTTCGCGCGGGTCAACGACCTCGGCTTCGTGGAGACGCCGTACCGCGTCGTGAAGAACGGCAAGGTGACGGGCGAGATCGCCTGGCTCGACGCCAACCGCGAGGAGGACGCGATCATCGCCCAGGCGAACGCGCGCCTCAACGAGGACGGCACCTTCGTCGACGAACTGCCGCTCTGCCGCCAGCGCGGCGACGTGCCGCTCGTCTCGCCGGACCGCATCGACTACATGGACGTCGCGCCCGAGCAGCTCGTCTCGATCGCCGCGGCGCTCATCCCGTTCCTCGAGCACGACGACGCCAACCGCGCGCTGATGGGCTCGAACATGCAGCGCCAGTCGGTGCCGCTCCTCAACCCGCAGACGCCGTTCGTCGGCACCGGGCTCGAGGAGACGGTGGCCCGCGACTCCGGCGCGACGGTCATCGCGCGCCGCTCGGGCATCGTCACGCGGGTCACTGCCGACGAGATCCTCGTCGACGCCGGCCCGGTGGAGAAGGGGAAGAAGGGGTCCGAGGAGCCGCTCGCGCGGCTCACGCAGCAGGACCGCTACCGCATCAAGAAGTACTGGCGCACGAACCAGGACACCGCCATCAACCAGCGGCCGATCGTCAAGCTCGGCCAGAAGGTGAAGGCCGGCGACGTGCTCGCCGACGGCGCGGCCACCGAGCACGGGCAGCTGGCGCTCGGCTCGAACGTGCTCGTGGCGTTCATGAGCTGGTACGGCCACAACTTCGAGGACGCCATCATCCTCAGCGAGCGGCTGGTGAAGGACGACGTCTACTCGTCGATCCACATCCAGGAGCTCGAACTGCACGTGCGCGACACGAAGCGCGGGCAGGAGGAGATCACGCGCGAGATCCCGAACGTGTCGGAGGACTCGCTCGTCGACCTCGACGAGCGCGGCATCGTCCGCATCGGCGCGCACGTGCGCCCGGGCGACATCCTCGTCGGCAAGATCACGCCGAAGGGCGAGACCGAGCTGTCGCCCGAAGAGAAGCTGCTCACGGCGATCTTCGGCGAGAAGGCGAAGGACGTGAAGGATTCGTCGCTCAAGGTGTCGCCGGGGATGGAAGGCGTCGTCATCGACGTCAAGATCTTCTCGCGCATCGAGGACCAGGTCGTCGAGAAGGACCGCGGCGAGCGGATCGGCGAGGTGCGCCGCCTCGAGGGCGAGGAGAAGGTGCGCGTCAACGACGTCCGCGACGCCGAGCTGAAGGAGCTGCTCGAGGGGCAGACGGTGGCGCTCGCGCTCAAGTCGGGGACGGTCGAGGAGGCCATCCCGGCGGGCACGAAGCTCACCGCCGACGTGCTCGACACGATCCGCCTGGCGACGCTCGACCTCAAGACGTTCCGCGTCGAGAACAAGAAGGTCAACGACGCGATGCGGGAGATCATCGAGGCCGCGAACGCGGTGAAGGCGAAGATCGAGGAGAAGGCGGAGGAGCGGATCGACCGCATCCTCCAGCCCGACGAACTCCCGCCGGGCGTCATCCAGCTCGTGAAGGTCTACCTCGCCGAGAAGCGCAAGATCTCGGTGGGCGACAAGATGGCCGGCCGCCACGGCAACAAGGGCATCGTGGCGCGCATCGTGCCGGAAGAGGACATGCCGTTCCTGCCCGACGGGCGGCCGGTCGACATCGTCCTCAACCCGCTCGGCGTTCCGTCGCGCATGAACGTCGGGCAGATCCTCGAGACC
>JACQES010000213.1 GCA_016200495.1 Gemmatimonadota bacterium
GCCAGGTCGCGGGCCTCGGCATCGTCGGTGCCGCGCGAGCGCGTGCGCGACTCGACCTCCGCGCCGATGCGCGGCCGCAGGAGGCGCACGACCGTCTCGCCCAGTTCGTCGGCGAGCTGGAATTGCTCGCCGATCGGCCGTTCGACGGTCGTCGACGCGACGAGGACCTGCGTCGCCGCATCCACGAGCCGCACCTCGACGTGCAGCCGGCCGGCCGACTGCGCCAGGCTGCCCTCGATGACGCTTCCGGGATGCAGCCGCGCCACCAGCGAGTCGAGGGGCTGTCCCCGCTCGTGCATCGCGCGGACGGCATCGCGCGAGAGCACGGTGATGGCCTGCGTGGCCGCGAGACGCCGAGCGAGGGCGTCGGCGAGGCTCGTGCCGAGGGCGCGCAGGGCGTCGGCGTCCGCGGGGGCCGCGAAGTCGAACACGGCGACGCGCGAGGGATCGAGGGCCTCGACCTGGGCCCGGACGGGACGCCGGACGAGCAGTGCGCCGATGGCGGCCGTCAGGACCAGCAGCGCCATCGCGAGCCCGACGCGCGACGTCCCGAACGCGCGGCGCGTGATCGTGGTCGTCGAGCCCACGGTCGCGCTCCACGCGCTGCCGTCGCGCGCGAACGCGTCGGCGAACGCCCGGATGTCGGCGAACCGCTCGGCGCGCGCCTTGGCCAGGGCGCGCCGGATCGCCGCCTCGACCGATGCCGGCACGTCCGGACGCACGACGCGCAGTTCGGGCGGTTGCTCGAGGCGGTGCCGGGCCAGCACGTCCTGCGGCGCGGCGCCGAGGAAGGGGGGCGCGCCCGTGAGCATTTCGAACGCGACGCAGGCGAGCGCATACTGGTCGGTGCGCGCGTCGATGCGGGGATCCGCGGCCGCCTGCTCGGGACTCATGTAGGCGGGCGTGCCCACGGTCACGCCCGTGCTGGTGATCCCCTCGCCGACATCCGCGGGTCCGACGGCGCGCGCGATCCCGAGGTCGGACACGAAGGCGCGCCCCTCGGCGTCCAGCAGGATGGGGCCGGGCTTGATGTCGCGATGCGCGATGCCGCGTGCGTGCGCGAACGCGAGCGCCTCGGCGACGGCCGCCACGAGCGCGCGCGTCCGCGCGAGCGAGAGGGGGCCGTCGCGGTCGATCAGGTCGCGCAGCGATCCGCCCGGGAGGAACGGCATCACGTAGTACACGAACCGGCCTTCGCGTCCCCAGCGCAGGATCGGCACGATACCGGGATGCGCGAGGGCCTGCGCCAACGCGATCTCGCGCTGGAAGCGCTGCGCGTCCGCCGAGTCGATTCCCGCGTCGAAGAACACCTTCACGACGACGGTCTGTTGCGTGACCTGGTCGAACGCCCGGAAGACGCGGGCGTTCGCCTTGACCGCAAGCTCGCGCTCGAGGGTCAGCGCAGGCGCGAGGACCTGGCCGACGAGTTCGATGACGCTGGGTGGCACGGGCGGAGGGCTGGCGCTGCCGTCATGGGCGATGACGCCACAGGACGCGTGCTCGACATGGGCGGGCCGCGCGACGCTGCGTAGCCCATCCGACGGACGAAACATCCGTCAGCGAGCCCCGGCACGGCAAGGCGTGGCGCGAGGGCCGTCGGCGAACCGCGTGATGCGGCGGCGCCAACGGACGCCGGCGCCCGCGTCCCGCTAGGCGCTGGCCTGCAGGGGTGGATCGGCCCGGTCGGCGAAGAGCTGGACCAGTTCGGCGCGCCGCCGGATGCCGAGCCGCACGTGCACGGCCTCGAGGTGACGGCGGACCGTCTTCACGCTCAGCACCAGTCGGCGCGCCACCTCGGTCGTCGTCGCGCCGCCGGCCACCAGCTGTGCCACGCGCAGCTGCTGCGGCGTCAGGCGCGCGACCGGATCCGTCACGATCGTCGCACCGCCCGCCGCGATGAGGATGGCGAGCAGCGGCGAGTCGGTGGCGCTCGCGTCGGCCGCGATCACCTGCAGGCGGCCTTCCGCGATGCGCAGTGGCGGCAAGGGCGCCGGTTCGTCGCCCGAGGGGTCACGCCGGGCGTGCCAGGTAACCTGCGCGGCGAGCTCGGAGGCGCGGGTCGCCGACAGCCGCGCCCGAAGCGCCGTCGTCAGGACCCGCGGCGAGCCGCCCACCACGAGCATCGCCTCCGCGCCGGCCGCGTCGAGCGCGGCGATCGCGAGCTGGGCGGCGTCCATCGCATGCGCCGGCTTTGACGAACGGCCGAAGGAATGAGCGGTCATGGCGAGCGTCCCCGGACGAGGTGACGAATTCGAGACGTACGACCCGTTCCCCCGTAGGGCACTTCTCCGTTCCCGTACCGTTCCTCCAGCGTTCCGGGCGACTCGCCGGCGTTCGTGCCGTGTGCTGAGACGCATTCGGCGTGCAGGGAATTTCCATGCAGCGTCTCTGCGTCCACTGCATCGCGGCCGGCGTGCAAGACTTTCCATGCGCCGTCCGGCCGCCCGCGTGCGGGAGCACGCCGCGCCGATCGGTGGTGGGCCGATCACGCTCAGTTCGCATCGGGACGCGCGAAGGCGCGCACGAGCTCCGCACGACGCCGGACGCCGAGTCGCAGGTGCACCGCCTCGAGGTGTCGACGCACGGTCGCGACGCTGAGGCCGAGGTGGCGAGCCGCCTCGATCGCGGTCGCGCCGTCGGCAACGAGGCGGCCGACCAGCGCCTGCCGCGGCGTGAGGCGCGCCGGCAGGGCCGTGACGGTCGTAGGGACGCTCGGCGACCGGACGACCACCAGCAGCAGGCTCCCTCCGCGCGACCCGTCGGCGGCCAGGACGTGGAGGTCGTCGCCCTCGTGTCTCAGTTGCAGCGTCAAGGGCACTCCCGCGCGCGACGCCCCGAGTCGCCATCGCTCGCCGATGAGCGCGGCGAGGACGAGCGCGCGTCGCCACGGCAGGCGCAGCCGAAGGGCGGCGGTGGTGTCGAGGAGGCGCCCAGCCTCGACAAGCATGGCCGCCACGCCGGCTGCATCGAGCGCGGCCAAGGCCACGCGCAACCCCTCGGCGGCATCGCGTACTGGCAGCACGTCGTCGTCCCGGGCGGTCAGCTCATCGCCGGCGTGGCGGCGGTCCCGGCTCCAGCGCCATCATCGCGGGCGCGAGCATGCGCGACAGGATGCTGCCCCGGCTCGAGATTCCGAGCTTCTTGAGGATGCGCTCGACGTGCCGGCGCACGGTGTGCACGCTCAGCCCCATGCGCGTGGCGACGTCACGGTTGCGTCCGCCGAACGCGACTTCGAGGGCCACTTCCGCCTGGCGCGGGGTGAGGCGGTAGCGGCGGATCAATGCCTCGGGCGTCGGCAGCACGGCGGCGATCATGGGGCGCTCATCGCGCGCGGGGTCGCGGGCAGCGCGACGCAGGACGCGCAGCTTCTGCTTGAGCTTGATCTCCGGCGCCACCTCGGGCGTCTGGAGCGCGAGCAATTCCGCCTCGCGTGCGGGAACGGGACTCACGGCCGGGATCTCGCGCGAAAGAAGGCGCGCCGGTCGGACGGGCGGCGCCGGACTTCGGCGAGGCGCGACGACGCAGCCGCCACCTCGCCACTGCCGGAGCAGCCACATCGCCGCCGACCGGCCATGGTCGAGGGCGAACATGGCGTCGGACCGGATCGTCCGGTAGCACCCTAGGGCGTCGTCCCACGCGGTTCGGTTTGGACGCTTTGCCAGGCTCCTGGGGCGCCGACTCGTCCAGCAAATGACGGGGTGTGGCGCCTGTGCAACCCCGCTTCACCGCCGCTACCTTTTCTAGGTACGGCACGGTACCCCCCTCACCGGAGCCCTTCGTGATTTCCACCCGCTTGACCGCTGGCGCGATACTGGCCGCGGGCCTCGCCCTCGGCGCCGCGCCCGCGGCCCGCGCGCAGCAGCCCGCCCCGGCCGCGCCGGCGCCCGTCTCGATGCTCGGGCAGGTCGCGCCCGACTTCACCCTCCCCTCTGTCACCAAGGAAGGGGGCGTCCGCCCCTTCCACCTGGCCGACTTCAAGGGGCAGACCGTCGTCCTCTTCTTCTTTCCGAAGGCCCGGACCAAGGGGTGAACCATTCAAGTGGAGGCGTACCGTGATCAGTACGCCACGCTCTTCCATAACGGCGAGAAGGTCGTCCTGGTCGGCATCAGCGCCGACGCCGACACCACGCTCGCGTCATGGGCTGCCGAGAAGAATGCCCCGTTCCGCTTTGCCGCCGATCCCGAGGGGAAGGTGATCAGGCAGTACGGCGCCTGGAACGAGGAGGGGAAGTACGCCAACCGGCACACGGTCATCGTCGGCCCGGACGGCAAGATCGCGTTCGAGCAGCGCCCGTTCCGCGTGACGTCGCAGGAGGCGTACACGGCGCTCGGTGAGGCCGTGGACAAGCTGGCGCCGAAGGGCAGGTAACCGCACGTTGCACCACGCCGCCCGGCGAGCGCCCCGCTCGCCGGGCGGTGCCATACGTATCCCTCCGCCCGACGCATGCCGCCGAGCGCCGCCGACCTGCTGATGGAGATCTACCGCGCCGCGGTCCGTGGCGCGGACCCCGGTGTCGCCGTGCGCGAAGCGCTGGCCGCCGAGCCCTACGCCCCCGGACGCCCGCTCTGGCTCCTGTCGATCGGCAAGGCGGCGCACACGATGGCCTCCGCCGCGGTCGAGGCGCTCGCCGCGCAGGGGATCACGATCGCCGGGGGCGTGGTGGTGGGCACGCATGCCGAGGTCACGCCGCACGCGCAGCTCGAGATGGCCACCGGCGAGCACCCGTTGCCGGGGCTGCAGTCGCTCAAGGCGGCGGAGCGGATCGGCGCGATCGTCACGCGGGTCGCGCCGGAGGACGACGTGCTCGTGCTCCTCTCGGGCGGCGGCTCGTCGCTCGCCGGCGCCCCGGTGCACGGCGTCTCGAGCGACGACCTCACGGCGCTCAACCTGATGCTGCTGGGTTCGGGCGCCGACATCATGGTCATGAACGCGGCGCGCAAGCGCTTCTCGCGCTGGGCGGCCGGGCGGCTCGCGCGCGCCGTGGCGCCGGCCCGCGTGCGCTGCCTGATCGTCTCCGACGTGCACGGCGACGACCCGACCTTCATCGCGTCGGGGCCGTGCAGCGCGGACCCGCTCTATGCGCGCGACCTCGAGGCGCTGCTCGAGGAACATGACCTCGCCGGGCGGCTGCCGCCCAACGTGCGCGCGGTGCTCGACCGGATGATGGCGGGCGACGAGCCGGAGACGCCCAAGCCGGGCGACCCGGTGTTCGCGAACGTCACCCAGAAGGTGATCCTCGGCAACGCGCACGCGCTGCAGGCGGCCGCGTCGCGCGCCAGCGCCCTCGGCGTGCGCCCCGTGTTCATCTCGCGCGACTCGATCCTCGACTCCGCCGCGCGGACGGGGGTCATGCTCGCGCAGGAGCTGATCCGCTTCGCGGACAGCGGCCTCCGCCGCTCGAACGATCCCGCGCCGTACGCGTGCATGCTCTGGGGCGGCGAGACCACCGTGGTGCTCGAGGACGGGCACCACGGCGTGGGCGGTCGCTGCCAGGAACTCGCGCTCGCCGCGGCGCGCGCGCTCGATGCCGCGGGCTCCGACGCGCACGGCGTCACGCTGCTCGCGGCGGGCACCGACGGCCGCGATGGTCCCACCGACGCCGCGGGCGCGATCGTGGACGGCGGCACGTGGGCCGCGCTCAAGCGGGCCGGACGCGACCCGGAGCGCGACCTCGCGCGGCATGACGCCTTTCCCGCCTTCGACGCGATCGGCGCGCTGGTGCGCACCGGGCACTCCGGGACCAACGTGCGCGACGTCGTGATCGGGCTGGTGCAGCCGCGCTAGATTTCACGCATGAGCGCCACACGCCCCTTCACCATCGCCTGCATCCAGGACGGCGTCCTGCCCGACCGCACCGCCACCGTCGACGCCACGGTCGCGCGCATCCGCGACGCCCACGACAAGGGGGCGCAGGTCATCGTCCTCAAGGAACTGTTCGACGCGCCGTACTTCTGCAAGAAGCTCGACCAGGCGCGCTTCGGACTCGCCGAGCCGGTGGACGGCCCGACGATCGCGCGCATGCGCGCGCTCGCGGCCGAACTCGCGGTCGTGCTCATCGTCCCCTTCTACGAGCGGCAGGCGCCCGGGCTCTATCGCAACTCGGCCGCCGTCATCGACGCCGACGGCACGCTGCTCGGGCTCTATCGCAAGATGCACATCCCGCACGATCCGCTGTTCGAGGAGAAGTACTACTTCGCGCCCGGCGAGTCGGCGGCGGTGGCGCAGCCCGCGGGCTGTCCCGGCCCCGCGCGCCAGGCGGGCGGGTTCATGGTGTGGGAGACGCGCTACGCCGCGATCGGCGTCCTGATCTGCTGGGACCAGTGGTACCCCGAGGCCGCGCGCATCACCGCCCTCCTCGGCGCCGACGTGCTCGTGTACCCGACGGCCATCGGCTGGCATCCGGCCGAGAAGGCCACGTTCGGCGACGCGCAGGTGAGCGCGTGGCGCACCGCGCAACGCGCCCACGCGATCGCCAACGGCGTCTTCGTCGCGGCGCCCAATCGCGCGGGGTTCGAGGCCGAGGCCGGCACCGACGGGATCGAGTTCTTCGGGCACTCGTTCGTGAGCGACCCCTTCGGGCGCCTGATCGCGGACGCCGGCACCGAGCCCACCACGCTCATCGCCACGTGCGACCCGGCGCTGATCGAGGACACGCGCCGCAACTGGCCGTTCCTGCGCGACCGGCGCGTGGACGCGTACCGGCCGATCCTGGAGCGGTGGCTGGCGTGAGCGCGGCGAACGCATGAGCGCGCGCTTCACCATGCCGGCCGAGTGGGCGCCGCACGCGGCGACCTGGATCGGCTGGCCGCACCACGAGCCCGACTGGCCCGGCAAGCTCGCCCCCATTCCGTGGGTGTACGCGGAGATCGTGCGCGTGCTCGCGGCGCACGAGCGCGTCGAAATCCTCTGCCACTCGGACGAGGTCGCCGCGCAGGCGCGCGTGCACCTCGACGCGCACGCGGTGCCGGCGCACGGCGCGCATCCGCACGGCTACCGGCTGCACGTGGTGCCGAGCGACCGCGTGTGGTTGCGCGACTCGGGCGCTGCCACGGTGGTGGACGCGAGCGGGCGGGGCGCGCTCGTGCACTGGCGGTTCAACGGCTGGGCCAAGTACGACAACCATGCGCTGGATGCGCAGGTGGGCGCCGCGATGGCGCGCATCACGAGGCTCGCGCGCCACGAGCCGATGCGCCCCGATGGCCAGGGCCGCGTCGTGCTCGAGGGCGGGGCGATCGACGTGAACGGGACCGGCCGCCTGCTGACGACCGAGGAGTGCCTGCTCTCGCGCGTGCAGGAGCGGAACCCCGGCCTCACGCGCGCCGGGTATGAGCAGGTGTTTGCCGAGTGGCTCGGCATCCGCGAGACGATCTGGCTCGGCAACGGCTGCGCGGGCGACGACACGCACGGACACGTGGACGACATCGCGCGGTTCACGAGCCCCGACACGGTGCTGCTCGCGTACGAAGCCGATCCGTCCGACGACAACCACGCGTCAAGCGCCGACAACCTCCGGCGCCTCGAGCTCGCCGGGGGCGAAGCGGGACGGCTCCGCGTGGTGACGCTGCCCTATCCTCGCCCGGTGATCATGGATGGCGTGCGGCTGCCCGCCAGCTACGCGAACTTCTACGTCGCCAATGGCGTGGTGATCGTGCCGACGTTCAACGACGCGAATGACCGGCACGCGCTCAACACGATCGCCGGACTCTTTCCCGACCGGCAGGTGGTGGGGATTCACGCGGTGGACCTCGTGTGGGGGCTCGGCACGCTGCACTGCCTGTCGCAGCAGCAGCCGCTGACGGCGACGTGAGCGCGGCATCGGCCAGGCGTGCGCCGGGCGCCGGCGCGGCCCGCGAGCACGATGATCGCCTCGTGATGCTGCTCGACGGCGACTGCGGCATCTGCCGGCGGATCGGCGCGTGGGTGCAGGCGCGGGACACCAGCCGTCGGATCGAGCTGCTGCCGCTCCAGGACCCGGCCGTCGCCGCCCGTTTCCCGCTGCTCGATCGCGCGGCCCTCGAGGAGGCCCTGCACGTGGTGGCCGCCGATGGTCGCACGTGGCACGGCGCGGCCGCCTGTCGCGTGATCGGGCGCGCGCTCCCGGGTGGCGCCTGGTGGAGCTGGATGTTTGCGCTCCCGGGCGCCGAATGGGCGTATGCCCAGTTCGCGAAGCGGCGTGCACGGACCGGCTGCGCGATTCCTCCCGCTACATCTCCGCCAAGAGCGTGACCTAGGTCTCGTTGCCTCGTCGTTTCCCAATGCGGGGTCCTTCGGAGGCAACGTGAAGCGATTGATGATCCTGGCGGCCACCCTCGCGGTGGCTTCCTGCGGAACGCGCGGCGGCGGCGACACCGTCTATCTCGGTGCGACCGCGCCCTTTGGCACGGGCTACGGCACGCAGATCCGGCACGGCATCGAGCTCGCGGTCGAGGAGCTGAACAAGGCCGGCGGCATCGGCGGCAAGAAGGTCGAGGTGATCGCCAAGGACGACTCCGCCTCGGGCTCGCGCGGCGTGGCCGTGGCCGAGGAGTTCGTGTCCGATCCCAAGGTCGTCGCGGTGATCGGGCACGCGAACTCGGTGGTGTCGGTCGCGACGGCGCGCTCGTACGACGGCCGTCTCGTGGCCATCTCGCCGTCATCGTCCTCGCCCGACCTCACGGGCGTGTCGCCATGGGTGTTCCGCACGATCAACAGCGACTCGCTCAATGGCGTCGAGCTGGCGCGCTTCGCCGCCTCGCGCGGCCACAAGCGCGCCGCGCTGCTCTACGAGAACGACGCCTTCGGGCGCGGGCTGATCGCCGTCTTCCAGCGCGCCTTCCCGGGGCAGGTGGTCGCGGTGGATCCCATCAACGCCTCGACCCGCGAGTTCGAGCCGCTGGTGACCTACTACCGCACGCGCGTCCGCCCCGACGTCGTCTTCGTGGTCGGGACCGAGGGCTCCGGGATCGCGTTCATCAAGGAGGCGCGACGCCAGCAGCTCCCCTCCGAGCTGATCGGCGCCGACGGCTGGAGCGGCATCGTCGCGGCGGGCAGCGCGGTGGACGGCGTGATCGTCGGCGCCCCCTTCTCGGCCGACGCCACGACCGAGCAGGCGAAGAAGTTCGTGGCCGCGTTCAAGGCGCGGTGGAACGCGCTCCCCGACGGCTTCGCGGCGTGCGCCTATGACGCCACCATGATCGCCGCGCGCGCGATCGCGGAGGCGGGCAACGACCGCGCCGCGGTGCGCACCTGGCTCGCGACGATGAAGGAACCGCACGACGGCGCGACCGGCCGCTTCACCCTCGGCGCCAACGGCGACCCGCAGGGCAAGTCGCTGGTGATGCTCAAGGTGAAGGGCGGGCAACTCGTGAACGAGGCCGCCAAGTGAACCTCTTCCGCCTCGACTCGATCCGGCGGCGCCTCCTCGCGTCGTTCGCCGTCA
Source organism: Gemmatimonadota bacterium (assembly GCA_016200495.1). Classification (GTDB taxonomy): domain Bacteria; phylum Gemmatimonadota; class Gemmatimonadetes; order Gemmatimonadales; family Gemmatimonadaceae; genus JACPPC01. Next base: position 9,420 of record JACQES010000213.1, read on the forward strand.
TCATCGCGCTGCTGGCCATCGCGGGGGTGGTCGCGCGGCTCAGCATGTCGGCGATGGAAACCACGATCCGCACCACGCTCGGCACCGCGCAGGAGGAGTCGCAGCTCTCGACGCGCCTCTCGGCCGACGTCGCGCAGGTGCTGAGCGCCGCCACGCACTACGTCGTCCAGCGCGACACCGCGTCGCTCTCGCGCTTCCGGCTCATCGGGCTCGAGGCGCACCAGATCCAGAAGGAGATGCGCAACCGGCCCGGGCAGTCGCCCGCCGAACTCACGCTCACGGCCGACATCGAGCAGTCGCTCTCCGAGCTCGAGGTGTTCTTCGCCCTCGCGCACCGGCAGGCCGACCTCGAGCGCCGCGACGCCGCGCTCGCCACGGCCGACCGCGCGCAGCCCCTCGTGAGCAAGCTGCTCGCCGACGTGCAGCGGCTGGGGCTGGTCAAGGCGCAGAAGGTGCAGGCCGCCGCCGAGCAGCTCGGCAGCGAGACCAACCGGCGCTCCGCCATCCTGCTGCTCACCATCGTGGCGGGGATCCTGCTGAGCGTCGTCACCGTCGGCTCCACGGTGCGCTGGATCGCGCGCCCGCTCGGCCAGCTCGTCGCGCATGCGCGCGAGCTGTCCGTGGGCAACCTCGGCGTCCGCACGCCGACGGGGGACCTGCCGTTCGAGTTCGAGGCGCTCGCCGGCGCGATGAACGTGACGTCCGAGTCGCTGGCCAACATCGCGACCGTCGCCACGCGCACCGCCGACGACGTGTCCACCTCCGCGCACCAGCTGGCCTCGGTGTCGGAGCAGATCGCGCTCAGCGCCGGCCAGATGGCGTCGGCGATGACCGAGGTCACCTCGGGCGCCGAGGGGCAGGTGCGCGAGATCCGCGCCACCGACGCGGCGCTCCAGACCATGCGCTCGCGCGCGCAGGGGGTGCTCGCGGGCGCCGAGGAGGTCAACACCCTGGCCGGTTCGATCGAGCAGGTGTCGGCCGAGAAGAAGGTCGAGATCGAGCGCTCGCTCGCGATGATGCAGCAGGTGCGCGACACGGTGCTCAAGGCCGCGGCGGAGGCGCAGACGCTCACCGCCACCGCCGACGACATCGGCAAGTTCGCCGTGACCGTGGGGCGCATCGCCGAGCAGACCAACCTGCTGGCGCTCAACGCCGCCATCGAGGCGGCGCGCGCGGGCCAGGCCGGGCGCGGCTTCGCGGTCGTGGCCGACGAGATCCGCAAGCTGGCCGAGCAGGCGCAGGCCGCGTCGGACGACGTGGTGGAGCTCACGCGACAGGTGGCGCAGCGCGTCACCGCCACGTCGCGCACGATGGAGGCGGGCGCCGCGCAGGTGCGCGACATCGAGCACGTGGCCCGCGACGTGGACACGGCGCTCGTGACGATCGCGCACGCCGCCGAGCGCACGCGCGCCGCCGCGTCGGGCGTGACCTTCGCCGCGCTCGAGAACGTCGAGGCGGTGGAGCAGACCGCGGGCTCGCTGGGCACGGTGGCGCGCACGGCCGAGTCGCACGCGGCCGCGGCCGAGGAAGTGAGCGCGAGCACCGAGGAGCAGAGCGCGGCCTGCGAGGAGATGACCTCGTCGAGCGCGCACCTGCTCGACGGCGCGACCAAGCTGCGGGAACTGGTCGGGGGACTGCGGGCCGGGAGCTGAGGCGACGGGGCCCGCACGTGCAACGGGGCGCCCTCGGTTCGAGGGCGCCCCGTCGTCGTTCCGGTCCACCGCGCGCCGCCCGGCGGTGCTCGCCCGCCGGCCGACGCGCGTCCGTGCCTACTGCCGGCAGGCCCCCTTGGGGTCCGGCTTCGGCTTGTCCACCACGAGCGCCTTGTCGCGATCGGCGAGGTTCCGCGCGATGTCGTGGATGAAGTTCGTGATCTCGGCGTAGTGCGGGTAGTCGATGTACTGCGGCTCGTCGGTCACCTGGTGGTAGTCGCCGTGGAGGCCCGTGGTGAAGAACGTGACGGGCACCGCGTAGCGCGCCCAGTTGTAGTGGTCGGAGCGGCAGTAGATGTTCTCGGGGTGGCCGTCGGCGTCGAACGTGTAGTCGAACGTGAACGGCTTCTTGCGCTCCTTGTTGAGCGCCTCGACCAGGTCGCCCATCTCGGTCGAGAGACGGCGTGACCCGACGAGCTGCAGGAAGGCGTCGCCGCCGAGCTTCATGTCGTCGGCCTTGCCGCGCCCGATCATGTCGATGTTGAGCGCGCCCACGACCGAGTCGCGCGGGACGGTGGGCTGGTCGGTGTAGTAGCGCGAGCCGAGGAGGCCGATCTCCTCGCCCGTGTACCAGAGGAAGAGCATCGAGCGGCGGGGCCGCTGGCGCGTCTTCGCGAACTTCTCGGCGATCTCGAGCACGGCCATCGCACCCGAGCCGTCGTCGTCGGCGCCGTTGCGGATCGAGTCGCGACGGCCACCAGCCTTGAGCGTGGCCGACACGGCGCGCACGATCGAGTCGCGCACGGAGCCCGCGGCGCGCCGGCCATTGTCCATGTCGTACTTGTTGAGCGCCCAGTTGACGGCCTTGAGCGAGTCGTGGTCCACGGCCGCGTTGGCGATGCCGGTGTGGTCCGAGTGCCCGCCGACGACGATGTACTGGCCCTTGAGCTTCGCGTCGCGTCCCTCGAGGATCGCGGCCACGTTGCGCGACGGGGCCGGCGTCTCGGTCACC
>JACQES010000039.1 GCA_016200495.1 Gemmatimonadota bacterium
CAATTCGAGCGTGGCCGCGTCGGGCCAGTGCTCGCGGATGCGCTGCGGCGTTGCGAGGAGCCGCACCCAGGCGCGTGCGCCGTCGGCGGCGGGCGGCAGGAGCGCGCCCGCGTCGGCGAAGATGCGGAGCGCGCGCTCGACGACGCGCACATTGCCCTTGGGCAGCCGCGCCGCGAGGGCGTCGGCGCCCTCGCGCACTTCCTGACCAGTGCCGGCGCGCGCACGCAGCAGGCGCCAGACGGCCTCGACCTGCGCGCGCTCCGGGTGCACGTTCCGGATGAAGAACTCGTGCGTGAAGCGGTCGGGATGCGCGTGCAGCAACAGGCAGTGCGCCGGGCGACCGTCGCGGCCGGCCCGGCCCGCCTCCTGGTAGTAGGCCTCGAGCGTGCCTGGCATGGCGTGATGCACGACGAGCCGCACGTTGGGCTTGTCGATGCCCATGCCGAACGCGCTGGTGGCCACGATCGCGCGCATGGACTCGTCCATGAAGGCCTGCTGCACGCGGGCGCGCTCGCGAGCCTCGAGTCCGGCGTGATAGGGCTGCGCGCGCACCCGGCGCCGGCGGAGGGCGTGCGCGACGCGTTCCACCTCGCGGCGCGTGGTGGCGTACACGACGGCCACGCCCTCGCGCAGGCCGCGCAGGCTCTCCGCCAGCGCGTCGTCCTTGGCCTGTTGCGTGGGCGCGCGGCGCACCTCGTACGTGAGGTTGGACCGATCGAAGCCGGCCACGATGACGGCCGGATGCCTTAGGGCCAGCTGGCGCGCGACGTCCGCGCGCACCTCGGGCGTGGCGGTGGCGGTCAGCGCGATGGTGGGCGGGCCCCCGATCGCGTCGCGGATGCGGCGGACCCGCCGGTAGCTCGGGCGAAAGTCGTGGCCCCACTCGCTGATGCAGTGGGCCTCGTCCACGGCGAGGAGGCGCACCTCCGCGCGGGCCAGGCGCTCGGCGGTGCGTCCGCCCTCGAAGCGCTCGGGTGCGAGGTACAGCAGGCGGAGTTCCCCGCGCTCGAGGCGTGCCCAGCGCGCATTGACCTCGTTGGGGGCGAGCGTGCTGTTGAGGTAGGTCGCCGGGATGCCGCGGCGCTCCAGGGCCTCGACCTGGTCCTGCATGAGGGAGATCAGGGGCGAGAGGACCACGGTGAGCCCGCCCTGGACGAGCGCGGGCACCTGGTAACAGAGCGATTTCCCCCCGCCGGTCGGGAGAACCACCAGCACGTCGCGTCCCGCCAGGAGCTGGCGGATGGCCTCGGCCTGCCCGGCGCGGAAGTCCGGGAAGCCGAAGTGCGCCTCGAGGAGCGCGCGGGCGGCGGCAAGGGTGGGCATCCGCCGAGTGTACGCACGGGAGCAGAATGGCCCCCCATTGCGTTATTGCCGGCAGGACCCTCGTATTGCGGTGGGCGACGCTGCCCGCGCGGTGGTGCGCTTCCCGTAACAAGTGCCCGTGCGCCCAGACACCGTCCTCGTCACCTCGTACGCCGTCCAGGCGCTGCTCGCCGGGAGCTACGGCGCGGCTTTCTGGGGGTTCTGGCGCCTCTATCGCCAGCGCTACCTGCGGGACTGGGCGTTCGCGTGGGCGGTGTTCGCGCTCTATGCGGCCGCCGAGGGCTCGGCGTACTGGCTGGCGATGGTCGCGTCGGAGTCGGGCGAACGGGCGCTCTTCTCGATCCTGTCCATCACGACGGGCCTCGTGTACGCGATGCTCCTGCTCCGCGGCGCGCTCGGGCTCGCGGGGCGCCCGCGCCCGAGCCGGCGGCTGATCTTCTGGGGGATCGCGGCGTCGGCCGCGGTGGCGCTCGTGATCGTGACGTGGACGGCGCCGCAATCGGTAAGCCGCACGGTGCGGCTCACGCTGCGCGTCGGCCTCGTCACCGGCGTGGTCGGCGCCTGCGCGGTGGCGTCGGGCGGCCTTGCGTGGATCGCCGGGCGGTCGCAGGAGTGGTTCGGCCTGCGGCTGACGGGCGCGGTGCTCATGCTGCTGGGCGTCCGCGAGGCCATCGGCGGCCAGCTGTTGATCTTCATCTCGACGGCACGCGTGCTGGCGCCGATGCTGACCGTCTTCGACGCGATCATCGTGCCCGTGGTGGGCTCCGCGATGGCGGTGTCGCTGATCGTGACCGAGCGCGGGCGCGCCCGTGCGGCGGCGGCGGAGGCCGAGCGGGCCGAGGCGGCGCTGCGGCAGAGCGAAGCGCGGCTGCGCTCGATCATCGAGGGCACGTCGGACGTGATCGTGACGCTGAACGCGCACGGCGTGATCGAGTTCGCGGGCCCTTCCGTGCGGCGCGTGCTCGGATGGTCGGTCGAGGAGGTGACGGGGCATTCCGCCTTCGACTTCGTCCATCCCGCCGACGTCCAGCCGGCTGCGGAGGCGTTCGCGCGCATCCGGAAAGGCGAGCGGAGCGTGCCCGCCGTCGAGATCCGCCTGCGCGCGAAGGACGGGACGTGGCGGCTTGTCGAGGCGCTCGCGCAGGTGCGCCCCGCCGGCGACGACGACGGGCCGATGATCGTGCTGAACGCGCGCGACCTGTCGGAGCGCGTGGAGCTGGAGGCGCGGCTCCTGCAGGCGCAGAAGCTCGAGAGCATCGGCCAGCTCGCGGGCGGCGTGGCGCACGACTTCAACAACATCCTCACGAGCATCCTCGGCCACGTGAGCATGGCGCGGCTCGGCGCGCCGCGCGACCCGCAGCTCCACGCGGAGCTCGACGACATCCAGCGGTCGGCCGACCGCGCGGCCGAACTGACGCGCCAGCTGCTGGCTTTCTCCCGCAAGCAGATCCTCAAGCCGGAAAGGTCCGACCTCAGCGACCTCGTCGCATCGACCGGTCAGCTGATGCGGCGCACGCTCGGCGAGCACGTCATC
>JACQES010000211.1 GCA_016200495.1 Gemmatimonadota bacterium
TGCCCGGGAAGATGCAGCGCATCCTCGACGCCGACGACGCGGTGCGGCGGATCGCCGAGGCGTACGCGAAGCACAACAACTTCCTCTACCTCGGGCGCGGCTACAACTTCCCGGCCGCGCTCGAGGGGGCGCTCAAGCTCAAGGAAATCTCGTACATCCACGCCGAGGGCTATCCCGCGGCGGAGATGAAGCACGGCCCGATCGCGCTCATCGACGAGATGATGCCGGTGGTCTGCATCGCGCCGCACGACTCGGTGTTCGACAAGATCGTGTCGAACGTGCAGGAAGTGCACGCGCGCAAGGGCAAGATCATCGCGATCACCTCGCAGGCGGAGCCGAGCCTCGTGGGCAAGATCGACTACGAGTTCCGGATCCCGCAGACGCTCGAGATGCTCGCGCCGATCCTCGCGTCGGTGCCGCTCCAGCTGCTGGCGTACTACATCGCGGTCAAGCGCGGGTCGAACGTGGACCAGCCGCGCAACCTCGCCAAGTCGGTGACGGTGGAGTAACCGCCCGACGCAGGACTCGCGGGGGACCGGTGACGCTCGTCGCCGGTCCCCCGTGTCGTCATGGCCCCCGCGCGGCTCCGGACGGGGCGGTGCGCCGTGTAGATTCGGCGCATGCGAGTGCTCCTCCAGCGCGTCGCGCGCGCCCAGGTCATGATCCGCCCCGAGGACGGCAGCGCGCCGTGGGTCTCGGGGCAGGTCGGTCGCGGCTTCGTGCTGCTGGTCGGCTTCACGCACGCCGACACGCACGCGCAGGTGGACTGGATGGCGGAGAAGGTGGCGGGCCTCCGCCTCTTCACCGACGCCGAGGGGAAGATGAACCTCGGCCTCACCGACGTCGGGGGCGGACTGCTCGTCGTCTCGCAGTTCACGCTCTACGGCGACGCGGCCAAGGGACGGCGCCCGAGCTTCATCGACGCGGCGCGGCCGGAGCACGCGATCCCGCTCTACGAGGCGTTCGTGGCGAAGCTGCGCGCGATGGGGCTCGCCGTGGGGACGGGGCAGTTCGGCGCGATGATGGACGTCGAGCTCGTGAACGACGGGCCCGTGACGCTGATGCTCGAGCGCTAGCGCGGCGCGCGCGCCCCGGGCGCCGAGGCCAGCCAGGCGAGGGCGTTGACGACGAACTGCGCGTTCTGCGGCGCGGCCGGGTCGTTGAAGCCCATCGGCCGGTGCGCGGCGCCCGAGACCTGTGCCGACAGCATCGCGGCCTCGCCGAGCGCGAGCACGCGACCGCGCCCGAGGCGGCGCGCGATCCCCATGGACCACCCGGCGCCATCCACGCGCCGCGTGGATGGCGGAAAGGCCCAGGCGGAATCGGGGAGCCACACGGTGACGCCGGGCGGCAACGTGAGCACCGGTTCGCCATCGCCGCGGAGGCGGAGTGCCGAGCCGGTGAAGATGCGCAGCGAGTCGATCCGCGTGCCGGGACGCGCACCGTCGGTGACGGGATGCGCGCGCAGCTGGGCACCTCGCCTGAGGGTGAACAACCCGCCCATGGCCGAGTCGAAGGCGAAGCCGTTGAGCCACTCGACGCCCACGGCGGCGCCGAGCGCCTCGGTCGCGCCGGCGAAGGGCATGTGATCGGCCACGAGGAGAAGGCCGCCGCCCCGCTCGACGAAGCGCACGACGGCGGCGATCTCGTCGGCGGTGAAGGCGCTCGGCGTCGGGAGCGACCAGCGGCCGCCGTCGTTGCGCTCGTGGAGCGCGTTGGCGATCACCAGCACGCGCACGCCGGCGAGCGCGGCGTCGGAAAGCGGCACGGTCCCCGAGCCCACGCGGAAGCCGGCGCGCGCCGCGAGGCGCGCGAACGGCGCGTAGCGGCCCGTCGCGGTGTGGAAGTTGTGGTGGGCCTCGTCGAGCAGCATCCGCGGTCCCGCGCCCGGGGCCCACGGCGCCCCGGTGAAGGCCGGCACGAAGGTGGTGTCGCTCACCTGCTGTGCCCGCGCTGGCGCGCCGAGCGTGCACAGCACGACGAGCAGGAACGCGTGACACGGGGAACGACGCGGCATCGGCTGACCTCGCGGGAGACGCGGCGTAAGTTACGGCCACCATGTCCACGCCGCCTGTCGTCCTCGCCTCGCAGTCACCGCGCCGCCGCGAGCTGCTCACGCTCATCGGGATCACGCACGTGGTGGATCCCGCCGACGTGGACGAGACGGTGCGTGGCGAGGAACGCCCCGATGCATACGTGGAGCGGCTCGCGCGCGAGAAGGCGGCGGTCGTGGCCGCGCGGCACGCGGGCGCCGTGGTGATCGCCGCCGACACGACCGTGGTGCAGGACGGCGAGATCCTCGGCAAGCCCGGCGACGTGCGCGAGGCGGTCGAGATGCTCTCGCGCCTCTCGGGGCACACGCACGAGGTGTTCACGGGCATCGCCGTGGCCGCGGGCGGCCGCGTGGTGAGCGCGGTGGAGCGCGTGGAGGTCACGTTCCGCGACCTCACCCTGGCCGAGATCAGCGCGTACGTGGCGACCGGCGAGCCGATGGACAAGGCCGGCGCGTACGGGATCCAGGGATGGGGCGCGACGATCGTCGAGCGCATCCATGGCGACTACTTCAGCGTGATGGGGCTCGGGCTCCGGCGCCTCGTGGCGCTGCTCGAGCAGGCCGGCGTGGGCTACGCGTACGGCCGCGGGGTCACGGGCGACTGACGCGACCGGGGGCGAGCGTGCCGCGAACCGCGCGCACGCCCGCCCGTCGCGCGCCTAGTGCGCGTGGCTCAGCGACCAGACGTACGCGGCGACCGCCTTGACCTGGTCGTCGGTGAGGGCGGGCTGCACGCCGCCGCGCGCGCGCATCGGGAAGCGACGCGTCTGGTCCTTCATCGCTTCCTTCGGCACGCCCGTCGTGATCGTCTTGATGATGTCGTCGAGCGACCCCGAGCCGTGCTCGAACTTGCCGGTGTTGAGGGCGGGCCCGTTCTGCCCGCCGGCGCCGAGCTTGCCGTGGCAGCGCTGGCAGCTGGCGTTGTTGAAGATCGAGTCGCCCATGGCGATCATCGACGCGGTGACGCCGGGGGGCAGCTGCGGACCGGCGGCGGCGGCGGGGGCGCCGCCCGCACCGCCGGACGCACCGCCGCCCGCGCAGGCGACCAGGGTGACGGCGATGGCGAGCGAGGCGAGCGTGCGGACGAGGCGTGCAGTCATGTAGGCGCTCCAGCGTTGAGGCACGGGGCCGGCGTGGGGCGGGGGACCGCCGGCAAACGGCGAGCAAGAATGCGCCGCGGCACGGCGGTTGGCGAGGGGGTGGCATGGTTCAAGGTTCCGCGAGCGGTGGCGCGCGAACCGGACGTGCGGCACCGCGTTGCGCCGGTGCTCGCGCGCTCGACGCGCGTCGCTACGCGCGCGTGATCTGCCGCTCGAGCGACCGCCGTTCGTCCACGAGCGGCGCGGGATGCTCGCCCGAGAGCCGCTGGTGGATGCCCTGCGCGACCTTGAGCGCGGTGATGACCTGCGTGCTCCGCTCCTCGGCGAGGAGCGCCGTGACGAGCGGCATCGCGATCGTGCGGCGGAGCGAGCCCAGCGCCGCGGCGGCCTTGGCGCGCACCACCGGCGATGGATCCTGCAGGTGGCGCCGGATGCAGGCGAGCGCGTTGGGGGTGCCCATGCGCGCGAGGCCGTGCAGGGCGGCCAGGCGCACGCGCTCGTCCTCGTGCCTGGTCATCTCGATCAGGTCGGGCTCGAGCTCGCGGCGGACGCCCTTGCCGGCCAGGTCCACCGCGTTCCGCACGACGTACCAGCGCCCGTCGTGCATGAGGTGACGCAGGAACTCGGGCTCGATGCGCACGTTGAGCAGCGCGTTGAAGATGGCCGAGCGCTCGCGGCGGACGTCGGTTCCGGTGAGCATCTCGAGCAGCTGCTCGATGGCGGGGGCGCCGAGGCGTCGGGCGATGTCGATCGTGCGGCGCTGCAGGTCGGGGCCGCCGAGGACGCCGGTCAGCAGCGGTTCCAGGATGAGCGGCCGGGTGATGCGGCGCTCGAGCTGGACCCAGAGGTCGCGGACGCGGTCGTCGTTGGCCTTGTCCATGCGGTCGGCGATGAACTCGAACACCTCGAGCACGACGTCCTTCTCGCCGTCCTTGACCGCGTCGCCCAGGCGCAGGAAGAGCTGCTCGAGGAGTTCCGGGAGCTCGTCGCGGCGCGGGCCCTGCATGATGCGGACGAAGAGCTGGTTGATCGACCCCGTGTGGCGGCGGACGTTCATGAACGACACCGCGTACGCGCGGTTCTCGGCCGGCGTCACCTTGCCCCAGTCCTCGGGGGTGAGGGCGCGCGTGGGGCGCGGCGCCACCTTGGGGATGACCGCGAAGGTCGGGATGATGCGATCGACGCCGATGATGGACATCCGGAAGGCGTCCTCGCCCGCGCCCGGAACGGGCTCGGCGCCGAGGGCGCGCGCGACGAGGAGGATCTCGTCGTTGCTCGTGCCGCGCTCGATGTAGAGCGACGAGAGGCCGTGGCCGTGCGCGCGCGTGATCACGTCGTTCACCCCGACGTACGCGTTGGGCACCTCGGTGCGGTTGGCGCGCAGGTACACGCCGTCGGTGCTCAGGTCCACGCCGCTGTCGTCGAGCACGGCGAGCGACTCCTGAAGCGCGGCCATCGGCTCGGCCAGGTCGCTGTCCGGGTGCCCGTGCATGGCGAGGTGCACCATGTACGCGAAGTGGGCGGCGGCGGCGACGGCGAGCTCGGACATGCCCCCAATCTACGACGGCCGGGGCGGGGGCGCGGTGCACCACGTCTCTCGGCGCCCGGTGACCCGGGTCGGGCGTTTCGCGCAGGGCGCCCCCTGTCAGGCCGGGGCGGGTGCCCCAGGCACCGGCTTGCCCCGTCCGACCGCCGACGCCCACCGGCGGGCGGGCTCTTCGATGAGCCGGAAGAAGATCCACGACGCCGCCAGGGTGGCGCCGAGGGCTACCAGCAATCCCACGAGGGGGGGCGGATGGAGACGCTGCACCAGGTTCATGGCGCGCTCGCCGATCGGGACGTGCACCAGGTAGAGCGAGTAGCTCACGCGTCCGAGCCAGGCGAGCGGCGCGCTGGTGAGGTCGGGCAGGAAGGCGATGAGGAGCGCCGTGGCCAGCGCCACGAGCATGATGCCGGTGGACAGCTCGATGACGGCGGCGGCCGCGAACACCGCGAGCTTGAGGAGGAGCCCGTTCGTCGAGAGGCGGCCGAGGCGGTGACTCGCGACGGCGATGCCCATGAGGAAGAGCGGCACCCAGTGCGAGATGACGTGGGTCGGGTGGATCGCCGTCTGCTGCACGAGGCGGTCGAGCACGATGCCGGCCACGAGCACGGGTCCGGTCACGGTCCACGACCCGCGCGTGATCGCGGCGTGGAAGGCGCCGATCAGGATGTAGTACTGGAACTCGATGCCCAGCGTCCAGAAGACGCGGTTGATCTGCGTGTAGCCGAGGAAGTTGTTGAGGTAGCCGACGTTGGCGAGGACCTGGCCCACGGAGTAGTCCGGCCACGCGGCATTGCCGAGCCGGAACGCGGCGGAGGCGTAGGCCAGCCCCATGCAGAGCGCCATCGACGCCAGGTACGGTGGGTCGATGCGGACGATGCGACGGAGAAGGAAGTTGCCGAACCGGTCGCTCGAGTAGCCCGCGGTCGCCATCGCGTAGGGGATCACGAACCCCGAGATGACGAAGAACGACTCGACGCCCATCCACCCGACCGAGCCCGCCCGGCGCAGGAGCGTGCCGGAGAGGTAGTCCATGTTGGTCAGGTGGTAGATGCCGACGGCGAGCGCCGCGAGCCCGCGCAGCAGGGTCACGACGCGGACCTCCTGCCGCACGACGGGCGCGGTCGCCACCGGGCTACGCGACGCTGAAGTGACGCACCTGCCGGACGGCTCGCGCGAGCTCGGCGCGCGCGTCCGGGTGCGCGATGCTGATCAGGGCCTCGGCCCGCTCGCGGAGGGTGCGGCCGTGCAGGTTGACGGCGCCGTACTCCGTGACGATCCAGTGCACGTGGCCGCGCGTCGTCACGACGCCGGCGCCCGGCTTCAGCTCGTGCACGATGCGCGAGATCGTGCCGCCGGCGGCCATCGAGGGGAGGGCGATGATCGGCTTGCCGCCCTCCGACAGCGCGGCGCCGCGCATGAAGTCCATCTGGCCGCCGATGCCCGAGTAGATGCGGTGGCCGATCGAATCGGCGCAGACCTGCCCGGTGAGGTCGATCTCGATGGCCGAGTTGATGGCGACGACGCGCGGGTTCTCGCGGATGAGGGCGGTGTCGTTGGTGCGGTCGCAGGGGTGGAACTCGACGGTCACGTTGTCGTCGATGAAGTCGAAGAGCGGCCGCGTGCCGGCGGCGAAGCTCGTGACCGAGCGGCCGCGGTGGATGGCCTTGTGCTCGTTGGTCACGACGCCGTTCTCCACGAGCGGGATCAGGCCGTCGGAGAACATCTCGGTGTGGACGCCGAGGCCGACCTTGTTGCCGAGGCGCGCGAGCGCGGCGTCGGGGATGCCGCCGATCCCCATCTGCAGCGTGGCGCCGTCGGGGACGAGGCCGGCGATGATCTCGCCGATGCGCAGCTCGACGTCGGTGGCGTGGGACGGCGGGTGCTCGTGGAGCGGACGGTCGGTGGCGGCCCAGGCACGCACGCGATCGAGGCGCACGACGGTGTTGCCGACGGTGCGCGGCATCTGCGCGTTGATCTCGGCCAGCACGGTGCGCGCATGCACCGTGGCGGCGAGCGCGGCGTCCACGGCGGGGCCCAGGGTGCAGTGCCCGTGACGGTCGGGCGGGGAGAGCTGCACGAGGGCGACATCGAGCGGAATGTCGCCCGAGGAGAAGAGCGCCGGGATGTCGCTCAGGAAGACGGGCACGTACTCCGCCCGCCCCTCGGCCACGGGGGTGCGCAGCGCGGGGCCGGTGAAGAGCGAGACCGACGTGAGACGGCCCGCGTGCTCGGGCCCGGCGAACGGGACCGGGCCGTCGAGGTGCAGGTGGTAGAGGCGCACCCCCTCGAGGTCGGTGCGCGCCGCCAGCGCCTCGAGCAGCGGCGTGGGGGTGGCGCACGAGCCGTGGACGAAGACCCGGTCGCCGGAGCGGACGTGGGCAACGACGTCGGCCGGCGAGACGGCGCGATCGCGCCAGGTGGCGGAAGCGTGTGGCATGCGGATGCGGTAATCCTAGGCGGCGTCGAGCGCGGTGGCGATGGCGAGGAGGCGTTCGTCCTCGCCGTGCGCGGCGATGAGCGAGAGGCCGAGCGGACAGCCGTCGTGTTGGGCGAGGGGGAGCGAGAGCTGCGGCAGGCGCGCGAGCCCCGCGATGCAGAGCATCCGGAAGGCGCGCTCGCGAAAGGCGACCGTGGCCGTGTCGGGGGCACCCCGGACAGGCGCGATGTCGGGCACGGTGGGCAGCATCAGCACCGCGCCGCCCGCCAGGAGCGCGTCGAGGCGCGCGGCCACCTGCTCGCGGGCCTCGCGCA
>JACQES010000004.1 GCA_016200495.1 Gemmatimonadota bacterium
CGGCGCGCGCGAGGCCGAGGCCGTCCACGTAGGCCAAGTCCGCGCGCAGGCTGCCGCGCCGCACGGTGCACCCGAGCGTGTTGGCGGTCTCGTCATGCCCGGTGCGCAGGACCAGCTGGCCGCCGAGCAGCGCCTGCTCGAACCCGAAGTTCGGGTTGAGGATCGTGGAGGAGGCGCCGCTCAGCCCGCTCGAGCGCGCGACGCGCGTGCTGCCGACGTCCACGAGCGCGCCCTTCCAGAGCAGCGCCGAGCCACCCACGCGCCACTCGAAGCTGTGCGAGATCCCCGTCGTCTCGACCGTCCCGTCGCGCCGGAGCTCGGCGTCGCTGTTGAGGATGACCCGCGAGCCGACGAGGAAGCGCGACGTCTGCTGCCAGGTCACGCCGAAGCCCCCGGACGGACGCCACTGCGTCTCGTAGTGCACCGCGACGCCGGTCGAGGCGCCCGTCGCGTCGAACTGCGAGAGCTCGTACGAGAGGAGGAGGCCGGCAGACCAGCCGGCGCCCAGCGGCATCGCGGCCTTGAAGAAGAGCCCCTGGTCGGCCCCGCTCCCGTGCGTGAGCTGCGCGTCGCCGTTGAGCGGGGCGTTGAGGGTCGTGGTCAGGTCGGTCGCGTGCTGCGACAACGCGATGGCGTAGAGTGACAGGTCGTGCCAGAGCGAGGGCGAGGTGAAGCCCACGGCGGTGAAGGTGAGCTGGTTGCCGCCGTCGAACGAGGTGACCCCGACGTCCACGAGCGCGGTCCCCGCGTCCTTGTACACGAGCGAGTAGTTGCCCCACGTGGCCCCGTCGCCGCCCATGCCGATGGGCCGCACCCCCTTCTTGACCTGGGTGCTCGCGAACTCGCGCATCGCCATCTCGGGCGACTGCGCCAGGGTGGCGGTGCCGATGGTGCCACTCGCGGCGACGACGACGGCCGAGCTCCACGCGAGGACGGTCGCTCTGGGGTGCATCGCGAGAAGCTAACGCGCCGCGCCCCGACGCTCGTCTCCTAGCGCGGGCTTTGCAGCACGGACCGACCCGCTCGCCGCCGCGCGCGACCACGCACGCGGCGGCGCCCCGCGCATCAGCTCGTGACCGGCACGTGCTGCTGGTGCGCCTCGACGAACCAGAGCCACTGGTCCGTGCCGCGCGTCACCTCGGTGAGGATGTCGGCGCCGGCCTTGTCGCCGAGCAGCTCCAGCTCCTCGATGCCCGTGCGCGTGCCGTGCCCGAACTGCGCCAGCACGTCCGACAGCGCGGCCACGTGCTCCGAGCCCGTGTCGAGCGTGGCGGGATAGTCGTTGAGCTCCGTGCGCGGCGCGACCATCCGAACCGTCCCCTCGGCCACGCCGCCCAGCTGCACGATCCGCTCGGCGATCAGGTCGGCGTAGAGGCCCGCGGCGGTCGCGACCTCGTCGAAGAGGCGGTGGAGCGCGATGAACGACGGCCCCTTCACGTTCCAGTGCGCCTGCTTGGCCTGCGACTGGAGGTCGAGGGCGTCGGCGAGGCGGGGCATCAGCAGGTCGATGACCTGGATGCGCATCGGGACGGGAAGGTCGAGCTTGGTGGCGAACAGGCGCACGGTCTCGGTCGGCGCGTCCGCGACGCGACTCGGCGTGCGCTGGGCGATGGTGCGGGGCATGCGGGCTCCTGGGCGTGGGGGATTCCCGCGAAGGATGGCGCGAAACGGCGCGCCGACCCATCGCACGCTCGGGCGAGGCGCGCTGGCGCGGATGGGCGATGGAGCGCGCGCGCTGCGCGTGCGATGCCGCGAGGTACTCAGCGCGCGGCGGGTCGCCTCAGCGCGTCCGCCGCCGGCAACACCCGCCCAGCCGAGTCGAAGAGCGCGAGCGCGCCGTCACCGTAGATGAAGAGCTTGCCCGGTACGCGCACCGCCTCGGGGTACCACCACACGACGCCGATGCCGCGGCCACCCGGCACGTCGGCGACGGCCTGCGCGAGCGCGCGCGTGAAGTCGCGCTGCCCCTCCACCGTGAACGGGAAGGTCCACGCCTTCGGATAGTCCGCGGGCGGACTCCACCCGGCGTTCCACGGATACCAGGTCTCGACGACCATCACGTCCTTGTCGTAGCGCTTCGCCGTCTGCGCGAGGTTGGCGCGCAGGTCGTCGAGCATGCCGTGCCAGCCGGGATAGTAGCTGAAGCCGATGATGTCGTACTGGATCTTCTGGTCGCGCACGATGTCGTAGAACCAGTTCGACCAGGCCGTCGTCGCGCTCTGCGAGAAGTGCACCATGATGCGCACGTGATCGGCCGGCCGCGTCGCCTTGCGCACGCCGCGCACGCCGGCGCGCATGAGGCGGCCGAACCGGTCGTGTGCCGCCGTCGAATCGTTCTTGCGGTCGAGCTTGCCCAGCGGCCAGAGGAGGCCGGTGTCGATCTCGTTGCCCACCTGCACCAGCTCGGGCACGATGCCGGCCGCGCGGAACTGCGTCAGCACGTCGGCGGTGTACGCCTCGACCGTCGCCTCGAGCTGGTCGATGGACTGCCCGCGCCACGCCGCGGGCATCACCTGCTTGGCGGGATCGGCCCAGCCGTCCGAATAGTGGAAGTCGAGCAGGAGCTGGAGGCCCGCCGCCTTGACGCGCTTCGCCAGCGCGATCGTGTACGGCAGGTCGTTGACCTGCACCTCGTCATGATTGGGGGACAGGAACAGGCGGAGGCGCACGAGGTTCATGCCGTGCGCCTTGAGCGCCGTGATCCCGTCCACGGCGCGGCCGCCCTCGCGGAA
>JACQES010000212.1 GCA_016200495.1 Gemmatimonadota bacterium
CCGGCGAGGTCGCGCCCGGCGATGAACCCGGCCTCGAGTGGCTGAGCGGCTGGATGCCCGGCGACGCGCCGGCGACGCTGGTGGGCACGGTGCTGCGCGGCGCCTTCCGGCAGGCAGTGGGGATGGCGAGCGAGCGGATGGCGCGCGAGAACGCCGCCGACCGCCACGAGGAGCTGACCGAGCTCACCCGGATCGGCGCCGCGCTCTCGACCGAGCGCGACCTGTCGCGGCTGCTGGGAATGATCCTCGAGCAGGCGCGGCGGCTGGCAAGCGCCGACGCCGGATCGCTCTACCTCGTGGAGCGGCTCCCGGACGGGACGCGCTCCAACGCGCTCGTCTTCAAGAGCACGCAGAACTACACGCTCCCGGACATCCCCTTCCGCGAGTTCACGGTGCCGATCAACCGGTCGAGCATCTCGGGCTACGTGGCCGACACGGGGCTGCCGCTGATGCTGCCGGACGTGTACGACCTGCCCCCCGACTCGGCCTACACCTTCAACCGGTCGATCGACGCGCAGTTCGGGTACCGGTCCAAGTCGATGCTGGTGATCCCGATGCGCTCGCACCGCGACGAGATCGTGGGCGTGGTGCAGCTCATCAACCGGAAGCGCGACTTCGAGGCGCGGCTGACCGACGCCGAGGTGACGGAGCGCGAGGTGGTGCCCTTCGACCAGCGCACGGCCGACCTCGTGACGGCGATCGCGTCGCAGGCGGCGGTGGCCATCGAGAACTCGCTCCTGTACGAGGACATCGAGCGGCTGTTCGAGGGGTTCGTGAAGGCGGCGGTGACGGCGATCGAGGCGCGAGACCCGACGACGAGCGGTCACTCGGGGCGCGTGGCGACGCTCACGGTGGGGCTCGCGCAGGCGGTGGACTCGGGCGGCGCGTCGGGGCTCTACCGCGACCTCCGGTTCTCGCGCGAGGAGCTGCGCGAGCTCCGCTACGCGGCGCTCCTGCACGACTTCGGCAAGGTCGGCGTGCGCGAGCAGGTGCTGGTCAAGCAGAAGAAGCTCTACCAGTGGGACCTGGGGGCGATCCGCGCGCGGTTCGCGTTCCTGCAGCAGCAGGCCGACATCCAGTACGAGCGCGAGCGCGCCGATTACCTGTTGCAGCACGGCCGCGAGCGCTACGAGGCGGCGCAGGCGCAGCTCGAGGAGACGCGGGTCTTCCGACGCGCGGAGCTGCAGCGCTGGCTCGACGCGATCGCCGCGGCCAACGAGCCGACGGTGCTGGCCGAGCGCAACTTCCAGGCGCTGCAGGAGGTCGGGGCGCAGACGTACGTGGACTTCGACGGCACCGAGCGGCCGCTGCTCGACGAGCACGAGATCAAGTTCCTGATGATCGAGCGCGGCAACCTCGACGACCGCGAGCGGCGCGAGATCGAGTCGCACGTGACGCACACGTTCCGGTTCCTCGAGCGGATCCCGTGGACGCGCGAGCTGCGCGGGATCCCCAACATCGCGTACGGCCACCACGAGAAGCTGAACGGACGCGGCTACCCGCGCGGGATCCGCGGCGAGGAGATCCCGGTGCAGACGCGCATGATGACGATCTCGGACATCTACGACGCGCTCACGGCCACAGACCGGCCGTACAAGCGGGCCGTGCCGCCGCCGCGCGCGCTCGACATCCTGCACAGCGAGGCGAAGGACGGGATGATCGACGCGGTGCTGCTCGACGCGTTCGTCCAGGCGAAGGTGTTCGACCTCGTGGATCCGGGCGAGGTGCGGCGGCGCACGCCGACGGCGGAGTTCATGATTCCGCGCTGAGCGGGGCGCTCAGGCGGCGCCGTATCCCCCGCCCCCCGGCGTCTCGATCCGCAGCACGTCGCCCGCCGCCATCGGCACGCGGACCTTCGCGGGCAGGACGCGCTCGCCCAGCAGCGCACGGCCCGGCTCGGCGTCACCACCGCCGTGCGCGCCGCGCGGGCGGCGGGCGCGCCGCTCGGCGAGGACCGTCGCGGTGCACGGCACCAGCGCGCGGTAGGCGCGGATGATGCCGTCGCCGCCGCGCTGGGCGCCGGCGCCCCCGGAGCCGCGCCGCACCGCGTAGGTCTCGACGCTCAGTGGGTACGCGCGCTCGAGCGATTCGATCGGCGTGTTGCGCGTGTTACTCATCCCCACGTGCACCGCGCTCGGGCCGGGGCCGTGCGCGCTCGCCCCCTGTCCGCCGCCCAGCGTCTCGTAGAACGTCCACCCGGGGGCGCCAAGGGTGACGTTGTTCATGGTGCCCTGCCCCTGCGCGGGGACCTCGATGCCGGCCTGCGCGAGCGCGAGGAAGATCGTGTCGGTGATGCGCTGGCTCATCTCGACGTTGCCGGCCGCCACGGCGCTCGGCTTGCGCGCGGCGATCGCGGAACCGGCGGGGATCACGAGCGTGAGCGCGCGGGCGATGCCGTCGTTGGTCGGCACGTCGTCGTCGAGCAGGGTGCGCACGACGAACACCGCTGCCGCGCGCACCACGGCCGACGGGCAGTTCACGTTGCCGGCCACGGCGGGGCTCGTGCCGGTGAAGTCGAGCTCGAGGCCCGCGTCGCGGATGGTGGCGCGCACGCGCACGGGCACGGGATCGGTGGTGACGCCGTCGCCCTCGAGTGCATCCTCGCCCTCGGCGGTGCGCCCCTCGAGCTGCGCGAGGCGCGCGCGGGTGCGGCGCTCGGTGTAGTCGAGGAGCGCGCGGCAGCCGGCGTCGAGGCGCGCCGCGCCCTCGCGCGCGCGGAGGGCGCGCCATCCGGCGGCGCCGGCCTCGCAGGCGGCGCGCTGCGCCGCGAGATCGCCCTGCCGCTCGCGCGGCGTGCGCACGTTGGCGAGCACGAGCGCGAGGAGTTCCTCGTCCACCACGCCGTTGCGCGCGAGGCGCACGGGCGGCACGACGATCCCCTCCTGGTAGATCTCGGTGGCGCCCTGCGGCATCGAGCCCGGGCTCATGCCGCCCACGTCGGCGTGGTGCGCGCGCACGGCGGCGTAGCCGATGATCACCCCGCCGTCGTCGATGGGGAGCACCATCGTGAGGTCGGGCAGGTGCGAGCCGCCGTGGTCGGGGTCGTTGAGCAGGAAGAGGTCGCCCGGCCGCGGCTGGCGGTCCATCACCGCGCGTACCGACTCCGGCATCGCTCCCAGGTGAACCGGGATGTGCGCGGCCTGCGCCACCATGCGCCCGCTCGCGTCGAACAGCGCGCACGAGGCGTCGCGTCGCTCCCGGATGTTGGGCGAGAGGGCGCCGCGCTCGAGCACCGAGCCCATCTCCTCGGCCACCATCGCGACGGCGTGGGAGAGGACGGAGAGCTCGAGCGGATCGAACTCCGGAGTTGCGGCGATCATGCTAACTCCCGGCGGTCGGAGGTGGATGCGTGACGGCGTACCATCATGCGCGCTCCACGAGCCAGCCGCCCGTCGGCAGGGCGCGCGCGGTCCACCCGGGCGCCACGTAGAGGGTCGCGTCGGGGAGCGCGATGCTGGCCGGACCGCGGACCACCGCCTCCACCGGGCCGCCGTCATCCTCGAGGCGCTGCGGATCCCACGTGGAGGGGCCGCGACGCGCGAAGTCGGCGCGACGGGCGGCGCCGATGGCGGCATGGCGGCAGCTCACGCACTCGACGCGCGCATCGAGCACGAAGCCGTAGTGCTGCTGGTGCCGCTCGGCGAAGCGCGCGGCCAGCTGCGCGCCGTCGTCGCCGGGGGTCACGGGCACCTCGAGCTCGTGCCCCTGCCCCACGTACCGCGCGCGCATCCACCACCGGCGCGCGGCGCCGGGCTCGGGGTCCTGCACGCGCGCCGCGAGCGCGGTGAGGTGCGTGGCCATGGCCTCGGCGTCGAGCGCATCGGTGGTGGTCATCACGCTCGCGATCGCCTCGCGCCGCTCGGCGGCGATGGCGAGCCCGAAGGCACTGAGCACGCCGGCCCAGGGGGGCACGAGCACGTGCTTCATCCCGAGGCGATCGGCGAGCGCACACGCGTGCAGCGGCCCGCCGCCCCCGAACGCGACCAGCACGGCGCGGCGCGGATCCACGCCGCGCTCGACGCTCACGCGACGCAGCGCACGCGCCATCTCGGCGTCGGCGGTGGAGATGATGGCTTGCGCCGTGCGCTCCGGCGTGGCGCCGAGCGACGCCGCGAGGCGGGTGATGGCCGCGCGCGCGGCCGGAATGTCGAGCTGCACGCCACCGGTGAAGCGCGCCGCATGGATGGTGCCGAGCGCGAGGTGTGCATCGGTGACGGTGGGCTCGGTGCCACCGCGGCCGAAGGCGACGGGGCCGGGTCGTGCACCGGCCGAGCGAGGCCCCACGCGCAAGGCGCCACCGTCATCGCGCCAGGCGAGCGAACCACCGCCGGCCGACACGGTGTCCACGAGCACCCGCGGTAGAGCGATGGGAACGCCAGCCACCTCGCCGCCGGGCTCGACCAGCGGCTCGCCGCCCTCGATGAGGCCGACGTCGGCACTGGTTCCCCCGATGTCGATGGAGAGCGCGAGGTCGAAGCCCGCGGCGCGCGCGGCCAGCGCGGCGCCCGTGACGCCACCCGCGGGCCCCGAGAGCGCGAGGGCGGCGCCATGGCGCGCGGCCTCGGTGGCCGGCAGCACGCCACCTGCGGACGTGACGACACCTGGCGCGGGATAGCCGCCATTTCGCAGCGCATCGCCCAGCCGGCGCAGGTAGCGCGCGACGAGCGGGCGCACGTACGCCTCGGCCACGGTGGTGGAGGTGCGCTCGTACTCGCGGATCTCGGGCAGCACCTCGTGCGACGGCACCACCTCGATGTCGGGCAGCGCCGCGCGGAGCGCCGTGGCCAACGCGGCCTCGTGCGCAGGATGCGCGTACGCGTGCAGGAAGGCGAGCGCAACCGACTCCGGGTTGCGCGCGCGCACGGCGGCCACCGTGTCGGCGATGGCCGCGTCGGTGAGGGCGAGGCCGACGCCCTCGGGCCGCATGCGCTCGGCCACGCCGACGACATCGGCGGGGGCGGCGAGGGGGGCGGGATGATGGCGCGCGAGGTCGTAGAGCGCCGCGCGCTCCTGGCGGCGCAGTTCGAGCAGGTCGGTGAAGCCCGCCGTGGCGCAGAGCACGACGTGCGCGCCGCGCCGCTCGAGGAGCGCGTTGGTCACGACGGTGGTGCCGTGGGCGACGCGGTCCACCTTCGCCGGCTCGGCGCCCAACGCCGTGAGCGCCGCCTCGACGCCGCGGCTCTGGTCTTCGGGGGTGGAGAGGACCTTGCGCGTTTCGTCGACGCCGTCGGCGCCGACACTCACGAGGTCGGTGAAGGTGCCTCCGACGTCCACGCCGATCGCGCGCACGTCAGGCCGCCTTGAAGCGGAGCGCGCGCGCGGGTTCGCGCGCGGCGACGAGCGTGATCGCCGCAACGAACGCCGCGTGCACCGGCAGGGTGAGCGCGATGACCGGCAGCGCCCCATGCCACCCACCGTCGAGGAAGGCGGCGGCGGTGCCGAACACCGGCGGCAGCAGGAACGCGGCGAGCCCGATCGTCGTGGGCAGGCCGGGCCGATGTTTGCCGAGCCAGCGCCACCAGAGCGGCGCGAAGAGCAGCCCCGTGGGCGGCAGCAGCGCGAGCGAGACGTCCTGCTGCCAGTACACGTGCCGCGTGACGGTGGCCGCGAGCAGCAGCACCACGCCGATGCATCCGGCGAGGAGGCCCCATCCGGTGCCCGCCAGCCGGAGCGCGAGTCGGGCTCCCCCCGAGGCCGGCGCGGTCCGCGCGGCCGCGAGCACAAGCGCGGCCAGCAGCGCCCCGATGGCGAAGAAGTACCCGGTCCACTGGGGCGGCGCGGCGCGCTCGGGCTCGCGCGTGGCGGTGAAGAGGACCTGCTCCACGGCGACGAGCGGCACCAGCTTGCCTTCGGGGCCCATGACGCGAAGTTCGCGGACGCGATCGCGCACCTTCATGGGAATGAACATCTCGTCCCATTGCGAGAGCGTGGAGTCGGCGCGACGACCGAGCGCGATGGTGATGCCGGCGTAGGTGGCGGGACTCTCGGCGATGAGGCGCTGCACGTGCGTGCGGAAGGAGCCCGTGCCGGGGGTGCCCTCGGTGGCGCGGCGGAGCGCGCCGCCCAGCACCTGGTCGAGCAGGTCGCGCACGCGCGTGGAGCAGTTGTCGCGGAAGTAGTCGTAGCGGTAGTACTTGTTCTCCTCGAGCAGGTTGCGCTCGGCCAGGTTGCGGAGCGCGAGCACCTGCGCGGGGGTGAGCGCGAGGCGCTGCAGCTCGAGCGTTCGGTTGGACTGCTTGTAGTACTCGATCGAGGCGCGCGTGTCGAAGGCGGCGACCCAGTACTTGGTGTCGCCGGTGAGAAAGCGGCCGAGGAAGTTGGGCTGGTTGAAGTCGAAGACGCCCCAGTTGTACGCGACCGAGGTGCGCGCGACGCGATCGGTGATGACGATCGCGTTGTGCCCGAACTTCTCGAAGACGAAGTCGCCCTGCCCGATGGTAAGCAGGTCCACGGTGACGCTCGAGTCGGCGGAGCCGCCCGCGCCGGGCGAGGTCCCGGGTGCGGCCGCGCCGAGCGACGTCGCGGGTACGGCCGCGCCCGGCGACGGGTTCCCTGCGGCCGGCGCACGCTGCGCGCCGGCGGCCGCGGCGGCCAGGGCCAGCCCCGCGACCGCGATGCGCAACGCGATCACAGGCGGATCTCTTTCTCCTCGTTCGCCGCCTTGTAGATGGCGTCGAGCGTGCGATGCAGCACGAGCTGGTCGGTGGGCGGCTTGTACGGGACCGTGCCGTCGATGACCGACAGGAAGTGCGCATCCTGCGCGCGGTAGCTCTGGAAGGTGGCGCTGTCGCGCGCGGAGGCCCCGGAGGGCGAGACGTCCACGGGGCGCCCGTTGAGCTCCTTGACCACGCGGAGCGGCGCGAGGCGCGCGGAGCCGCGCGTCGCGAGCGCCTCGAACCACCAGCGCTCCTCCTGGCCCACGTACGACCAGGAGATGTCGAAGGTGCAGGTGATGCCGCCCGCGGCCTCGAGCACGACGAGCATGCTCTCCTCGACCGCCTTGGCGCCGCGCGGGCGGTCCATGTAGGCGCTCACGCGCACCGGGTCGGGGAAGTCGGCGAGCCAGAGCGCGAGGTCGAGCTGGGTGAAGCCATGCTCGAGGAAGGCGCCGCCGCCCGCCTCGGGCCGGTTGCGCCGCCACCCCTCGACCGACGCGGGCGGATGGTACGCGCCCGCGCGCACGCCGGTGAGCTTGCCGAGCTCGCCGCCCCGGAGGAAGCTCGAGAGCGCCTGCACGTCGGCGCGGAACCGGTGGTTGTTGCCCACGACCACCTTGCGGTCGGCGCGCGCCGCGGCGGCGATGATGCGCTCGATCCCCTTGGGGGTGAGCGCGAGCGGCCGCTCGCAGAGGACGTGCACCCCGCGCGAGAGGGCGGCGAGCACGTGCGGCTCATGCAGGTGGTTGGGCGTCGCGATCACGACCGCGTCGAGCGCGTCGAACTCGAGCAGGTCGTCGATGTCGGTGAAGGCGTCGGGAACGCCGAACCGGTCGGCGAGGGCGCGGGCCTTCACGCCATCGTTGTCGCACACGGCCACGAGTTCGGCGCCGCGCAGCTTGGCGAGGACGGGCAGGTGCGCCAGTTGCGCGATGGCGCCGGTGCCGACGATGCCGAGACGGAGGGAAGCGCTCATGTCAGGAGAGGTGCCTGGAGCGAGTGGGACCTGCCGATCGCGGGAAAGCTAGCGTCGCGTGCGCCGCAGGGCGACGACGCGTGGCGGGCGTCTCAGTCCACCCGGCGGAGCTGCGTGCCGGGGTAATAGGCGGCGAGGATCGTGCGCGCGTCCTGCCCCGCACGCGAGCGACCGATGGCGCCCCACTGGCACATCCCGACACCGTGGCCGTAGCCGCGGCCGCGCACCGTCAGCGCCTCGAGCTGGCCGTCGGCCCCGGGGCGGACGTCCAGCTCGACCCAGGTGCTCGCGAGCAGCTCCCCGCCCTTCCGCAACACGAAGCGGAGCTCGTTGCCGCGCGCCTCGAGCCGCCCGCGCGACGTCTCGAAGGCGATGCCCGTGGCCCGGCCGCCGGGGGTGAGGCCCGTGACCGACGCGCCGCGCACGCGCACCGCCGCGCCGTTGGCGAGGTAGCGCGCCACCAGCCGCTCGACCTCGTCGCCCGTGAACGTGGTGGTCCACCGGTAGCGCGGCGCGATGTCGCACCAGCTGCGCGTGCTACCGGGCATCCGGTCGCTCACGCGGCGGAGGAACGGCTCCGTGCCCGAGCGCCACACGTCCGGGGGTTCCGCGGTGGTGCCACCGCAGGCCGAATGGTAGGGCGCATTGATGACGCGCCCGCCGTACGTCAGCACGAGCCCCTGCGTGGCCTCGACGGCCGCGTCGGCCACCGGCGTCTCCGCCTCGACGCCGCCGTAGACCTGGTCGATCACGGTGGTGACGACGTCGAACGGGCGCGCCGTGCCACCGCCCAGCTTGACCCACGCGTAGCTGCGCGCGGCCACCGCTTGCGCCTCCGCCGCCGCATGCTCGGCCTCGGTGCGCTTGCCGATCTCGCCGGCGACCACGGCGCGCAGGTACTGCTCGAGCGGCACGGCGTTCACCACGAGCAGGCCGGTGTCCGTCGGGACGAACTCGAGCGCGCCACGATAGCGCCGCCCGCCCCAGCGGAGGATGGCGCCATTGTCGGGGGTGGCCACGAGGCGGCCGGGACGTGCGGCGGTGATGAGCGTGCCCTGCAGCGCGCGCACGCGCTGCCCGCGCTGCTCGATGCGCCAGGTGACGTCGGTGGCGATGCGGGCCACCGTCGATCCGTTGTCGTCGGTGAGGCGCCACGGCCCCGTGGACGAGAGCGAGGTCTCGCCGGTGGCGACGCCGAGCGCGACGCGGATGCGTCGCCCCCCGGGGCCGGCGGGCACGGCCGGCGCCTCGTCGAACGGGACCGACTGGTCGCGCGCCCGGTTCCGCTCGGCCTCGCGCTCGATGATGGCGCCGATGGAGTCGCGCGGGAGCGGCTCGGGCGCGACCTCCGGGCGCGGCGGCGTGGCCTGCGGCGACTCGGGGCGCGGCACGCCCCCCGAGCAGGCGGCGAACGCGGCGCAGAGGAGGCCAACGACGAATGCGGAGTGGATCGCGCGCGCGGCCAGCGCGCGCGTGCGCCCAGGGACCGCCGCGAACCGCGCCCGCACGCGCCCTACGCCAGCGCGGCGGCCAGCGCCTGGTCGAGGCGGTCGAGCGTTTCGTTCACCTCGTGCGCCCCGTGCGCCGACGACATGAACGCCGCCTCGAACTGCGAGGGCGCGAGGTACACGCCGCGGTCGAGCGCCGCGTGGAAGAACCTGCGGAACAGGGCGACGTCGGCGGCCTTGGCCTCGCCATAGTTGCGCGGGTTGCGGCCGAGGAAGAAGAAGCCCCACATCGAGCCGGTGTGACCGGCCGTGAACGGCACGCCGCGCTGCGCCGCGATCGCGGAGAGTCCCGCCACGAGCCGCTCGGTCTGCTGCACGATGCCACGGTGCACCGACGGCGTGAGTGCGTCGAGCGTGGCGATGCCGGCCGCCATCGCCAGCGGGTTGCCGGAGAGCGTGCCGGCCTGGTACACGGAGCCCACGGGCGCGACCTGCTTCATGATCTCGGCCCGGCCGCCGTACGCGGCCACGGGAAGCCCGCCGCCGATGACCTTGCCGAACGTGGTGAGGTCCGGCGTGACGCCGAAGGCCTCGACCGCGCCGCCGTAGGCGATGCGGAAGCCGGTCATCACCTCGTCGAAGATGAGCACGGCGCCCGTCTCGTCGGCGAGCTCGCGGAGCCCCTCGAGGAAGCCCGGCTCGGGCGGGATGTACCCGCAGTTGCCGCAGACGGGCTCGACGATGATGGCCGCGAGGGTCGGGGCCTGCGCCCGCGCGATCGCGCGCGTCGCCTCGAGGTCGTTGAAGGGGGCGGTGAGCGTGAGCGCCGCCAGCATCGCCGGCACGCCCGGCGAGTTGGGGAGGCCCAGCGTGGCGACCCCCGAGCCCGCGCGCACGAGGAACGAGTCGGCGTGGCCGTGGTAGCAGCCGTCGAACTTGAGGATGAAGTCGCGGCCGGTCTTGGCGCGCGCGACGCGTACCGCGCTCATCGTCGCCTCGGTGCCGCTCGAGACGAAGCGGAGCATCTCGAGGTGCGGCATGCGCTCGATGACGCGCTCGGCCAACTGCACCTCGAGCCCGGTGGGGATGCCGAACGAGGTGCCCTGCTGCATCACGCGGTCCACCGCCTCGAGCACCGGGCGCGGCGCGTGGCCGAGCACGAGCGGGCCCCACGAGAGCACGTAGTCGAGGTACTCGTTGCCGTCGGCGTCCCAGATGCGGGCCCCCTTGCCGCGCTCGACGACGAACGGCTCCCCGCCCACGCCACCGAAGGCGCGCACCGGCGAGTTGACCCCGCCGGGAAAGAGCTGGCGGGAGCGGTGCATGATCTCGTGCGAGCGCTGCGTGCGGCGGGACGTCATCGGCCGAAGGCTCCGAGCGTGGTGGCGGGGGCGAGGGGCAGGGCGCGGCGCTCCGCGCGCGCCGGCAACGCCGCCGGCGGCGGCGACGTGACCTCGAGGAGCTCGGCGGTGAAGTCCACGTCGTCCTCGATGTCGGTGATGCGCGCGCGCACGAACGCGCCCGGCGGGGCCTCGGCGTCGAGGCGCACGATGCCGTCGACGTCGTCGGCCTGCCAGGGGGCGCGCGCGATGGCGCCGTCGTCGCCGACTTCCTCGACGAGGCACTGCACCACGCGCCCGAGGTGGCGCTCGTAGCGTTCGGCGGTGATGTCGCGCTGGCGCTCGAGCAGCCGCTCGAGGCGCTGGCGCTTCACAGAGTCGGGCACGTCGTCGTCGAGGTCGAAGGCGCGCGTCCCCTCCTGCGCGGAGTACGTGAACGCGCCGACGCGATCGAACTGCACGTCGTCGAGGAGCTGGAGCAGCTGGTCGAAGTCGGCGTCGGTCTCGCCGGGAAAGCCGACGATGCAGGTGGTGCGGATCGTGACGTCGGGCACGGCGCCGCGCACCTTGGCCACGCGATCGCGGATCGACCGGCCGCGCTCGGGGCGCCGCATGCGCTCGAGCACCGCGTCGGCGCCGTGCTGCACCGGCATGTCGAGGTACGGCACGATGCGCGGGTTCCGCGCGACGACGTCGAGCAGCTTGGGGGTGAGCCCCGCCCCGTACAGGTACAGCAGGCGGAACCACGGGATCGAGGTCTCGGCCACGAGGCGCTCGAGCAGCTCGGGGAGCCCCACGCCGTCGCGGACGTCGCGCCCGTAGTGCGCGAGGTCCTGCGCCACCAGGTTCACCTCGCGCGCCCCCTGCATCTCGAGGAGCTGCGCCTCGCGCACGACCTCGTCGGCCGAGAACGAGCGGTGCTTGCCCCGCATGAGGGGAATCGCGCAGAAGGCGCAGCCGTGGTCGCACCCCTCGCTCACCTTGAGGTAGCGCACGTGCGGACGGTCGCTCACCGGGAGCCGGTCGCCCGGATGGAGCACGGGCACGTCGCCCACCAGGCCGCGCTTCTGGAGCGCGGGAATCAGCTGGTCGCTCTCGGAAGCGCCGAGGAAGAGGTCCACCTCGGGCAGCGCCTCGACGAGCTCGCCCTTGTGGCGCTCGACCATGCAGCCGACCGCGACGAGTCCCTGCAGCAGGCCGTCGGCCTTGAGGCGGCCCGCATCGACGATGGCGTCGAGCGACTCCTTCTTGGCCGCGTCGATGAAGCCGCAGGTGTTGACGATGATCAGCTCCGCCTCGCGGAGGTCATCGACGGCGACGGCGCCGAGCGCGGTCAGCTGCGCGAGGTAGCGCTCGCTGTCGACGGTGTTCTTGTCGCACCCGAGGGTGACGAGTCCGACTTTCACGAGGCGATGGCGACGGGGGAAGGCATGCGCGAGCGCAAAGCTAACACTCGGCCTCGGGCGGAAACGGACGGGTAGCGGCGCCGGGCCAATCCCTCGTCACGGTCACAATTGTGACCTTGCGCCATCATCTTGCAACGAAATGTTTTGCACATCTTTTCCACAGCCGGCGCGCGCGTTGACCAACGCCGTTGTGGATCGTCAATTTGCGCCCGCCCATGCCGTTCCTCTTCGCGTCCGCCATCGATACTCGCGCCCCGTTGCTCGCCAACGGCGAGCGCGCCGACCAGCTCGACCGGTCGGGGCACTACGCGCGCTGGGAAGACGACTTCGCGATCGCGCACCGGATCGGGCTCGACGCGCTGTTCTACGGCCCCGCGTACTACCGCGCGCACGTGAGCCCGGGGCACTACGACTGGGACACGTGCGCCGAGCCGATGGAGCGGCTCCGCCTGCTCGGGATCACGCCGATCGCGGACCTCGCGCATGCCGGCGTGCCGGCCTGGATGTCGGGGGTGGGGGACCCGGCCTTCCCCGAGCACTTCGCCGACTACGCCCGCGCGTTCGCGCGCCGCTTTCCCTGGGTGACGCACTTCGCGCCGGTGCGCGCACTGGTGGACGTGGCGCAACAGAGCGCGTTCGACGGTCGCTGGAACGAGGCGCGCACGGGCGATGCCGCCTTCCTGCGCACGGTGACCACCATGGCGCGCGCGCACGAACTCGCGGTGGCGGCGATCGTGGCCGAGCGCCCTGACGCGACGATCGTCATGAGCGCACCCGCCGTGCACGCGCATGCGGCCGGCGAGGGCGCGCGCGCCGAGGCCGAGCGCCGCAACGCGCGACGCTGGCTGGGGCTCGACCTCTGTCTTGGCGCCACGCTCGGCGAACCGATCCACAAGGCGCTGCTCGAGGCGGGCGTGAGCGAGGCGGAGCTGCGCTTCTTCCGCGAGAAGCGGCCGGCGCGCGCGGCCGAGCGGATCCTGAGCGTGGCGTGGGCCCCGGACGCGGAGCGGCGCCTCACCTCGGGCGGGCGCGAGACGTCGGTGCTGCAGCGCCTCGGCCTCCGGCACCTGGGGACGCGCCTGCACGAGCGCTATGCGCTGCCGCTCCTGTGCGCGGAGACGCACGCCCCGTCGCGCCACGCGCGGGCCTGGCTCAAGCAGCAGTGGGACGACGTGCTCTCGCTGCGCGCGGCGGGGGTGCGCGTGGCGGGATTCGGCTGGTCGCCGCTCACGGACGGGCCGCGGTTGCAGGCGGGCCCGCGCGTCATGGAAGACACCGGGCTCGCCGAGGGCACGCGCGCGCTCAAGCCGGTGGGCGAGCTGTTCCGCGACCTCGTGGCGCGCTGGCGCCCGGTGCTCGCCGAGCCGCTGGGGGGCGCGATGCCCCGCCCTGCACGTCGGCGGGCCGGGTCGGCACGGTAACGCCTGCGCGGCGGTGACGCACGGTCGTGGCGCGACCATGCGGCCGCGCCGTCGCAGCCCGGCGTCAGAGTTCCTTCAGATAGTGCAGCGTCTCGGCGCGATAGCCGAGGTGGTCGTAGAAGCGGCGGGCGCGCTGGTTCGCTTCCCACACCGTGAGCCCCATGCGCGTCATGCCGCGCGCGCGCGCCCACTCCTCGGCGGCCGACATGAGCGCGGAGGCGATGCCCTGGTGCTCGCTGCCGGCCATGACGCCCAGCACCTCGACGTGCGCGATGGGGTGCTGCGTGAAGTAGTCGATGCGCGTGCTGACCATGACGCACCCGCGCGGATCGCCCGCCGTGAACTCGGCCACGAGCAGCACGCGATCCACGTGCGGGGCCCAGAGCTGCTCGCGCAGCAGCTGGTCGTCGGCACGCGAGATCTCCTCGGGGGTGCGCCAGGGCGGCACGGGGAAGTCGGAGAGCCGCGTGGCGATGGTCAGCACGGCGGCCTCGTCCTCGGGGCCGCCGGGACGGATGCGGAGGCGGGCTTCGCTCATGGCCCAATTCTACGTGAATCCCGCCATGCGCGCCTCACCACGACACGCGCACGCCGAAGTTCACCACGCGCCCCTCGAGCGGGGCCCAGACCTGCGTCGTGCGCCGCCCGAGCACGTCGGGCGCCGGGAGCACGAGCGCGTCGAAGCGCGTCTGGCGTGCGTCGGCCAGGTTCTCGGCGTTGATACAGAGCTCGACGCCGGCGCGCAGGGGCTGCGTCCAGAGGAGGCAGAGGAAGGTGTAGGCCGGACTCTCGGTGCGGTACGGATCGGCGTCGAGGCGCTGGGCGCCCGTGTAGAACGCGTCGAGGCTCACCCGCGCGCCATCGCCGCCGGCCCACGCGAGCCCGAGGCCCAGCGCGTGGCGCGGCACGAGCATCGCCTCCTTGCGCGCACCATCGGCGGGATCGATGAACGTCGCGTCGAGGTAGCCGTACATGGCGGTGGCCGTCCATGCGCGGCTGCGCTTCGAGGCGAAGAGCTCGACCGAGCGCGTGGTGGCGGGCCCGGCCGCATTCACGTAGCGCAGCTTGCCCACGCCCCCGACGGTGACCGGCACGCCCAGCACGGGGTTGTCGATGCGCGAGAGCGCCAGCGTGAGGTTGACGTCCATGCCGGCCGGGGAGCCGCCCAGGTCGAGCGACAGCGTGCGCGCGCGTTCGGCGAGCACGGTGGCGGGATCGATGCGCGCGAGGCCGATCGCATCGCTCTCGTCGGTGAGCGGCGTGGGCGCGAACCAACCCTCGCCGGCGGAGAGGCGCGCGTTGAAGCCCGTCACGGGCTTCCAGAGCACCGAACCGCGCGGCGAACAGAGGAGTCCGTACTGGTTGTGCGCGTCGCAGCGCGCGCTCACCTGCGTGGCGAACGGTCCGCCCGGGGTCCACGTGTGCTGCGCGATGAGCGCGGGGGCGTCGAAGGCGAAGCCGAGCGCGGGCGCGTCGGTGGCGCGGAGTTCGTCGTGCTGCCACGCGGCGCCGAGCACCCACTCGGTGCTGCCGCGCTGCGCCGACCAGGCGACCTCGGTGTAGGCGGTGAGCCGCCGGCGGCGATCGTTCACGGTGCCGAACACCTGGTCGCGGCGGTTCTCGGCGATGCTCGCCTTGATCACGAGGTGCGTGGAGTCGTCGATCGGCTGGTGCCAGTCGAGGCCGGCGTCCACGCGCGCGGTGTGCATCGTCTCGGTGTACGCCCCGGCGGGCGCGGAGAGGAAGCCGCCGGCACGGTCCTCGGCGGTGACGCCGAGGGTGGCGTAGAGCGCGGCGCCTCCGGCGGCCTCGTGATGCAGGCGCGGGCGCACGGTCATGCGCGCGACCGACGGGAAGTCGGCCCAGCCATCGCCGTCCTCGTCGTGCCCGGGCTGGCGATGCGCGTCGGCCGCGAGCGACCAGCCCCACCCATCCGAGAGGTTGACGCCCTTCCAGTAGGCGACGTCGCTGCCGCCGCGCGTGGTGTAGTCCACGAGCAGCTCCTGCCGGTCGTCGGGACGACGCGACACGAGGTTGAGCACGCCGCCCAGCGCGGACGGTCCGTAGAGCGCGGTCGCCGCACCCTTGATGACCTCGACCTGGCGCAGGTCGAGCGGCGCCACCTGGAGGTAGCTGAAGCCGTCGGGGGAAGCACCGAAGAGCGGCAGGCCGTCGAAGACCATGCCGCTGTACTGGCCGCGCAGGCCGTTGATGCGGAGGCGCGTGCCGCCGAGCGAGCCCGAGGTCTGCTGCATGCGCACGCCGCCCATCTCCGCGAGCATCATCGTGATGTCCCGCGGGCGCATCTGGGTCTGTTCGGCGAGCATGTCGCCCTCCATCACCTCGACGCGCAACGGTTCCTCGTCCACGCGCCGCTCGGAGCGCGTGGCGGTGACGCGCACCTCGCCCATCTGCGCCATGGCGGGCATCGCCTCCATGCCGGGCATGTCGGCCATGGCCGCGCGCTCGGCCGCGAGTTCGGAGGCCGAGCGCAGCGCGACGCGCACGTCGGCGGAGCGCTCGGCGACGACGTCCACGAACACCGTTTCGGGGCGGAACCCGATGTTGCGCACCTGCACGCGCGTGCGGCCGGTGGCGAGGGCGAGTCGCGCGGTGCCCGAGGTATCGGTGCGCGCGCCCGTGCGACCGGAGCGCACCGTGGCGCCCGGGAGGGCGCGTCCGGCGGCGGTCACGTGCACGATGACGACGCCGACGGGTTCCTGGGCGTGCGCGGGGGCACGCGGGATGAGCCACGCGAACGCTGAGAGCGCGAAGGCGACGCGTGCGAGGACGACGCGCGAGGTGCGCGCGTGGTGAGCATCGCCGAGTCGCGGCGGATGGTCCGGCATCGTGTTGTCCGAAATCGCGCGCCGGCCGAGGCAGCCGAGACGCGCCCGTTCGCCCCGCCGCTGGTGGCGGGACGTTGGCACGAGCTCAGGCTCGTGGAGGCGGGGCGTCGGGCGAGCGCGTGTCGGAGGCCGGCACGCGGAGGTTGCGCGCGAGGGGCGCAGCGGACGGGGCGCCGTTCGCGATCGGCGCGACCGTGCCGACGACGGGCACGGCGGGAGCGGCACAGGCGGCGCCCAGGGGGCACGCGTCGGGTGCCGCGCCCTCGTGCGACGAGTGGGGAGCGGCATCGGATGGGGTCGCGGCGGACGACGCTTGCGCCGCCGCGGACGCCTCCGGCCGCGCTTCGTCGTCGTGATCGGTCATGCGCATGCCGGACATCGGCTTGCCCGCCATGCGCGCGGCGGCGCTCGGCGCGTCACCCGCGGGCCGCTCGGCGGTCGCCGCGGCGGCGCACGGCCGCTCGCACCCGCCGCCCATCGCGCGCGCACCGACCGCGCTCGCCTGCGCGAGCAGGGCGAGCACGGCAAAGCGGCGGCAGCGGCGGAGCATGCGCGCTACCGGTAGTTGCCGAACTTGAGCTCGACGCCGAAGTCGGTGGCGCGCAGCATCGCCATTGCCTGCTGCAGGTCGTCGCGATCGGGGCCGGCCACGCGCACCTGGTCGCCCTGGATGGAGGCCTGGACCTTCCTCATCTTCGCCTCCTTGATGGCGGCCGCGACCTTCTTCGCGGTCTCGGCATCGAGCGCCATCTTGAGCTTGATCTCGCGGCGCACGGTGTCGCCGCCGGCGGGCTTCACCTCGCCCACGTCGAGATTCTTCACCGGCACCTGGCGCTTGATCAGCTTGGTCTGCACGACGTCCCACAGCTGCTGCATTCGGAAGTCCGAGTCGGCGTGGAGGAGGAGGAGCCCCTCGGCGCGCTTGAACTCGATGGTGGCCGTGGCGCCCTTGAAGTCGTAGCGCTGCGCGACTTCCTTCTGCGCCTGGTTCACGGCGTTGTCGACCTCCTGGAGGTCCACGCCGGTGGTGACGTCGAACGAGTTCTGTTGGGCCATCGGAGGGAAGGCGCGCTCAGCCGAGGAACGACTCGAGGGCGCGGGCGCGGCTGACGTGGCGGAGGCGCGAGAGCGCCTTCTCCTTGATCTGGCGCACGCGCTCGCGGGTGATGCCGAGGCGGGAGCCGATCTCCTCGAGGGTCATCGGTTCGGCGCCATCGAGGCCGAAGTAGAGGCGGAGGATCTTGGCCTCGCGTTCCTTGAGCGACGCGAGCGCCTCCTCGATCGACTCGGTGAGCGCCTTCTCGAAGGTCTGCTCGTCCGGCGTCGGGTTGAGGTTGTCGGGCAGGTAGTCGAGGAGCTTGTTGTCCTCGCCCGGGGTGAGGGGCGCGTCGAGGGAGAGGTGCGCCTGCGAGATGGACATCGTCTTGGCGACTTCCTCGACGGAGATGTCCATCCCCTCGGCGATCTCGGCGTGCGTGGCCTCGCGGCCGAGTTCCTGGAGGAGCGAATTGGCGCGCTTGCCGATGCGGTGGAGCGCGCCGGCGCGGTTGAGCGGGACGCGCACGATGCGCGACTGCTCGGCCAGGGCCTGGAGGATCGCCTGGCGGATCCACCACACGGCGTAGGAGATGAACTTGATCCCCTTGGTCTCGTCGAACTTGTGGGCGGCGCGGATCAGGCCGAGGTTCCCCTCGTTGATCAGGTCGGAGAGCGAGACGCCCTGGTTCTGGTACTTCTTGGCGACGGAGACGACGAAGCGGAGGTTGGAGCGGACCAGCTTGTCGAGCGCCTCCTGGTCGGCGGCGCGGATCCGCTGCGCGAGGCGCACTTCCTCGTCGCGGGAGATCAGCGGATAGGCGCTGATGTCGCGGAGGTACTGGTCGAGCGAGCCTTCCTCGAAGCCCGAGCGTCGCAGGGTGCGACGACGCGCGGGGGGAGGCGGCGGCGTGGCCGCGCCTTCTTCCATCGGCTCCTCGGGGATCGGGCTGGTCATGCCGGCTCGTGGCGGGTGGGCATCCGGATCGCGCGATGTCGTCACTCGATGCGCTCGCCGAGCCGGTCCCACCGGATGCCGGTGAGCCAGGCGAACGGGCGCGTCGAGTCGGGCTGGTAACTGTAGTATACGAAGAGGGGCGCGCCGCGCAGCAAGGAGTCGGCGACGAATCCCCAGTACCGGCTGTCGGACGAGTTGTCGCGATTGTCCCCCAGCACGAACATGTGCTGCGGCGGCACGACGAGCGGGCCCCAGTTGTCGCGCGTGGGGTGGTAGCGGTGCGCGGCGACGGAGTCGAGCGCGAGGTACGGGCGCTGCCACTGGAATTCCTCGGCGCCGCGGTCGTCCCACGGCATCGTGTGCTCGATGTACGCGCCGTGCTCGCGGATGCCGTTGACCACGAGCTGGCCGCGCCGCATCGCGACGGTGTCGCCCGGGAGGCCGACGAGCCGCTTGACGTAGTTCTTGGTCGGGTCTTCCGGGTACAGGAAGACGATCACCTCGCCGCGCTTGGGGGTGCGCATGGCGGGGAGGCGCCTGCCGGTGAACGGCACCTCGGCCCCGTAGGCGAGCTTGTTGACGAGCACGAAGTCCCCGACGAGGATCGTGTGCTCCATGCTGCCGGTGGGGATCTTGAAGGTGTCCACGAAGAACGCCTTCACGAAGAGCGCGAGCAAGATCGCGATCTGGAAGCTCTTGGCCCACTCGACCACGCCCCGCCAGACGCGCCAGCGCGGGCGGTTGACCCGCTCCAGCACGGCCGCGCGCTGCTCCTCGGTGATCACCGGGCGCTGCTCTGGGGCGCTCACGTCGCTCATGCGCGGATTGGGGAAGGCGGCACACCCCGCGCATCACGCCGGGGCCCGCATTCAATTGAATCCGGGGCGGGTGCCAAATGCAAGCGGGGCGACGAGGACTTCACGAGGCGGCGGGCGCGGGATAGTTGTCGATCTGCGCGCGCTGGAGGCGGCCGGAGAAGTCCACGTATCCGACCTTGGTCTCCGAGTAGAACTCGTAGACCTCCCAGCCGCCCTCGCGATGCCCGTTGCCGGTGGCCTTCACGCCGCCGAAGGGGAGGTGCGCCTCGGCGCCGATCGTGGGGGCGTTGATGTAGGTGATGCCGTTGTCGAGGAGCGTGAGCGCGCGGAAGGCGGTGTTGACGTCGCGCGTGTACACGGACGAGGACAGGCCGTAGGCGACCTCGTTGTTGATCGCGAACGCCTCGTCGGCGTCGTTGACGCGAATGACCGCGAGGACCGGCCCGAAGACCTCCTCGCGCGCGAGGCGGTGCGTGCGCTGCACCCCGGCCACGATGGTCGGCTGGAAGAAGAAACCGTGGTCCAGGTCGCCGCCGGTGGCGCGCTTGCCGC
>JACQES010000208.1 GCA_016200495.1 Gemmatimonadota bacterium
GACTACGTCTACAAGCTCTGGCTTGCGCACGGCATCACCACCGTCCGCGAGCCGGGCTCGATGGACGGCCTCGACACGGTGGTCGCCCACGCGAAGCTCTCCGACGAGAACCGGATCAACGCGCCGACCATCATCCCCTACGCCACCGCCGGCGCCACGTCCGCGGCCGAGGCTCGCACCCTCATCCGGTCGCTCAAGGCCAAGGGGGCGCAGGGGCTCAAGGTGTTCGTGAACCCGCCCGACGTCTGGACCGCGATCGCCGACGAGGCGCGCATCCAGGGGCTGCCCATCGCGACCGACATGAAGATCCAGTACAACAACGCGCTCGACGCCGCCCGGCTCGGCGTGCGCTCGATCGAGCACTGGTACGGGATTCCCGATGCCGCGATCGGCGGGCGGCAGGACTGGCCCGAGACGTACAACTACGACAACGAGCTCGATCGCTTCCGCTGGGCCGGCGACCTCTGGCGCCAGGCCGATCCGGCGCGCCTGTCGGCCGTGCTCGACACGATGATCGCGCACAAGGTCACCTGGGACCCGACCTTCGCCATCTACGACGCCAACCGCGACATCACGCGCGCGCGCAACCAGCCGTGGATGCACGACTACGCGCTGCCGCAGATGCTCGAGCACTTCGAGGCCGACCCGGCGCGGCACGGATCGTACTTCTTCGACTGGACCACCGCCGACGAGGTCCGGTGGCGCAACAACTACCAGATCTGGATGAAGTGGGTGCGCGAGTACTCGCGCCGCGGCGGCAACGTCACGGTGGGCTCCGACGCGGGCTTCATCTGGCAGCTCTACGGCTTCTGCACCATCCGCGAGCTGGAGATGCAGCAGGAGGCGGGATTCACCCCGCTCGAGGTCATCCGCAACGCGACCTACAACGGCGCGCAGGCCCTCGGCCTCACGTCCACCGGCGTCGTGCGCGTCGGCTTCGATGCCGACCTGCTCATCGTCGACGCGAACCCGCTCCACAACTTCAAGGTCCTGTACGCCACGGGTGTCGAGGTCGCGGAGGGGAACAAGATGGTGCACAAGGGCGGGGTCAAGTTCATCATCAAGAAGGGGATCGTCTTCGACGGCGAGGCGCTGCGCGCCGACCTGCGCGAGACGGTGCGCAAGGCGCGCGAGGGACGGTAGCGCACATCCGCCGCCGGCGGCGCGCGCGCCGCCGGCGTCCGCGTGCGCACGCACCGTGTCGGACCGGCACGCGGCGTCTGTTCGGTCAACCCTTCTTCGCGCCCGTGCGTTGAGCGTTGCCCGGATCACGACCCGCCCGTGATATTCCGGTGCTGTGCATGCCGCGCGGCTTTACCCCCTGACACACCCATGGACGACAGCTTGTACTTCGGCGAACAGCACCTCGCGGTCCGCGAGATGGTGCGCGCCTTCGCCCAGACCGAGATCGCCCCGATCGCCGCGCAGTATGACGCGTCCAGCGAGTTCCCCTGGCCCACGATCAAGCGCATGGGAGACCTGGGCCTCCTCGGCGTGCCGTGGCCCGAGGAGATGGGGGGCGCCGGGCTCGACATGATCGCGTACATGATCACGATCCACGAGCTCGCCAAGGTCTGCGCCTCGCATTCCATCACCGTCTCCGCCCACACCACGCTCGGCACCAGCCCCATCGTCTACTTCGGCTCCGACGAGCAGAAGCGCCGCTACGTGCCCAAGCTCGCTTCCGGCAGCGTGCTCGGCGGCTTCGGCCTCACCGAGCCGGGCGCCGGCTCCGATGCGGGCGGCACGCAGACCACGGCCGTGCGCAAGAACGGGCACTACGTGCTCAACGGGACCAAGCGGTTCATCACGCACGCGGGCGTCGGCGAGGTCTTCGTCGTCACCGCGGTCACCGACCCGGGCAAGGGCACCAAGGGGATCAGCTCGTTCATCCTCACCAAGGAGACCGTGGACCTCGCGGCCGCGAAGGCGGCGGGCGTCTGCCACGACGCGTCGCTGCCCACGCTCAAGGGGTTCCGCGCCGGCAAGAAGGAAGACAAGCTCGGCTGGCGCGCGAGCGACACGCGCGAGTTGATCTTCGAGGACGTCGAGGTGCCGGTCGAGAACCGCCTCGGCGAGGAAGGGATGGGGTTCGTGAACTTCATGCGCACGCTCGACGCGGGGCGCATCGGGCTCGCGGCGCTCTCGCTCGGGTTGGCCGAAGGCGCGTTCGATGCGTCGGTCAAGTACGCGTCGGTGCGCAAGCAGTTCGGCCAGGCGATCGCGGGGTTCCAGGGGATCCAGTTCCAGCTCTCCGACATGGCCACGGAGATCGAGGCGGGTCGCCACCTCATGTTCCATGCCGCGTGGCTGGCGCAGCATGGGCGGCCGTTCGCCAAGGAAGCCGCCATCGCGAAGCTCTTCTGCTCCGAGCTCGCGATGCGCGCCACCACGAAGGCCATCCAGGTGCACGGCGGCTACGGCTACACCAAGGACTACCCGGTCGAGCGCATGTTCCGCGACGCGAAGATCTGCGAGATCGGCGAGGGGACGAGCGAGATCCAGCGCCTCGTCATCGCGCGTCACATCCTGCGCGAACTGGCCGACTGAGGCCCGCGCCGAGGGGGCCTGCCTCCCGTGCAAGGCCTCGCACGATCCGCGGCCGTCCCGCCTCGCGGCGGGGCGGCCGTAAATCGTTGCAGCCATTGCGGAACCGCCGCAGCGCCCTTAACTGTTCAGACGTGAGATACTCGTAACCGGTGTGCCGCCCCCCGAGCGACTCGCGGGACGGTGCACCATGAGGCAACGCCGACGCGGCCCACGACGCCGTGACCGCCCGGCAGACGCCTCGCGCTTTCGGCTCCAGGTCATGTGCGGCACCCTCACCGGTGCCCACCCATCGCGCTCACCACCGGCGGCCTGCCGCCCCCTCGAGCGCGTCTTGCCACCCCGGGCCCCGGGGCACCACGCCGCGGCGGAGGGCGGGTCGGACAAGAGCGGACCGATGGCCCACCCGGCCGCCGGCAGTGAAGACATCGAGCGGGAACGCCGCAGTGGGCGCCCTCGCTTTCCCCCTTTGCGCAGGACCGACGCACCCGCCCGATCGAGTCGCCGGGCGGCCGTGTGCCGGAGAGGATGAAGCGCGAAATCCTGATCAACGCCTCGGCGCGCGAGACGCGCGTGGCGATCATCGAGGATGGGCAGCTCAGCGAGCTGCTCGTCGAACGGCCCGACGCCCGCCGCATGGTCGGCGACATCTACGTCGGACGAGTCGAGGCGGTCCAGCCCGGCCTGATGGCCGCCTTCGTCACCATCGGCACCGAGAAGAGCGCCTTCCTCCACGCCTCCGACCTCGTCTTCGACGATGGCGGCGACGAGGATGACGACGACGAGGGCGACGACGACGAAGCCGAGGGCGAGGACCCGCAGGACGCGACCGAGGGCGCCGAGCCCCGCGGCGACCGGAAGGACGGCGCCGCGGCCAAGGACGGCAAGGACGGCAAGGACGCGAAGGAGCCCGGCAAGGACGGGAAGGGCGGGGGCGGCCGCGGCCGTCGCGGACGCGCCAAGGCGCCGCCCATCCAGGAGATGCTCAAGAAGGGGCAGGAGGTGATCGTCCAGGTCACCAAGGAGCCCATCAGCACCAAGGGGCCGCGCGTGACGGCGCAGGTCTCGCTCGCGGGCCGCTTCCTCGTCTACATGCCGTTCGCGCCTCGGCGCGTGGGCGTGAGCCGCAAGATCGGCGAGAAGGCCGTGCGCGCCCGGCTCCGCGAGATGGTGCAGGCCGTGCTCCCCAAGGATGCCGGCGGCGTCATCGTCCGCACGGTCGGCGAGGAGGTCACCAAGGAGACCTTCGAGCGCGAGCTGACCACGCTCATCGGCCAGTGGCAGCGCATCAACAAGAAGAAGCGGTTCGTGCGCGCCCCCGCGCTGATCCACCGCGAGACCTCGCTCACGCGCTCGCTCATGCGCGACGTGTTCAGCACCAAGGTGGAGCTGGTCACGGTGGACTCGAAGCAGGTGTACAACGAGATCACCGAGTACCTCAAGGGGATCGCGCCCGAGCTGCTCGAGCGCGTGCGGCTCCACGAGGACCCGGTCCCCCTCTTCGACAAGGCGGAGATCGAGCCCGAGATCCGCGACCTGTTCAAGCGGCGGTGCGACCTCCCGTCGGGCGGCTACCTGATCATCGAGCCGACCGAGGCGCTCGTCTCCATCGACGTGAACTCGGGGCGCTACACCGGCAAGAAGGATCCGGAGAAGACGGTGCTCCGCACCAACATGGAGGCGGCCCGCGAAGTCGCCCGCCAGCTCCGGCTGCGCGACGTGGGCGGCATCATCGTCTGCGACTTCATCGACATGGAGACGCGGCAGAACCGCGACCGGGTGCTGCAGGAGCTGCGGATGCACCTGTCGCGCGATCGCGCCCGCACCAAGGCGTTCGCGGTGAGCGACCTCGGGCTCATCGAGATGACGCGCCAGCGCGTCCGGCAGAGCCACCTGCAGCAGATGACCGAGCCGTGCCCGACCTGCCACGGCACCGGGCGCATCTTCACCCCCGAGACGGTCGTGCGGCGCGTCGAACGGTCGGTCAAGCGCGTCGCCGTCGAGGGGCGCCGCGACCCGCTGATCGTGCGCCTGCACCCCGACGTGGCCCTCTACGTGCTCGAGCAGGAGCAGGACCTGGCCAAGAAGCTGGAGAAGGCCGCCGGATTCACGGTCGAGTTGCGCGACGATCCGCTGCTCAACCCCGACGAGTTCAAGATCGTGGTGAAGGGAGCCATGCGGGACGTGACCCAACAGTACGCGGTCGCCTGACGGCGATCCGGTCGGACGACGCGAGGGGGCGGCCAGGCGGCCGCCCCCTCGTCGTCTGGGCCCGCCCGCGGCTAACCCCATGGCCCCCCTTGATATGGGGCCCACGTCCGCGTACGTTTCTGGGCTTCCTTCGACACCCTTCTTCAGGGCAGTTCCCATGAGCTACGCCATCATCCGCACCGGCGGCAAGCAGTACAAGGTTGAGCCGGGCAAGTCCCTGCGGATTCCGAGCCTTCCCGGCGACGCCGGCACCGCGGTCGAGTTCAACGAGGTCCTCCTCGGCTCCGACGGCACCAACGTGCGCGCCGGGGTCCCGACCCTGAGCGGCGCCAAGGTCACGGCCGAGATCATCAAGCAGGGGCTCGGCGACAAGATCGTCGTCTTCAAGTTCAAGCGCCGGAAGAACTACGCCCGCAAGCAGGGGCACCGGCAGGGCTTCACCGAAGTCCGCATCAAGCAGATCACCCTCGGCTGAGCCCGCGGAGACTCCCATGGCACACAAGAAAGGCGTAGGCTCGTCGCGCAACGGGCGCGACTCCAATCCGAAGTACCGCGGCATCAAGAAGTACGGCGGTGAGGTCGTGCGCGCCGGGAACATCCTCGTCCGCCAGTGCGGCACGAAGTGGCACCCGGGCAACAACGTCGGGCTCGGCACCGACTACACGATTTACGCCCTCATCGACGGTGTCGTGAAGTTCGAGCACAAGAGCAAGTCCCGCTACAAGGTCAGCGTGTATCCCGCGCCGGCCGGAGTGACGAGCGCCGCCTAAGGCGCCACCTCCGCCGGTCGCGTTCTCGACGCGCCGTCACCCTTGTGGTGACGGCGTGTCTTTTTTTCCCCCCAACCAGCCCCGCGACGGCAGGACGCCCGCGCGCCGGCTAGGAGCGCACCATGTTCACGAATCATCAGCTCAAACCCACCGTGTACCGTCCGCGTCTGCCGACGCAGGCGGCCCCGTCCACCAGCCACCCGGCGACGGCGCTCGCGCACGAACGCCCCGGACCCGGCGCGCCGGGGCGCGCGACCCGCGAGCCCCTGGCCGTGGAGGAGCCGACGGATC
>JACQES010000209.1 GCA_016200495.1 Gemmatimonadota bacterium
AGGTGACGCGCGAGGCCGATGGCCGCGCGACCGTGCACTTCGTGAGCGGCCGCTCGCGCGCGGGCGAGATGGAGGCGGTGCGCGCGCGCTGGATCGTGGGCGCGGACGGCGCGCTGTCGAAGGTCGCGCGCCAGGAACTGCCTGATGCGGCCGCCAAGGGCGCGCACGTGTTCGCGTACCACGAGATCGTGAAGTCGCCGGGCCGCGACAGCGAGGCGTTCGGCCACGCGCGCGCGGACGTGTACTACGACGGGCGGCTCTCGCCCGACTTCTACGCGTGGGTCTTTCCCCACGGTGACGTGACGTCCATCGGCACGGGGAGCATGCAGCAGGGGTTCAAGCTGCGCGACGCGGTGGCGACGCTGCGTGAGGAGATGGGGTTCACCGACGTGGAAACGGTGCGCTGCGAAGGGGCGCCGATCCCGCTCAAGCCGCTGCCGCGCTGGGACAACGGCCGCGACGTGGTCCTGGCGGGCGACGCGGCGGGGGTCGTCGCACCGGCGTCGGGAGAGGGAATCTTCTACGCGATGACCGGGGGACGCCGGGCAGCGGAGGCGGTGGCGCGCGCCCAGCTTTCGGGCGATGCGCGCGTTCTCAAGGAGGCGCGCCGGCGCTTCATGCGGGAGCATGGCCAGGTGTTCTGGGTGCTCGACATCATGCAGCGCTTCTGGTACTCGAACGACAACCGGCGCGAACGGTTCGTGGCGATCTGCCGCGACCCGGACGTGCAGAGCTTGACCTTCGAGGCGTACATGCGTAAACGCTTGATTCGAGCCCGTCCGCTGGCCCATCTCAGGATCTTCATGAAAAACCTGGGACACCTAGCGGGTGTCCTGCCGGCATGACACCTTTGTGGGCGGTGCGCCGTCCGTTTAGGTAGGCCCCTCCTCTCCCCCGATCCGCAGGAATCGATGCTGATTTCGATCGCAGTCGACTTCCATTCTGCCGACGTCGCGACGCGCGAGCGTTTCCACCTGTCGGCGGAACGGATCGAGGCGTTGTACGGGGCGGCGCGCGACGAGTCCATGCAGGAACTCGCGCTGATCTCGACGTGCAACCGCACCGAGGTCTATGCCTGGGTGGAGGATGGCGGCGCGGACTCCGTGGAACATTTGACGCAGGCGCTCGTGCGCCGGTGGGTCGGCAACCGGAAGGATGCGCGCGCCCTGATGGGCATCGCGCGCCGCCGGAGCGGGATCGACGTGGCGCGGCACATCCTGCGCGTGGCCGCGGGACTCGAGTCGCAGGTGCTGGGCGACGGCCAGATCCTCGGCCAGCTGAAGACGGCCTACCGCCTCGCGAACGGGCGCGGCACAGCCGGCCCGGTGCTGCATCGCCTGATCGAGACGGCGCTCCGCACGGGCAAGCGCGTCGCCACCGAGACGTCGCTGTCGGCCGGTCGCAACTCGATCGGGGCGGAAGCGGCGGCCATGGCGCTCCACCGGTTCGGCTCGCTCGCGCACGCGCGCGTGGTGGTCGTCGGGTGCGGCAAGACGGGCGAGCGCACGGCGCGCCAGCTGAAGAAGCTCGGCGCGCAGGACGTGGTGCTGCTCAACCGCACGATGAGCCGCGCCGTCGAGCTGGCCAACGCCGTCGGTGGGCGCGCCGCGGCGTGGGACACGCTGCACCTCGAGCTCGCGATGGCCGACGCCGCGATCGTGGCGACGGGGGCGGAGGCGCCGCTGGTGCAGGCCGCCCTGCTCCGCACCTGCCGCGAGAACTGCGGCACGGCGGGCTATCCGCTGATGCTCGTGGACCTCTCGGTGCCGCGCAACATCGAGCCCGCCGTGCGCGAGATCGAGGGGATCTCGCTCGTGGACCTCGACAAGCTGCACCTGCCGATCGTGGCCGCCGAGGAGGCGCGCCGCGCCGCGGTGCCGCTCGCGAACGCGATCGTCGAGGAGGAGCTCCGCCACTTCATGGAGTGGTCGTCGGCGGCCGCGGCGCGCGCGGTGATCCGCCCGCTGCACGACGCCCTCGTCGAAGTGGCGCGCCGCGAGGTGGAGTTCGCCGCCGGCGACTCCGCCGTGGCCGAGCGCACCGCCGACCGGATCGTGGCCAAGCTGCTCGCGCGCCCGATGTCGGCGCTCAAGAACGCGATCCAGCGCGGCGAGTCGCTCGACGACCTGATGCTCACGATGGACCAGCTCTTCGCCGAGCACGGCGTGCGCCACGCGAGTCGCACCCGCGCGCACCCGCCGACGCCGACCGCGCTGGACAGCGTGCCGCACGCCCAGGGAGCCTGAGGTGAGCGGCACGTCGACGCCGTCGTCCGGTTCCCCGCTGAAGAACGACCTGTTCCTGCGCGCCGCCCGCGGTGAGTCCACCGAGCGGCCGCCGGTGTGGATGATGCGGCAGGCCGGCCGCTACCTGCCGCAGTATCGCGCGGTGCGCGCCAAGGCCGACTTCCTCACGATGTGCCGCACCCCGGAGCTCGCCGTCGAGGTGACGCTCCAGCCCGTCGAGCTGCTCAAGGTGGACGCCGCGATCATCTTCAGCGACATCCTCGTCGTGCCGCAGGCGATGGGGATGGAGCTGCACATGGACGAGGGGATCGGGCCGCAGTTCCCCGACCCGCTGCGTCGCGCGGCCGACCTGACGCGCCTGCGCGAGGTCGCGGTGGAGGAGGACCTGGGCTACATGCTCGACGCCGTGCGGCTCTGCCGCCGCGAGCTCGACGGCCGCGTGCCGCTCATCGGCTTCGCGGGCGCGCCGTGGACCCTCGCGTCGTACATGATCGAGGGCAAGGGAACGAAGAACTTCCACGTGGCCAAGCGGCTGATCGTGGAGGCGCCGGAGATGGCCCACGCGCTGCTGTCGAAGCTCGCCACGGTGGTCGGCAACTTCCTCGTGGCGCAGGTGCGCGCGGGGGCGCAGGCGGTGCAGCTGTTCGACTCGTGGGCGGGAGCGCTGGCGCCGGCCGAGTTCCGGCAGTTCGCGCTGCCCTACCTCGCGCGCTCGTGCGCGATCGCACGGACGGCGGGGGTGCCGGTGACGGTGTTCGCGCCGGGCGCGGGGTGGGCGCTCGAGCAGATCGTCGAGGCCTCGGGGTGCGACGTGGTGGGGGTGGACTGGCAGGTGGAGCCGGCCGACGCGCGGAGGCGGCTCGCGGCGCATCGCGTGGCGCTGCAGGGCAACCTGGATCCGTCGCTCCTGTTCGGCACGCCGGACTTCGTGCGGCACCGGACGCGGAAGATGCTCGACGCGTTCGGGTCGCGCGGCTACATCGCGAACCTCGGGCACGGGATCCTGCCCGAGACGCCGGTGGCGAGCGCGCGCGCGTTCATCGACACGGTGCGCGAGTGGTCCGCGCCGGCGTCGCAGCCGACGGTGAGCCCGGTGCCATACGGCCGGTCGTCGGCGATGCTGGCGTGACCCACGCGGCGGGGGCCGCGCCGATGCGCGGCGCCGCCGGCGGGACGCGCGCGCGCGCGACCGCGTGGGCCGAGGAGGTGCACGACTTCCTCACGGCCCTGTTCGAGCGCCTGGACGGCGTGGCGCGCTTCCGCGAGGACCGCTGGGACCGCGATGGGGGCGGCGGCGGCAACTCGCGCGTGATGACCGACGGCGCCGTGTTCGAGAAGGCGGGGATCAACCGCTCGATCGTGATGGGGACGCTGCCGGCGCAGGCCGCGCAGCG
Organism: Gemmatimonadota bacterium; assembly: GCA_016200495.1. Lineage (GTDB taxonomy): Bacteria > Gemmatimonadota > Gemmatimonadetes > Gemmatimonadales > Gemmatimonadaceae > JACPPC01. The sequence continues at coordinate 3,641 of JACQES010000209.1, forward strand.
GCTGGGGGGGCGCGGCGCCGCGGCAGGGAGCACCGACTTCTTCGCGGCGGGGGTGAGCCTCGTGGTGCATCCGCGGAGCCCGCGCGTGCCGACGGTGCACCTCAACGTGCGCTACTTCGAGCTCACCGACGCGAACGGCGTGCGCACGGACCACTGGTTCGGCGGCGGCACGGACCTGACGCCCACGTACCCGCACGCGGCCGACGCGGTGCACTTCCACCGCGCGCTAAAGCAGATCTGCGACCGGCACCACGCGGGGTTCTTCGGGCGGTTCAAGCCGTGGTGCGACGAGTACTTCACGATCCCGCACCGCGGCGGGGAGGCGCGCGGCGTGGGCGGGGTGTTCTTCGACCACCTGCGCCCCGACGAGGACGCGAGCGGGCTGGACGAGGACGCGATGTTCGGCTTCGCGACGGACATCGGGCACTCGCTGGCGACGGCGTACGGCCCGATCGTCGAGCGCCGCAAGGCGGAGCCGACGAACGAGCGTGAGCGGCACTTCCAGCTGTGGCGGCGCGGGCGGTACGTGGAGTTCAACCTCGTGTACGACCGGGGGACGCATTTCGGGTTGCACACCAACGCGCGCGTGGAGAGCGTGCTGATGAGCCTGCCGCCGCTGGCGGCGTGGGACTACGCCCCCGTGTGGGAGCCCGGGTCGTTCGAGGCGGAGCTGGTGGCGATGCTCAAGCCGCGGGAGTGGGTGGAGGGCTGAGGCTGCGCGAGGGCTGCGCGAGGGCTGCGCGAGGGCTGCGCGAGGCTCGACAAAGAGCCTGGACCACCGAGCACACCGAGCACACCGAGCACACCGAGGGGTGCCGGGTGTGTGGCGGGCTGGCGGGGCTTACCACCGAGGCACGGGGGCACGGAGGACTGCGAGGAAGACTGTTTTCTTTGCCTTCGCGTGCGCGTGTGATCGGAGGTTGAGATCGCCTTCAGGTACTCGCGGTTCTCCGTGCCTCCGTGCCTCGGTGGTGAAATCGCCCGATCTCGGTGTGCTCGGTGTGCCCGGTGTGCCCGGTGTGCCCAGTGTGCCCAGTGTGCTCGGTGCGCTCGGTGGTGAACAGCTGTTCGTCCGCGTGCGGGCATCGCGCGCGCGGCGCGCCCCCCGGCGGCGCGACTAGATTTCCGCGCCATGACCACGGTGGATGTCCTCGCGATCGTCGCGCACCGCGATGACGCCGAACTGCTCTGCGCCGGGGCGCTGATCGCGGCGAGTGACCGCGGGCATGCGACCGGCGTGCTCGACCTGGCGGCGGGCGAGGCCGGGACCCGCGGGAGCGCGGCGCTGCGCGGCGAGGAAGCGGCACGCGCCTCGCAGGTCATGGGCCTCACCGTGCGCGAGACGCTCGGACTGCCGGATGCGGGCCTCGTCAACACGCCGGAGACGCGCGCCGCCGTGGCGCGCGTGCTGCGGCGCCTCACGCCACGCGTCGTGATCGCCCCCGCGCTGCGCGGGCGGCACCCGGACCATCACGTCGCGGCCGCGCTCGTGCGCGACGCCTGCTTCGTCGCGGGGATCGCGAAGGTCGCGCCCGAGCTGCCGCCGCACCGGCCGCTCAAGGTGCTGCACGCGCTCTCGTACCGCGAACATGACGAGAAGCCGACCTTCGTGGTGGACATCACGGACCAGTTCGAGCGCAAGCTCGAGGCGATCCGCTGCTATGCGTCGCAGTTCGACGGGCTGGCGCAGGCGGGCGAGGTGTACCCGAACGGCGAGCCGCTCTACGACATCGTGCGCCACCAGGCGGCGCATTACGGCTCGCTGATCCGCACGCGATACGGCGAGCCGTACTGGACGAGCGAGACGATGCGGGTGGACGACGTGGCCACGCTCGGCGTGGCGACCTTCTGACCGGCGCGCACGCGCCCGGGAGCACGCACATGCAGACGCACGCGGGCGACGACGCCCCGATCACGTACGGCACCTACCTCAAGCTGCACGAACTGCTCGAGCTGCAGGTGCCGCGCTCGCACCCGGTGCACCCCGACGAGCTGCTCTTCATCGTCGTGCACCAGTCGAGCGAGCTCTGGTTCAAGGTGATCCTCCACGAGCTCGACCAGCTGGTCGCGCACATGGGGCACGGCGACGCGCTCGCGGCGCTCAACACGCTCAAGCGGCTCAACGGGCTCGTGACGATCGTGTCGCAGTCGCTGACGGCGCTCGACACGCTGCCGCCGCAGCGGTTCGCGGAGTTCCGCGGCTACCTCGGGAGCTCGAGCGGCTCGCAGAGCGACCAGTTCCGGGCGATCGAGGCGGCGTCGGGGCTGCGCGAGCCGCACTTCATCCAGGTGCTGCAGGAACACGGGCCGATCCCGGCGCTCGTGCAGGCGGCGCTCGACCGCCCGTCGCTGCAGGCGCTGTTCCACGCCATGCTCGACCAGGCGGGCACGACGCTCGAGGCCGTGTACCGCACCAAGGAGACGACGCCGCTCTTCCTGCTGGCGGAGGAGCTGCTCGAGTACGAGCAGGGGTTCGCCAAGTGGCGCTTCCTGCACGTGCAGCTCGTGGAGCGGATCATCGGGCCGCTCACGGGCGGGACGGGGGGCACGCTCGGCGCCAAGTACCTGAACCGCACGGTGCAGCAGCGGTTCTTCCCGGAACTGTGGGCGGTGCGCTCGCAGGTGTACGGGCCGAGCAAGAGCTGAGCGGCGCGCGGGCGCAGCCGTCGCGCGGCGCGTGTGCGCCTCCGACGGCGCGCGTCAGGCTGCCGCGAACGAGACGAGCGCGACGCCGCTCGCGCGCAAGTCGCGCACCAGGGCCGGCTCGGTGAGCGCCTGCACCTCGGCCTCGCGCGGCGCGAGATAGCCGTCGCGCGCCCTGAGCGCGTCGTCCACGTAGCCCGGGTGCACCATGAGCTCGGTGAGGCCGGGCGCGAGGTCGCGCACGACCGCCCGCACATCGGCCGCGACGTCGGCGGCGCCCTGCGACGAGATGCCGCGGAAGTGATCCGCCGTGTGGAAGCCCTCGCGCTTCGCGGCGGCGTACGACGCGCCCCCGCGCATGGCGACGCCCAGGAGCACCTTGGACAGCGTGGCGCGCGCACGACCGGCGTTGTGCCCGAGCGGTTCCCGCGGAATGCGGATGACGCGCACCCCGGCCGCGCGCGCGGCGGCCACGACCGCAGGCCACACCGCCGGGTGCACGTGCGTGTGGCGATGACTGTCCACGTGCGTGATGGCGACACCGGCCGCCGCGAGGCGACCGAGCTGCGCCGTCACCTCGGCCTCGAGCTCCGCCCGCTTGAGCGCGCCCGCGGTGGCCCGCGCGAGGAAGGTGGCGAACGGCCAGCAGTCGCCCGTGTCCGGATTGACGAGCGACGGCGCCGGCGTGAGCGGCCGGCCGTCGATGAGGTTCAGGTGCAACCCGAGGCCGAGCGCGACGCTGCCCCGTCCGGCCATGGCGTCGTCGAAACCCGGCGTGTTGACCATGACGCTCGCGCTGGTGACGGTGCCGGCGGCGGCGCACTCGAAGATTCCGCGATTGACGCCGGGGGTGAAGCCGAGGTCGTCGGCGTTCACCACGAGGCGGCGGCTAGTCGTAGCGCCCACGCCAGCCGCCCCAGCGCACGTGCCACAGGTCGCGGAGCATCTGCATGCCGTCGCCCGCGAACTTCATGGTCGTCGGCTCGTCGTCGTAGCGGAAGGTGATGGGGCACTGCTCGACATGGCCGCCGTGGTGCTGGGCGATGTAGAGCGCCTCGACGTCGAAACCGAAGCGCGGGATCGTGAGCCGCGGAAAGACCGTCTCGGCCATCCTCGCCGTGAATCCCTTGAGGCCGGCCTGCGTGTCGAGCACGTCCTTGAGCAGCACCGTGCGCACGATGCGGTTGAAGACGCGGCTCATGACGTGGCGCGTGTAGATGTAGTTGAGGAACCCCACGTTCATGATGTACGTGGACCTCGGGTGCACGCGGCACGCGACGGCGACGTCGGCGCCCTGCTCGAGTGCCTTGAGGATGACGAGCACCTCGGACGGCGGGTAGGCGAGGTCCACGTCGGTGAAGACGCGGAACGCCCCGCGCGCCGCGAGCATGCCGCGCGCCACCGACGCCCCCTTGCCGCGGTTGGGCTCGTTGCGGAGCAGCGTGACCCCCGGCTCGGCCGCGGCGAACTCGCGCAGGATGCGTGCGGCCTCGGGATCGGGGGAACAGTCGTCCACGATCACCAGCTCCCACGTGAACGGCAGCGCGTGACAGAACGCCTTGATGTCGCGCAGGGACCCGGGGAGCCGGTCGGCGTTGTTGTAGCTCGGCACGATGACCGAGAGATGCGGCTGGGGCTCGCTCATGAGGGTGGGGGAATCCTAGCGGTCCCCGGGGAGGGCGGCCACCTCACGGCCCTGACGGGGCGTGCTTATCTTCCGGGCCATGCCGGATCCCCTCTACTTCGACCACGCGGCCACCACCCCGGTGCGCGCCGAGGTGCTCGAGGCGATGACCCCGTTCCTCGGGGCGCGCTTCGGGAACCCGAGCAGCACGCACCGGTGGGGCCGCGATGCCCGTGCCGCGCTCGACGAGGCGCGCGAGCGCGTGGCGCACTGCCTGGGCGCCAAGGCCGACGAGCTGTGCTTCACGTCGGGCGGCACGGAGGCCGACAACCTCGCGGTGCTCGGCGCGTTCCACGCGATGGCACCCAAGGGCCGGAAGGCGGTGGTCACCACGCCGATCGAGCACAAGGCGGTGCTGGCGGCCGCGCACCAGGCGGCGCGTGAGGGGGGCGAGGAGCGGCTCCTCCGGATGCAGCCCACGGGCCAGGTGGACACCGCGAGCTACGCCGCCGCGGTCAAGGACGACGTGGCGATCGTGTCGGTGATGTGGGTGAACAACGAGATGGGGGCGATGCAGCCGATCGGCGCGCTCGCGTCGCAGGCGAAGGCGGCGGGCGCGCTCTTCCACACCGACGGCGTGCAGGCGTTCGGGAAGGTGCCGATCGACACCGCGACGCTGCCGGTGGACTACCTCACGATCTCGGGCCACAAGATCGGCGCGCCCAAGGGCTCGGGGGCGCTGTTCATCCGCCGCGGCGCGCCGCTCCAGCCGCTCTTCCACGGCGGGTCGCAGGATCGCGGCCGTCGCCCGGGCACGGAGAACGTGGCGTTCGCCGTCGGGCTCGCCCGCGCGGCGGAGCTGACGGTGGCCGAGCGCGAGCGCGAGCACGCGCGGCTCGAGGCGCTGCGCGACCGGCTGCAGGCGGCGATGCTCGCCAAGATCCCGGACCTCGTGGTGCACGGGCTGGGCGGCGAGCGCGCGGCGCACATCCTGAGCGTGTCGGCGCCGGGCACGGACGCCGAATCGATGCTCATGGCGCTCGACCTCGCGGGGATCGCGTGTTCGGGCGGCTCGGCGTGCCAGTCGGGGAGCGTGGAGCCGTCGCACGTGCTGACGGCGCTGGGCGTGCGCCCCGACATCGCCGGCGCGATGGTGCGCATCTCGCTCGGCGTGCTGACCGACGACGCGGCGGTGGACCGCCTCGCGCAGCTCTTCCCGCAGCTGGTCGCGAAGGCGCGCGGGATGGCGGTGGCCTGAGGCCGTCATGACGACCGCGACGGGGCCGCAGGCGGGCGAGCGCGTCCTCGTGGCGATGTCGGGCGGGGTGGACTCGTCGGTGAGCGCGGCGCTGCTCGCGCGCGCGGGGTGCGACGTCATCGGCGTCACGATGAAGCTGCACGACGACGGCGCGCAGGTGCCCGACCGCCCGTGCTGCTCGCTCGACAGCGTGAACGACGCGCGGCGCGTCTGCGAGGCGCTGGGCATCCCGCACTACGTGCTCAACCTGCAGCAGCCGTTCGGTCGCGACGTGATGGACGACTTCGCGGCCGAGTACGCGCGCGGGCGGACGCCGATTCCGTGCGTGCGGTGCAACACGTTCACCAAGTTCCGCGACCTGGTGACCACGGCGGACAAGGTGGAGGCGCGGTGGGTCGCCACCGGGCACTATGCGCGGATCATCGACGGGCGGCTGCACGCGGGCCAGGACCCGGCGAAGGATCAGAGCTACTTCCTGTGGGGGATCCGGCGCGCGCTGCTCGAGCGGCTGGTGCTGCCGGTGGGCGAGCGCACCAAGGCGGAGACGCGCGCGGTGGCGCGCGAATTTGGGCTCCGCATGGTGGCCGCCAAGCCCGAGTCGCAGGACATCTGCTTCGTGCCCGAGGGGAACCACGTCGAGATCGTGGCCGAGCGCCTGGGGCGCGACCATGCGGCGCTCCAGCCGGGGCCGCTGGTGACGCTCGACGGGCGCGTGGTGGGCGAACACACGGGCTACGCGCGCTTCACGGTGGGCCAGCGCAAGGGGTTGCCGTCGGGATTCGCCGAGCCGATGTATGTGCTCGCGATCGAGGCCGCGACGCGCCGCGTGGTGATCGGCCCGCGCGCGGCGCTCGTGGGGCGCGGGATCGTGGCGCGCGAGGTGAACTGGCTGGGCGAGCGGCCGGCGGTGGGCGCGACGTTCGGCGCGCGCGTGCGGCACCGCGCACCGCTCGTGCCGGCCACGCTCGTGCGCGACGACGGCGACGAGATCGAGCTGGCGCTGGCCGAGGGGGTCTCGGCGATCGCGCCGGGACAGAGCGTGGCGCTGTATGACGGCGAGGCGCTGGTGGGCGGCGGCGTGATCGAGGCGGGGGTGCGCGCCGCGCGGATGCTGCCGGTGATCGCGGCGTAGGGCGGGTGGCGCGGCAGGGCTTCCGCACCGTGCGGGCGCCGGTTCCGTGCCGCACCCACGGCCCGCGCATTCCGTCCCGCTTGGCCCCCGCACGTCCCGCTCATCCCGACGCCCGCGACAGCGCGCGATCGCATCGCAAGCTTTCCGGTGTCCCGAACTGGAACTCGCCATGCGATCGCTGAGCCTGCTGGATTCGTCACGCCGCTCGTCGTTCATCGCCCTCGCCGTCGCCTGCGTCGCCGCATTCGCGGGCCCGCGGGCGACGGCACTCGCCGCGCAGGGGACGACGCGTCCCGCGCTCGCGCCGCCGGCCCGGGCATCGGCCGATGTCGCATGGCCCGCGTACGGCGGCGACGCCGGTGGCACGCGCTGGTCGCCGCTCGCCGACATCACGCGCGAGAACGTGGGGCGGCTCACGCTCGCGTGGCAGGTGAGCACGCGCGACCTCGAGCACAAGATGAAGGACGAGGGGCCGCGCGAGGGGTGCGCCAAGTGCCACACGGGGGGGACCAAGTTCGAGGCCACGCCGGTGGTGGCCGACGGCGTGCTGTTCCTGTCCACGCCGCTCAACCGCGTGCTGGCGCTCGATCCGGCGACGGGACGGCAGCTCTGGCGCTTCGATCCCAGGCTCGCGCTCAACATCGAGCGGAACGAGGGGTTCGTCTCGCGCGGGGTGGCGCTCTGGCGCGACGCGCGCACGGCGGCGCCGGTCGCCTGCAGCCGGCGCGTGTTCTTCGCGACGGTGGACGCGCGGCTCTTCGCGCTCGACGCGAGCGACGGCCGCCCGTGCGCGGCGTTCGGCACGGACGGCATGGTGCGGCTCGACCAGGGCGTAGGCACGGTGCAGGTGGGGCAGTACGGGGTGACGTCGCCGCCGGTGGTGGTGGGCGACGTGGTCGTCGTGGGTTCCTCGATCGGCGACAACCGGCTGGTGGAGATGGAGCACGGCACCGTGCGGGCGTACGACGCCCGCACCGGCGCGCTGCGCTGGGCGTGGGACCCGATCCCGCGCTCGGCGGCCACGCCGGGCTACGAGACGTGGACGCCCGAAGGCGCGCGGAAGACGGGCGCGGCGAACGCGTGGGCGCCGCTCTCGGTGGACTCGGCGCGCGGACTCGTGTTCATCCCCACCGGATCGGCAAGCCCCGATTTCTTCGGCGGCGAGCGGCCGGGGCACAACCTGTACGCGAACTGCGTCGTGGCGCTCGACGCCGTCACGGGCGCGGTGCGCTGGCACTTCCAGGTGGTGCACCACGACCTGTGGGACTACGACGTGGCGTCGCAGCCGACCTTGATCGAGCTGCGCCGCGGCGGGCGGATGGTGAGCGCGGTGGTGGTCGCGACCAAGATGGGGTTCGTCTACGTCCTCGATCGCGACACGGGAAAGCCGCTCTTCCCGGTGGAGGAGCGTCCCGTGCCGACCAGCACGGTGGCGGGCGAGGTCGCATCGCCAACGCAGCCCTTCCCCACCCTCGCGGCGTTCCGCGTGCATCCCACAGGCCCGCTCACGGAGGCGGACGTCTGGGGGCCGACGCCGGAGATGAAGCGCCAGTGCCTGGTTCAGTTCGCGGGCTACCGCAACGAGGGGATCTTCACGCCACCGTCCACGCAGGGCACGCTGTTCTACCCGTTCTACGGCGGCGGGATCAACTGGGGCGGCGTGACCTTCGACCCCGTGCGGCAGCTGCTGATCGTCAACTCGATGCGCCTGGCGGCGTGGGTCAAGCTCCGCGCGCGCGCGCCGGGCGAGCGGGGGGGCAACATGCGCGGCACGCCCTTCACGATGGACCGCGCCGTGTGGGTGAACGCGGCAGGGCTGCCGTGCGTGAAGGGTCCGTGGGGAATGATCCGCGCGATCGACCTCACGACGGGCACCACGAAGTGGGAGCACCCGCTGGGCATCGAGCCCAAGGCGCCGGCCGGAAGCCCGGTGGCCGCGTGGGGCACGCCCAACGTCGGCGGCTCGCTGGCCACGGCCGGGGGCCTCGTGTTCATCTCCGCGGCGCGCGACGAGATGCTGCGCGCGTTCGACACGGAAACGGGGCGCGAGCTGTGGAAGGCGAAGCTGCCGGGCGGCGGCCAGGCGACGCCGATGACGTTCCGGCTCAAGGGCACGCAGTACGTGGTGATCGCGGCGGGCGGCCACGGCGAGTACGGCACGGGAGTGACCGACCAGGTGGTGGCGTACAAGCTGCCGTAGCGGGACGCGCCTAGGCGCGGCGCACGGCCTTGGCGACGAGCGCGAAGCGGGCCGCGTCGCGGGCGCGAAAGCGGCGGCTCCAGAGGAGCGCGAGCCCGCCCGGCAGCGCGACGCGATAGTCGCCGTGCGCCCACGGCTCGAGCGACGCGATGGCGTCGAGCCGCACGATGTCGGAGCGGTTCACGCGCAGGAAGCGCGCGGGGTCGAGCCGCGCCTCGAGGGCCGCGATGGTGCCGCGGAGCCGCCAGCGCCCGCGCGCCGTGTGCAGCGCCACGTAGTTGCGCTGCGCGCGAGCGAGCACCAGGTCGTCCACCGGGACGAGGGCGGCCGCGCCGTCAGCGCCGATGGCGAGGAGGCGGTGGAGCGGCCGCGCCTCCTCGATCGCGGCCGCCCGCGCCGCCTCGTGGCGCACCCGCCGCGCCGCCGCGGCGCCGTCGCGCAGCACGCGGGCGCGCGCGAGCGCATCGTGCAGCCGCGCGGGCTCGACCGGCTTGAGCAGGTAGTCGAGCGCGTGCACCTGGAAGGCGCGCATCGCGTGCGCGTCGAACGCGGTGACGAACACGACCGGCGGCATGGCCGCGCCCAGTTCCTCGATGACCTCGAAGCCGTCCATGCCCGGCATGCGGATGTCGAGGAGCACGAGGTCGGGCGCGAGCGCCGTGACCTGCGCAACGGCCGCCGGCCCGTCGGCGGCCTCGCCGACCACCTCCACGCCCTCCTCGCGCGCGAGCCGCGCGCCGAGGCGGCGGCGCGCGGGCGCCTCGTCGTCCACGACGAGCACGCGACGCGGCGCGGGGTCGGCGCTCAGCGGGCCTCCGGGGTGGTCGCGGGCGACGCGGCCTCAGGACCGGTGCTCGCGACCGCCGACGACGATGCCGCGCGCGCACCGCTCGTTGCACCCGTGGTCGCACCGGCATCGGTCAGGCTGGTCACCGCGTCCGCGCCTGTTGCCTCGGGCACCTCGCGCGCCGGCAACCGCACCTCCACGGCGAAGCCCCCCTCGACATTGCCGATCGTCACGCGCTGCGCGGGTCCGTGCAGCAGGCGGAGGCGCTGCACGGTGGCCGAGAGTCCGGTACCGGTGTCGAGCGGATCGCGGCCGGGGGCGAGCCCCGGACCGTCGTCGAACACGCGCACCGCCAGCCCCTCGTCGTCGCGGGTGACGCGCACCGCGATGCGTCCGCGCCCGGAGCGCTCGAGCGCGCCGTGCCGCACGGCGTTCTCCACGAGCGGCTGCAGCAGCAGCGACGGGACGAGGCATCGGCGCGCGGCCGGGTCCACGTCGAGTGCGACCTCGAGCCGGTCCTCGAAGCGCGCGCGCACGAGCGCGAGGTAGTGGCCGAGCAGCTCGAGCTCCTCGTCGAGCGGCACTTCCTGCGTGCCCGAAGTGCGGAGCGCGCCGCGCAACAGGCTCGCCAGGTGCGCGAGCTGCGCATCGGCCGTCGCCACGTCCGCGTACATCGTGGCCGAGATCGTGTTGAGCGCGTTGAAGAGGAAGTGCGGCTCGAGGCGCAGCCTCAGCGCGCGCAAGTCGGCCTCGAGGAGCGAGCGCTCGAGCGTGGCCGCGCGGCGGTCGCGGGCGCGCTGCGCCCGGATCGCCTCGGCCGCCGCGAAGACCGCGACGAACGCGATCATGTGGACCAGGTCGGTCGCGCCCTCGTACACGTAGCGCGAGGCGGGCACGTCCACGCCGTACTGTGTGAAGCCGAACGCGGGCCCGAGCCACGCGCGGGCGCGCACGAGGAGCCAGGTGTGCGCCACCGAGACCGGCACGAAGGTGCCGCCGAGGACCAAGGCCGTGAGGCGCCAGTCGCGCGCCCCGAGCCTCAAGCGCACGACGAGCACCACGAAGAGCCCGACGGGCAGGAGCCCGATGGCGACGCCGGTCACCTCGTCGAAGACCCGGGGCCCCAGCACCGCGCGTCCCTCGGCGAGTTCGTACGCCAGCGCCCACGTGAGGCGGATGGCGAACAGGAGCGCGAGGCCGACCAGCGCGCCCACCCAGAGCCAGCGCGAGCCGGCGGGGACGCCGTCAGCGGTGTCGCTCGTGCGGTCCGTCATGCGGGAAACGTACGCCGCGCCGCCGCCCAACGGGCAGCGGCGCGGCGCGAACGGGACGAGCGGGAGCCGGGCGGGACGAGCGGGCTGTGCGAGCCGTGCGGGCCGTGCGGGCCGTGCGGGCCGTGCGGGCCGTGCGGCCGCTGCTACCGCTACTACCGCTACTACCGCTACTACCGCTACTACCGCTACTACCGCTACTACCGCTACTACCGCTACTACCGCTACTACCGCTACTACCGCTACTACCGCTTCACCTTGACCGGCACCGTGTACTCCGCGTCGTCCCAGCTGAAGCGGAGCTCGCCCCCGTCGATCGCGACGGTGAACCGTTCCGTGACCGCGGGCACGCGCGCGCGCGAGGCGCCCATGCGCACGAGATCCTGCTCCTGGTGATACTCCGTGCCCCACTGCCTGGTCTGCTTGTTGACGATCAGCGTGCCACCATCCTTGGCGGGAATGAGCCAGAGCGTGTACGTCCCAGCGGGGACCTGCTGGTCGCCGATGACGAGGTCCTTGTCGGTGGTGAAAATCGTGGCCGCGTTGGCGCCGAGTCGCCATACCTGCCCGTAGGGCACCACGTCGCCCCAGACCACGCGGCCGCGCTTCGCGGGACGCCCGTAGTCGATGAGGAGGTTGGCGCCGGCCACGACGCCCCGCGCGGTGTCGCGCGGCGACGGCGCGCCCATGGCCTGTCCCGCCGCATCGGCCGCGGCCCACGCGCTCCCCAGCTGCGCGATCTCGACGCCGCCCGCGAGCGGCGTGACGACGGCCTTGTTGGTGGACCTGATGCCGTCGGCCCGGAGGACGTGGCCGTCCTTGTCGAGCTTGAACGCGATCGGATTGCCGAAGTAGTCCACGTCCACCGAATCGGGGCGCGCGACCGTCACGGCCCACTTGGTCGGCGCGGTCGCGGCGGGGTTGGCGCTGATCGTGTAGTAGGCGCCGGCGCCCGTGCGGCGCGCCTCGGCGATGCCCATCTCATAGATGAGCCACGGATTGCCGACGGAGGGAAGCGTGCCGCGCGGGACGGCGGTGCGGCGCTCGCTGGTCTGGCCGTTCATGGTCATCTCGCGGATGACGGTGTCGCCCTCGAAGCGCATGCGCGCGCCGGTGGGCTGCCCGGGCGCCGGCGAGCCGTCCGGGCGCGCGATCTTCTGGTCGAGCGACTGCACGGTGCCGTCGGCGTTGAGCGTCAGCGTGTACGTCACGAGGATCGCGGCCGGCGCGTGCAGGAGCAGCTGCCCCTCGATCACGTTGCCCTTCCGCGTGAACCGCTCGACCGAGAGGGTGTCGCGACCGAGGCGCGAGATGAAGCCGCGCGTCTGCGCGCCGAGGGGGAGCGTGAGCACGGTGGCCGCGAGGGCGACACGCGCGAGGGAGCGAACGACGGACATGACAGGCAACTCCGGAGGGGGAAGCGAGGAAACGGACCGATGGGATGTCGACGTGGAGCGACGTCGGGCCCTACGTGGTTCGGCGCCCATTTGATACCACGGGTGGCGATCACGTGCCGACCGGGATCGCAAGCCGAAGCGAGACGGAACGCCGGCCCCGCACGCGCGGTCGCATCGGGCGGCCGTTGGACACCGCGAGCTCCCTGAGCGTGCCCGGCGGGGAAACGGTGGGGTTGAGGCGCTGCGCCGACCCCCCGCGTGTCGCGGCGACACTAAGCATTTGCTAATGCACCGATTTTCAACGACTTACGCGACGTCCTGTGAGCAAGAACACGCCGCTAGGAGGGGGCTGGATCAGCGTAGTTCCCGCCGGGTCCGCCGATAATGACCAGTGTCAGACGCACGGCCGCCGCATCGGCGACTGTCTTCTCTCACCCAGGAGTTCCTCGCATGCGCTTCTCCCTCCGCTCGACCGGCTTCGTCGCCACGCTCGCGGTCCTCGCCGCCTGCAACAGCGATGGAACCCTCGCGCCCGACAACAGTCCCGTCTCCGTGAGCGCGGTGCAGGCCGACGTGCAGAGCGTCTCGGCCGCCTCCGCCTCGGACGCCGTGGCCGCGATCGGCACGGGCCTCTCCAGCGCGGGAGTGTCGTACTACGTGGCACCGGCCAACGCGATGGGGTTGAGCGTGGCCGCCGGCACGGTGTCGGGCAGCTGCTCGTTCTCGCAGGCGACCGGTTTCTACACCTGCACCGGCGGCAAGGAGCACGGCCTGCTCGTCACGCGCCAGTTCAAGATCTTCAGCGGCGGCGTCGGCACGCCGACCACCGGGCTGGCCGACTCGACGCTCGCGATCTGGACGACCTCCGGCCGCGACACGAGCAGCGAGGATTCGCGCGTGCGCATCCGCATCGTGAACCACGCCGACACCAACATGTCGGTGATCACGCGCGACACCGCCGCGCCGCACCTCCCGACCAAGTTCACCAACAACGGCCACGGGACGCAGCAGGACACCGTGATCTTCAGCGACTCGAATGGCGTCAAGACGTACACGATCAGCAACGACGTGCGCGTCACGAACCTGGTGCGCAAGGCGCCCGAGCCGCAGAACCCGTTCCCGGCGAGCGGCACGATCACGATCACGCTCGCGGGCTCGATGAAGTACGCGCCCAAGACCGGCGAGACCGTCACCAAGTCGGTGGCCGGCACCGCGGTCGTGACCTTCAACGGCACGCAGAACGCGTCGCTCGCGCTCGGCGGCAAGACGTGCAGCCTCGACCTCGTGACCCGCAAGGTCTCGAACTGCCAGTAACGCGCGCGCGGCACGACGCCGCGCGCCGCCGGACCCACGCGGCCGCCCGGGCACCACGCCCGGGCGGCCGTGTGCCGTCGGGGGGCCTGCGCGGCGCCGCCGCGTCGCGAGCCATGCCCGGCGCGCGACAGCCTCTCCGTGATGGGTCGCGCGATGCCGCACCGGCCGCCCACCGTTGCCGAGCGGCCGTGCGAGGGCGACCTTGCCCGGATGACCGGAGCCCCCACCCCACGCGACCTCGACTTCCTCCTGTACGAGGTCCTGCACGCCGACGCCCTGACGGCGCGTCCCCGCCACGCCGACTACTCGCGCGAGGCGTTCGACCAGATCATCGCCACGGCGCGCGCCCTGGCCGAGGAGCAGTTCGCGCCGCACCGCAAGGCGAACGACGAGCACGAGCCGTCGTACGTGGACGGCAGGGTCGTCATGACCCCCGAGGTCGCGCCCGCCGTGAAGGCGGTGGCCGACGCGGGGTTCATCGCCGCGACGCACGACGCCGACGTGGGCGGCCTTCAGCTGCCGCACACCTTCGCGACCGCGATGATGTTCCACCTCGAGGCGGCGAACGTGGGCACCGCGGCGTATGCGCTGCTCGCGACGGGGGTGGCCAACCTGCTGGCCGCGTTCGGCAGCGCGGACCAGAAGCGGCGCTTCCTGCTGCCGCTGCTCGAGGGCCGGTTCCTGGGCACGATGGCGCTCTCGGAACCGGACGCCGGCTCGTCGCTGGCCGACGTGCGCGTGCGGGCCGAGCCGCTCGACGACGGCCGCTTCGCGCTCACGGGGACCAAGATGTGGATCTCGGGCGGCGACCACGAACTCTCCGAGAACATCGTGCACCTCGTGCTCGGCCGCATCGCGGGGGCGCCCGCGGGGGTGAAGGGGATCTCGCTCTTCATCGTGCCCAAGCGCCGGGTGGACGACCAGGGGAAGAGCGGCGACCTGAACGGCGTCGTGCTGGGCGGGCTGATCCACAAGCTCGGGTGGCGCGGCACGGTGAACACGGTGCTCAACTTCGGCGAGCGCGAGGCGTGCATCGGCGAACTGGTGGGCCAGCCGCACCACGGGCTCCAGTACATGTTCCACATGATGAACGAGGCGCGCATCGGCGTGGGGCGCGCGGCGGCGGCGATGGGCTACGAGGCGTACCGGTACGCCCTCGACTACGCGCGCACGCGGCGACAGGGACGGCTGCCCGGCGAGAAGAACCCGCAGGCGCCGCAGGTGCCGATCATCGAGCACCCGGACGTGCGCCGCATGCTGCTGGCGCAGAAGGCCACCGTGGAAGCGGCGCTCCACCTCGTGCTCCACTGCGCGCACCTCGTGGACGAGCAGGAGACCGGCGAGGACCCCGCGGCGCGACGCCGCGCGACGCTGCTGCTCGAGGTGCTGACGCCGATCGCGAAGGCGTGGCCGAGCGAGGCGTGCCAGGAGTCGATCTCGCACGCGATGCAGGTGCTGGGCGGCTATGGCTACGCGCGCGAGTACCCGATCGAGCAGCTCTGGCGCGACAACCGGATCAACCCGATCCACGAGGGCACCAACGGCATCCAGGCGCTCGACCTGCTGGGCCGGAAGGTGCGGCTCGAGGAGGGCGCGTCGTTCAAGGCGCTCGTGGCGGAGATGCAGCGCACCGTGGCCGCGGCCACCTCGGCGGGCGGCGACGCGGCCGCGCTGGCCGCGCCGGTGGGCGTGGCGGTGGCGCGGCTGGCCGAGACGACGCTCGCGCTGGCCAAGGCGTCGGCGACGGTGGAGCCCGCGCGGGCGTTGGCGAACGCGAGCGCCTACCTCGACCTCGCGAGCCGCACGGTGGTGGCGTGGCTCTGGCTCGAGCAGGCGACGGCCGCGACGCGCGCGCTCGCGACCGCGAGCGCCGACGACGCGGCGTTCTACCGCGGCAAGCTGCAGGCGGCGCGCTACTGGATGGGGTGGGAGCTGCCGCGCACCGAGGCGCTCGCCGCGCTGCTCGTGCGCATGGACGCCGTGCCGTACGAGATGCAGGACGCCTGGTTCTGATGCGGACGCCATTCGGCGCGCGGTTCTGGTCGGAGGGGGCGTACGCGTTCGTGATCCTCTCGGCGGCGCTGTTCGTCGTCGCGACGGTTCCCGCGATGGCGCTCTACCCGGGCGGCTCGTTCACCGATCACACGACGGTGGGCTACACCTTCTCGCGGAACTTCTTCAGCGACCTGGGAATGCTCACGGGGCACGACGGCCGCGCGAACACGGTGTCGATGGTGCTGTTCTTCTGCGCCCTCACGCTCGTGGGGGCGAGCCAGGTGCTGTTCTTCCTCGCGTTCCCGCGGCTCTTCGCGGCCGAAGCGCGCGCGCGCACGTGGAGCCGGGTGGGCTCGGCGTTCGGGATCGTGGCGGGGCTCTGCTTCATCGGCGTCGCCTGCACGCCGGCCGACATCCTGCTCGACCTCCACATCGCGTTCGTGAAGTTCGCGTTCCGCGCCTTCCCGATCGCGGCCTTCTGCTACGCGGTCGCGATCTTCCGCTCGGCGGACTATCCGCGCGCGTACGCGTGGGTGTTCGTGGCGTTCGGGTGCGCGCTGGTGGGCTACGTGCTGTTGCTGGAGTTCGGCCCCACGATCACGACCGACGAGGGGCTCGCGATCCAGGTCGGCGGCCAGAAGGTGATCGCGTTCGGCAGCATCGCGAGCGTGCTGGTGCAGGCGGTGGGAGCGCGGCGGCGGGCGGTGGCGGTAGCAAGTCGCGCGCGGACTGAAACAGCGCGGGCGGCGTAGCCGCGCCACCCGTCAGTAGCTCAGCCCCGCCGCCTCCGCGAACTGCTTCATCAGCTTCTCCTGCTCCGCCGTCACCGGCGACGGCACCTCGATCGCGATCTCGGCGATCAGGTCGCCCAGCTTGTCGCCCTTGTGGATCCCCTGCTTGGTGATGCGGAACCGCTTGCCGCTCGCGGTGCCGGGGGGAATCCGCAGCGTGATGGTCTTGCCGTCGATCGTCTGCACGGTCGTCTTCGAGCCCAACGTGGCCTGCGCGACGTTGATCGGCACGCGACGCACCAGGTCGAGTCCCTCGCGCGACCACGCGGGATCCTCGCGGACCTGGAAGGTGATCATCACGTCGCCCGCGGGGCCGCCGTTGATCCCCTTCCCGCCCTGTCCCTTGAGGCGGACCTTGGTGCCCGTGTCGGCGCCGGGGGGCACGGTGATGAGGATCTTCTTCTTCGCGCGCACCTCACCCGTGCCATTGCAGCTGCCGCATGGCTTGCTGGGCACGTTGCCACGTCCAAGGCAGGCCGGGCACGGCCGGCTCACCGCGAAGCCGCCCTGCCCGAAGTTGACCGTGCCCAGGCCGCCGCACTCGCGACAGAGCGTGGGACGCGTGCCCGGCGCGTTGCCCGACCCGCTGCACGTGCCGCACTCCTCGGTCAGTTCCAGGTCGACCGGCACCTTGCCGCCCGTGGCCGCGACGTGGAACGGCACCTCGAGCGTGGTCTCGACGCTCTGCCCCGGCTGCGGCGTCTTGGTGGCGCCGCCCCGCTGCTGGTTGAAGATCGAGCCGAACAGGTCGCCGAGCCCGCCCAGCCCGCCGATGTCGAAATCCTCGAACTTGAACGAACCGGGCTGGCCCGGCCCCGGCTGGCCGGCGCCGCCGGCGCTCGCACCGCCGGGAGGACGACGACGCGCACCCGCGTGCTCGGCCGCGGTGTCGAATGCACCGAGCCGCCGCATCTCGTCGTAGTGCTTCCGCTTCTCGGCATCGCCGAGCACCTGGTACGCCTCGGAGATCTCCTTGAATCGCTCGGCGGCCTTGGGATCGTTCTGGTTGGCGTCGGGATGGTGCTTCTTGGCGAGCTGCCGGTAGGCGCGCTTGATGGCGTCCTGCGACGCCCCCATGCCGACGCCGAGCGTGGCGTAGTAGTCCTTGGTGGTGGCCATGTCGACTCAGGTCACCCCTGCCACTTGCGCACGACGACGCGCGCCGGGCGCAGCAGTTGCCCGTTGAAGACGTACCCCACCTGGAAGACCTGCGCGATCACGTGATCGAGCTCGGGGCTCTCGGCGGGCATCATGGTCAGCGCCTCGTGCAGCGCCGGGTCGAACGGGTGCTCGAGCGGATTGACGATCTCGAGCCCGTGGCCCGCGAGCGACTTGAGGAGTTTCTTCTCCACCATCTCGGCGCCCGCCACGACGGTGCCCGCGTCCACCGTCGCGGGATCGACGTGGGCGAACCGGCCGAGGTCGTCGAGCGCATCGAGGATGCCGCGGATGAGCACCCCCATCCCCTTCATCTCGGCCTCCTGCCGCTCCTTGACCATCCGCTTGCGGAAGTTGTCGAACTCGGCCGCCAGCCTCAGGTAGCGGTCCTGCGACTCCGCGAGCTGCCGTTGCGCGGCCGCCACAGCCTCCGCCACAGGGTCGGCGACGGCCGACGCGCCCGAGTCCCCGGTGGGCGCGGCGGCCGGGCCAGCGGATGCGGCGGCGGGGTCCACGGCTGCGTTGTCGACCGAGGACGCGTGCGGATTGCTCATCGGAAAGTCGTCTTGGGGATGGTGGGGCGTCGCCAGGGGGCCCAGCGCGGGAAATCTCCCACGTGCGGGACGCTGGTGCAACGTACGTACCGCGCTCCGCTGCCGTTTCGACAGGATATGGCGCCCCGTGACGATGACGGGGGAACCAGTACAGCCGCTCCGGCGCCATGGCACGCAATTTCCCGTAGCTTTGGCACCCATGGCCCCGGAACAGCTCCCCCAGTCGCCCTTCGCGCTCCGCGTGATCGGGGTGCCCGACATCCGCGATGCGCGCGGCGACGCCGTGGAGCCCGTGCTGGCGCAGCAAAAGCGGTTCGCGCTGCTGATGCGACTCGCGTTCGCAGGTGAGGGGGGCGTTTCGCGGCAGGCGCTGCTCGAACTGCTCTGGGCCGACCTGGACGACACGCACGCGCGCAACGCGCTGCGCCAATCGCTCCACTTCCTGCGCCGCCACCTGGGCGCGGCCGCGATCCGCACCCCCGACGAGCTGGTGGTGCTCGACGCGACCGTCGTGACCTGTGACGCCGTGCAGCTGCTTCCCGCGTTCGCCGCACCCGACCCGCGCGACGCGATCGCGCAGGTGACCGGGCGGCTGGCCGAGGGACTGCACGTGGCCGGCGCCGAACGGTTCCAGGCGTGGCTCGAGATCGAGCGGGCGCGACTCGCCCACCTGTCGTCGAGCGCCGCCTGGCGCCTCGCGCAGGAGGCCGAGGCCACGGGAGACCGCGCCGAGGCCCGCGCGTGGGCGACGCGCGCCGCCGCGCTCGCACCCGACGACCAGACCGTGCAACTGCGCGTGACCGGACTCGCGTCGCGGCTCGCGGCCGCCGAGGAGCTGGAGGCGCGCGCGCGCGTGTCACCCGTGGGCACGCCGATGGTCGCCGCGCCGCGCGCCTGGTGGCAGCGTCCCGTCGTGGCGTGGGGGATCATGAGCGCCCTCGCGGTCACGGTGTCGGCCGGCATCACCGTGGCCCGCCTGAACGCGACCCCGCCGGCCGTGCCGGATCGCGTGGCGGTGCTCCCGTTCACGATCGCGGGCGCCGACCGCCTCGCGTACCTGCGCGAGGGCATGGTGGACCTCCTCTCGGCGCGCCTCGACGGGGTGCCGGGGTTGCACGTGGTGGACGCGCGGCTCGCACTCCGCGCGGCAGGCGCCGCGCCGGTCGACAGCGCCGCGCGCCTCGCCGAGATCACGCGGCGCCTCGCGGCGAGCTTCGGCCTCACGGGCTCCGTGCGCGACTCGGCGGGACGGCTGGTGGTCGAGGCAACGATCTACGGCGCGACGGGCGCGCGCGAAGGCCGTGCGCGCGCCGTGGCCGCGTCGGAGAGCCTGCTCGTGACGGCCGTGGACGAGGTGGCGCGGCAGCTGATCGCGATGCGCGGCGCCGCGGAGCACGATCACCTCAAGGCCCTCGCCACGCGCACCACGTCGTCGCTCGACGCGCTGCGCGCGTGGCTCGAGGGGGAGCAGGCCTTCCGCGCGGGACGCTACGTCGCGGCCACCGACGCGTTCCAGCGCGCGGTGCAGCTCGACACGACCTTCTCGGTGGCGTACTTCCGCTATGCCGTGGCCGCGGCGTACGCGACCGCGGGGCAGACCGACGTGCCGCGCACCGCGCTCCAGTCCGCGCTGCGCCACGGCGACAAGCTGAGCGCGCACGACCGGCTGATGGTGCAGGCCCTGTTCCAGGACTGGCACGGCGCCCCCGATTCGGCGCGTCGCCTGTACCAGCGCGCCACGACGGAGCGCCCGGACGATGCCGACGCCTGGTTCGGCTACGCCGACGTGCTCTTCCACCAGGGACCGCGCACGGGGGTCGCGCTCACGTCGGCGCGGCCGTACTTCGAGAAGGCGCTCGCGCTCGACTCCACGAACCTCGCGGCCGTGGTCCATCTCGGGCGCATCGCCGCGCTCGAGGGCGAACGCGAGCGGCTGGCGCAGCTCGCCGCGCGCGAGCACGCGCTCCGGAGCCCGAGCGCGCTGCCGGGCGAACTGCGCTGGCTGTCGGCCATCGCGCTGGGCGAAGCCGACTCGGTGAGCGCGATGATCACCGCGCTCACGAGCGCGACCGACGACGTGGCCGCCGACTACGCGTGGCGCGCCGCGACGTACGGCGGCGACCCCGCGGTCGCGATCCGCGTGCTGCAGAAGCGGGTGGACGGCGACCGGCCGCAGACGACGCGCGCGGCGACGATGCTCGCGATCGCGAACTTCGAGGCGGCGCGCGCGCGCCCGGCCGCGGCGGCGGCGTGGATCGACCGCGCCCGCGCGATCGTGCCGGTGCCGGCGCTGATGGCCGAGGCGAGCATCCTCTGGGCCACGCAACCGACCACCGAGGCCGTGCAGGCCGCGCGCTTCCGGCTCTCGCGCTGGCGCACCGCGGCCGGCATCGGCTCCGTGTTCGACGAGCGGACCAATCCGACGCCGCTCGCGTTCGCCGCCACGCAGCTCGAGGTGGCCGCGCAGGCCGCCAACGGCAACGCGGAGCTGCTCGCGCGCACGGTCGCACTCGGCGAGCGTTACCGCAGCGGGATGATCGAGGACCCCGCGCTCGCGGGGCAGCTCGTGGTGTGGGGGCGCGCGCGCAGTCTCGCGCTGCGCGGCGACACCGTCGGTGCAATCGCCGAGCTGGAGAAGCACCGCATGGACCCGTATCCGCGCGGCTCGGTGTTCTTCCAGGGAGCGCTCGGCCGGCTCGAGCGCGCACGGCTGCTCGCGGCGATGGGTCGCCACGACGAAGCGCTCACCTGGCTCGCCACCGTGCCCGAGGAGCACGCGCACGACGCAGTGATGCTCCCGGCGATGCTCCTCACGCAGGCGCGGGCGCACGCCGCGCGCGGCGATCGCGCGCGGGCGCGGCAGGCGGGCGAACGCCTGCTCCACCTGTGGCGCAACGCAGAGCCCTCGGAGTTGCCGCGGCTCGAGCTGGTGCGCCAGGCGATGCGCGGCGAGGCCGTGGTCGCGCAGCGGGACGGCGCGCGGGTGGGCGGGCGGTAGCTCCGCGCCGACGGGCGTGGCGCGTGCGCCCGCCGTCGTGCGTCACTGCTGATCGCGCCGGCCGCGCGGCCGTCCCGTCAGGGCGTCAGCGCCTTCCGCAGCAGGTTGAGCACCCCCTGCGTCGCGCGGCGCCGCACCTCGTCGCGGTCGCCGATCAGCTTGGCGAGCGACGTGCGAGCGCCGTCCGGCGTCTCGACGGCGAGCCAGACCGTGCCGACCGGCTTGTCGGGCGTGCCGCCGCCGGGGCCGGCGATGCCGGTGACGGCGAGCCCCACCTCGGCGCCCGTGCGTGCGCGCACCCCCGCGGCCATCTGCCGCACGACCGCTTCGCTCACCGCGCCGTGCGCCGCGAGGTCGGCCTCGCTCACCCCGAGGTCGCGCACCTTCACCTGGTTGTGATACGCGATCACGCCGCCGAGCATCACGTCGCTCGAGCCGGCGATCGCGGTGAGGCGCATGCCAAGCATCCCGCCGGTGCAGCTCTCGGCCACCGCCGCGCGCCACCCGCGCGCGCGCAGCAGGTCGAGCACCACGGCGGCCAGGTCGTCGTCGCCGGTGCCGTAGACCACGTCGCCGGCGCGGGCGCGCAGCTCCGCCTCGGCGCGATCGAGCGTCGCGTCGGCTTCGCTCGCCGGCAGGCCGCGCGCGGTGAGGCGCAGGTCGGTGCCTTCCCACCCCGGCAGGAAGGCGAGCGGGAGCCCGAACAGGCCGCGCCGCGCATCGCCGAGCTTGTCGTGCAGCGCCGACTCGCCGATGCCGGTCGTGCGAATGGTGCGCGAGCGGATCACCGTGGCGGCGCGCGCGCCGCGCTTCTCCGCGAGGCGCGGACGGATCGTGTCGGCCAGCATGCCGCGCATCTCGCGCGGCACGCCGGGGAGCATCGCCACCCAGCGGCCCTGGTCGTCTTCCAGCCAGATGCCCGGCGCCGAACCGTGGCGGTTGTGGAGGATCGTGGCCCCCTCGGGAATCCACGCCTGCAACTTGTTCGACTCGGGCACCTCGCCCGGCCACCCGCGCGACTTCCAGAGGTGGACGATCCCCTGCCACACCGTTTCATCGAAATACATCGCGCGACCGAAGAGCGCGGCGATCGCGGCCTTCGTGTTGTCGTCGCTGGTGGGGCCGAGGCCGCCGGTGGTGATCACGGCGCCGGTGCGCTCGACGGCGTCGCGCACCGCCTCGGCGATCGCCGCCGCGTCGTCGCCGCAGGTGGCGCGGCGCACGATGCGCACGCCGTCGGCGCCGAGCTCCCGCGCGAGGTGCGCGGCGTTGGTGTCGATCGTGAAGCCGAGCAGCAGCTCGTCGCCGATCGTGACGACTTCGAGGGCGTCGAGGACGGGGGGCATCAGCGGGCGAAGACCTGCGGGCCGTAGCGGCGCGCGTAGAGGACGAGCGACCAGAGCGTGAGGCCGACGGCGGCGACCATGCTCACGGTGCCCACGGCGGCATCGAACGACGCGAAGATGCGCCAGAACGGGTTGGGGCCCCAGCCTTGAGCGCGCGCGAGGGTGAGGGCGCTGAACCAGACGTACGCGGCACCGACCCAGACCGACTGGAACGCGGTCTTCCACTTGGCGGGGCCGATGGCGGCGATGACGATCCCCTTCCGTGCCGCCACCTGGCGGAAGACGGTCATGAGGAGCTCGCGCCCGAGCACGAGCGCGGGAACGACCACCGGCAGCGCCACGAGCCACGGCTCGCGCAGCCCGAACTCGAACGGGAATTGCGTGGCGTCCTCGATCCCGGAGGCGAGCGCCCACCCGTCGCGGTCGGGCGCCTGCAGCAGGTACATGGCCACGAGCGTGCCCGCGAGCAGCAGCTTGTCGGCGAGCGGGTCGAGCAGCTTGCCGAGCGTGGTGACCTCGTTGCGCTGGCGGGCGAGCTCGCCGTCGATGTAGTCGCTCACGGCGGCGACGACGAAGAGGCAGAAGCCCGCGGCGCGCGCCTCCCACTCGGGCACGAGGGCCAGCCACGTCACGATCGGCGCCAGGCAGATGCGGCCGACCGTGATGGTGGTGGGGAGGTTCACGCGGTGGTCCTCGCGGCGCGGGGGCGCCGCGCTAGGCGAGGGACTTGAGCACCAGCTTGGACACCGCCTTGAGCGTCTCGAAGACGCCGTCGCCGGTGACGGCCACCGCCTCGAAGTACGTGGCGTGCTCGATCCATTCGCCGGTCGGCAGCTGCTCGACGAGGTTCTCGCCCGCGTGGTACGGATCGGGCGTGATGCGCTGCTTGGCGGGATCGGTGACTTCCCAGCCGGGGTTGAGCGCGGCCTGCAGTTCCTTGAGGGGCGCGGCGTTCGGGAGGTCGCGCTTGTTGTACTGGATCAGGAACGGCATCTTCGTCAGGTCGTACCCGTACTCGGCCATGTTGTCGTACAGGTTCTGCATGGCCTCCTGGTTCGCCTCCATGCGCTCGAGCTGCGAGTCGGCGACGAACACGATGCCGTCGACCCCCTTGAGGATGAGCTTGCGCGAGGCGTTGTAGTAGACCTGGCCCGGCACCGTGTACAGGTGGAAGCGGGTCTTGAAGCCGCGGATGGTGCCGAGGTCGACCGGCAGGAAGTCGAAGAAGAGCGTGCGCTCGGTCTCCGTCGCGAGCGAGATGAGCTTGCCGCGGGTATCCGGCTTCACCTTGCCGTAGACGTGCTCGAGGTTGGTGGTCTTGCCACCGAGGCCCGGCCCGTAGTACACGATCTTGCAGTTGATCTCGCGCGAGGCGTAGTTGATCATCGACATGGCTGTCGTCTCCTATTGGAACAGCTTGTCGATTTCGTCGTCGGCGCCGGCCAGGAGGCCCGTCTGCGCCGGTGCGCCGCCCGCCTGGCCGCGCAGGAACACCTGCTCGAACAACCGCGTGAGATCTTCGACGACGACCTTCATCTTGAGCCGCACGAGGCCGAGGGTGGTGCGGTTGTCGAACAGCACGCAGAGGATCACGCGCCGGGCGACGTCCGCGAGGTACATGCTTTCCTTCTCGCCCTGGTGGAAGAGCGAGTTGAAGTCGCTCTCGCCGATGAGCCGGGCAAGCTGGTCGTTGGCCGAGAAGTCCGCCGCGGTGAGCGTGGCGAACGCGGTGGGGTCGAAGGTGGGCTGTTCGCCCACGGTCGCGACGAGCTGCCCCGACCGGTCCACGAGGAGCGCGCACCGCGCGTTCGACTCGTAGAGGAACTTCTGGAGCAGCGACGTGATCGCGTGGAAGTCGTCCTCGGTGAACGACCAGCTCGCGGCGCCTACTGGCGGCATTCCAAGTCCCCGTGGTTGCGAGTGGAGCGAAGCGTGAACGTGTCGCGCGCTGCGTGCGTCATGCCATGGCCCGTCGTGCGGAGAGCGCCTGCGCGATCGTGACCACGTCGGCGTACTCCAGGTCGCCCCCGGCCGGCAGCCCGCGGGCGAGGCGCGTCACGCTGACTCCCGACGGCGCGAGTTCGCGCTGCAGGTAGACGGCGGTCGCGTCGCCCTCAAGCGAGGGGTTGGTGGCGACGATCACTTCCTTGATCCCGCCCGCCGCGACGCGGCCGAGCAGGGGTTCGACGGCGAGGTCATCCGGCCCCACGCCATCGAGGGGCGACAGCCGCCCCCCGAGTACATGATATCGTCCGCGGAACTCCCCCGCCCGCTCGATGGCGGAGATGTCGGACGCGTCCTCGACGACGCAGAGCACCGTCGCGTCGCGCCGCGGATCGGCGCAGATGCCGCAGGTGGCCGTCTCGGTGAGGTTGCCACAGGTGGCGCACGGGTGCACGCGCTCGGCCAGCGTGGCCAGCGCCCCGGCCAGCCGCTTGCTCGCCTCGGGTGGCTGCTTGAGCAGGTGATAGGTCAGGCGCATTGCCGTCTTGCGACCGATCCCGGGCAGCTTGGCGAGTTCCAGGGCGAGCTCCTCGATGGCCGACATGCGGGTGGCTAGAACGGCAACTTGAAGGGCAGGTCGAGCCCGCCCGTCAGCTTCCCCATCTCGCTGGCCGCGAGCTCGGCCGCCTTCTTCTGGGCCTCGCCCACCGCGACGGCCACGAGGTCCTCGAGCATCTCGACTTCGGCCGGGTTGAGCAGGTGCGGCTCGATCTTGACGCGCTTGACCATCCCCTTGCCGTCGGCCTCGACCCGGACCATGCCGCCGCCGGCCGCGCCGGTCACGGTGCGGCTGGCGAGGTCGTCCTGCACCTGCTGCAGCTTGCCCTGCATCTGCTGGGCTTGCTGCAGGATTTTCAGGATGTCGGGCATGGGGGTCCGGGGTAGTCCGAACCGGGAAAGCTACCCGGCGCGCGGACGGGGTGGCAAGCTTCGCGACCGCCTAGTCCAAGGGCTCCAGATCGAGGGCATCAATGGCCGCCCCGAGCACCGGATCGCGCTTCCGGAGCGCGGCGATCTGCTCAGCCTTGACCGTGTCGTGCGTGATGCGCGTGCGCTGCGCGGCGGGGGCGCCGGCGGCGCGCACGACCACCTTGGTGACCGCGGGCCAGCGTGGCTGGATGGCGGCGAGCAGGTCGGCCGTGCCCCGCTCCACCCCCTCGACCGTGGCCGCGTCGGCGACCTCGAGGGTGAGGGTGCCCGAGGCGGCGATCGCGGCCGGGAGGGCACCCGCCACGAGCGTGGCGAGCACGGCACGGCCGTTGGCGCGCACGGCCTCGACGACGTCGCCCCAATGCTCGGCCAGGTGCGTGGCATCGGGGAGGTCGGCCACGGGGGGCGGACCGAGGCGCACTTCGACGTCGAGCGGCGGGCCGGAGGCGGCCCCGGCGTCGGCCGGGTGCGGCGGCTCCTCCATGGCGGGGA
The DNA here is from genome assembly GCA_016200495.1 of Gemmatimonadota bacterium. Lineage (GTDB taxonomy): Bacteria > Gemmatimonadota > Gemmatimonadetes > Gemmatimonadales > Gemmatimonadaceae > JACPPC01. The sequence goes on from JACQES010000209.1 coordinate 29,535, forward strand.
CCGAGCGGGCCGAGGTCGGGCGCGCGGCGACCGCCGGCGGCGGCGCGACGGCCTGCGCGAGGTGCGGCGCCGGTGCGTTCCGGGCGACGGTCGGGCGGGAGGCGGGCTCGGCGACGGCGGCACGCGTGGAGGCCGCCGCCGGGGACGTGACTGTGGCCGCGACGGCACTCGAGGCGGCCGACGGCGCCACGGTGCCCATGGGCGAGGCCGGCGTGGCCGCCTCGGCGCGCAACGGGGTGCGCGCGACCGTGGCGCGCGCGCCGCCGGCCGCTCCGCTGGCCGACGCGCCGGAGCCTCCGGCCAGTGGGGCGGGCGCACCCTCCGGCAGCCGCCGGAGCAGCTCCTCGAGGCTCACCGTGCGATCGAGCAGCGCGCAGCGCACGAGCAGCGTCTCGAGCACGAGCTGCGGCTGCGACGCCTTGCGGAGCGTGGGCTCGACTTCGAGCACGAGGGTGAGCATGCGAAGCAGGTCGGCCTGCCCGAGCTTGCCCGCGCGCTCGGTGAGCGCGGCGCGCGTGCGCTCCGAGATGCCGGCCGACTGGCCGCCCAAGGCGAGCGCGAGCTGGCCGCGCAGCAGGTCGGCGAAGCCCGCGAGGAAGAGCGCGAAATCCACCCCCAGGTCGGCCAGCCGCGCGACGGCGGCGAAGACGTCGCCCGCCCGGCCCTCGGCCACGAGGTCGAGGATGGCGAGGTATTCGTCCTCGGGCACGAGGCCCAGCGCATCGCGCACGCGCGAGACGGTGACGCCGCCCTCGGAGCCGAGCGCGAGCACCTGGTCGGTGAGCGAGAGCGCGTCGCGCAGGCCGCCGTCGGCGGCGCGGGCGATGAGTGCCAGCGCATCCGGCTCGAAGCCGACCTCCTCTTCCTTGAGCACGACGGCGAGCCGATCGGCGATCTCGGCCGGGCCGATGCGGCGCAGGTCGAATCGCTGGAGGCGCGAGAGCACCGGGAGCGCGGCCTGCGCGATCTTCTGCGGCTCGGTGGTGCAGAAGGTGAAGACGACGCGCGGCGGCGGCTCCTCGAGGATCTTGAGGAGCGCATTCCACGCCTCGCGCGTGAGCATGTGCGCCTCGTCGACGATGTACACCTTCCAGCGGTCGTCGCCGGACGGGGCGTAGAGGGCGCGCTCACGGAGCTCGCGCGCATCGTCGACGCCGCGGTTCGACGCCGCGTCGATCTCGACGACGTCCATGCTGGTGGAGCCGGCCCAGATGCGCTGGCACGAGTCGCACTTGCCGCACGGTTCGCCATCGCCGGGCTTGTGCTCGCAGTTGAGCGCCATGGCGAGCACGCGGTCGAGCGTGGTCTTGCCGGTGCCGCGCGGGCCGCACAGCAGGTAGCCGTGCGCGACGCGATCGCGGGCGATGGCGCCCTTGAGGGTGTTGGCGACGTGCGACTGGACGGCGACGCCCCCGAACGAGCGCGGGCGGTACTTGCGGGCGAGGGCGAGGCGCATCGGGGGGAATCTACGGCGGGCAAGCGCGGTTCGCGGCGACGCGGGTCACCGTGCGCGTCCGACGTGGAACGAGGCGGACAGGATGACCGAGGTCGGCGCTTCGCTCAGTGGCGCGGGCGCACGCGAGCGCGCGGTCCCGGCTGAAACGCCTCGCGCGGGCGCCCAGCCGCCCCAAGGGCAGCGGGTCGTCCCGCGCGAGTGCTCCGGGCCTGACGAAGCGACGACAGACACCTCATGCCGCTGCTACCTTCGGGGTCCTGACGGGATTAGAAGGCTGAAGCCCTTCGGGACCCGGAGCACCTTGAAGCTAGCCACGCGGGGGGCGGGAACCAAGCGGTGGCGTGGCGGCTGACGCCCGCCTCGGTGATCTTGCCGTCATGGCACCGCGCTACGCACGCCCGGGCACGATCCCCGAGGCTGGAGAGGTCTGGCAACCCGTCGGGCCGACGGCGACGCTGCTGACCGCGCACCTCGTGCCGGTGGAGGCGGTGCGGCCGCTCGTGCCCGAGGGGATCGAGGTGGTGAGCGTGCTTCCCGGGCACACGCTCGCGAGCACGCTGCTCTCGTACTACGGGCCGGGGAGCACGCTCGTGTACCACGAGCTCGTGGTGGGGTGCGCGTACGTGAAGCACGCCGGCGCGCACGGCTTCTTCGTGTCGCACATCTACGTGGACTCGGCCGACTCGGTCACCGGCGGGCGCCGCATGGGCCTGCCCAAGGAGATGGCGCAGTTCAACTGGAACGGCGCGATGCCGGGCGAGGCGGTGGTGATCGGCCCCGAGGGGATCCTCGTGCGCGTGCGGTACGGACGGCCGCTGCTGCGCGTGCCGTTCTCGGTGACCGGCGGGACGGTGAGCGTGCTCGACTCGGGCGAGGTGGTGCACTTCAAGTCGCGCATCCGCGGGCGCTGGGGGTTCGCGGGCGCGTCGCTCGACGTTCCGGCGAATTCGCCGCTGGCGCGCGTGCAGCTGGGGCAGCCCGTCGTGTCGCTCGTGTCGGGGCCGATGATGGCGGAGATGGGGCTCGAGTTCCGCGCGGTGGGACAGGTGCGGCGGCGGTCGCGACCGTTGCTGGCGCCGGTGGGGTGACGAACGCCCACCACCGGATGGCTCAGAGGCCGAGGTCGCTCAGCCCGGGGTGATCGCTCGGCCGCACACCCTGCTCCCAGCGGAACTTGCGCTCGGCCTCGGTGATCGGCACGTCGTTGATGCTCGCGTGTCGTTCCGCCATGTAGCCGTCGGCATCGAACCGCCAGTTCTCGTTGCCGTGCGACCGGAACCAGTGGCCATCGACATCGTGCCATTCGTAGACGAACCGCACCGCGATGCGATCGCCGGTGACGGCCCAGAGTTCCTTGATGAGGCGGTACTCGAGCTCCTTCGCCCACTTCCGCGTCAGGAACGCCTCGATCTCGGCGCGTCCCGTGATGAACTCGGAGCGATTGCGCCAGCGGCTCCCGACGGTGTAGGCGAGCGCGACCTTCGCCGGATCGCGCCGGTTCCAGGCGTCCTCGGCGGCGCGAACCTTGAGGGTGGCCGAGTCGATGTCGAAGGGCGGAAGGGGAGGACGTGTCATCGCGATGCGTTCCTCGACGAAGGGTTCGTGCGTGACGAAGCGAGCGCGGGCCGGTCCAGGCGCTCCGGACGACGGCGACGA
>JACQES010000196.1 GCA_016200495.1 Gemmatimonadota bacterium
CGCCGCTACGTCGACAAGCTGAACGACAAGTGGGAGTCCTCCCTCTGGATGGTGAACGCCGACGGCACCCGCAACCGCTTTCTCGTCGCCGGTTCCGGCGCCGAATGGTCGCCCGACGGCACGCGCATCGCCTACGTCGCGAAGGGCGAGCCCTCCGGCCAGCAGCTCTACGTGCGCTACATGGACGATGAGGGCGCCACCACGCAGGTGACCCGCGTCTCCGACACCCCGGCCGCGATCCGCTGGGCGCCCGACGGGAAGTCGATCGCCTTCACCATGAACGTGCCGCGCCGCGCCGAGAATCCGTTCGCGCGCGTGGCGCTCCCCGCGGCGCACAAGGGCGCCAAGTGGATCGAGCCGCCGAAAGTCGTGACCGACTTCCATTGGCGGCAGGACCGCCAGGGCGTCGTCGACGAGGCGGTGCGGCACCTGTTCGTCGTGCCTGCCGAGGGCGGCACCGCGCGCCAGGTGACCACCGGCGAGTGGGACGCCGGCGCGCCCAGCTGGACGCCCGACTCCAAGACCCTGCTCTTCTCGTCGCTGCGCATTCCCAACGCGCAGATGGCGTGGCGCGAGTCCGAGGTCTACGCGGTCGAGGTCTCGAGCGGCGCGGTGCGCCAGCTGACGCATCGCAAGGGACCGGACAACAACCCGCTCCCCTCCCCCGATGGCAAGCTGATCGCGTACACGGGCTACGACTCGACCGACGCCACCTGGCAGGACGCGGCGATCTACGTCATGAACGCCGATGGGTCGGCGCCCCGCGCGCTCACCGCCAGCTTCGATCGTTCGCCCGCCGGCATGTTCTGGGCGACGGACGGCAGCGGCATCTACTTCAACGCCGAGACCGAGGGGAGCAAGCACCTCTTCTTCGTGTCGCTCGCCGGCAAGGTCACGCCGGTCACGTCGGGCGCCGAGGTCCTCACGGTCACGAGCATCCAGGGCGGCGTGGCCGTCGGCACGCGGGCCACGCCCACCGAGCCCGGCGACGTGGTGCGGCTCACGCTCAGGGGGCCCGCGGTGCTCACGCGCCTCACCGACGTGAACGGCGACGTCCTCGCCGGCAAGCAGCTCGGCACGCAGGAGGAGTTCTGGTACACCTCCGTGGACGGCTTCAAGGTGCAGGGCTGGATCGTGAAGCCCCCGGGCTTCGACCCCGCCAAGAAGTACCCGCTCATGCTCGAGATCCATGGCGGGCCGCACGCGATGTACAACAACGCCTGGAACTTCTCGCGGCAGGAGCACGTGGCGAACGGGTACGTGCTGCTCTACACCAACCCGCGCGGCTCGACGGGCTACGGCTCGAAGTTCGGCAACGCGATCAAGAACGCCTACCCGGGCAAGGACTACGACGACCTGATGGCCGGCGTGGACACGGTGATCGGCCGCGGCTACGTGGACACGCAGAACCTGTTCGTGTTCGGTTGCTCGGGCGGCGGCGTGCTGACGTCGTGGATCGTGGGGCACACCAACCGGTTCACCGCGGCCGGCGTGCTCTGCCCCGTGACCAACTGGATGAGCTTCGTCGGGACGACGGACGGCCAGGGCTGGTACAAGAACTTCGAGAAGAACTTCTGGGACGACCCGCAGGAGCACCTGCGCCGCTCGCCGATCATGTACGTGGGCCGCGTGACGACCCCGACGATGCTCATGACCGGCGTGCTCGACCTGCGGACGCCGATGCCGCAGACGGAGGAGTACTACACGGCGCTCCGCTCGCGCGGCGTGCCGACGGCGATGGTCCGGTTCAACAACGAGTGGCATGGCACGAGCTCGACGCCGTCGAACTTCCTGCGCACGCAGGCCTACCTGCGCGAGTGGTTCAACAAGTACGCGAAGCACACCACCGCGTCCGACTGACGCGCGGGGGTGGGACGTGAAACGGGCCCGGTGCCGACTGGCACCGGGCCCAGCACGGCGGTGCCGCGTCGAGCGCCGGATCACGCCGCGCAATGCGACGGCGTCCGAGCGCTCGGGCATGTGCGTCTGCGAATCCAGCGACGGTCGCGGTGCGTGCCCCGGCCCCCGTCCGGACACGTCGGAGACGCGCTTGACGTGAGAAAAGGCGCAACGCCGCCTCGGTCGTGTCCGTGCGACCGATGGCGAGCGACACTTGGGCGTTCTGAGGGAGCGCGCGGCGCACGGCGCTCGTCACGCAACGATGCGCATCGACGGACGGTCGAGGTGCGGATCCCGGTCAGGACGCACGTGCGACGTCGGACGCGCCGGTGACCACAAACTCGCACCCGTCATCCCGCGATCACGCGAGGACAGCCCCCGGCGTGACGGCGCGCATGACGAGCACCCTGAGCGCCCAGGTCGTCGCGCCATAGCGATCGCGCATGCGCGTACCGCACGGGTCGCGCGGTCGCACGACGTGACGATGTGACCGCGCACTGAACTTCACGATCCGCTCGGATGGAGCGCCGCGCAGCGGCGGTGCCGTGGCTGACGCGTTCTCGCATCAGGCCACGCTCCGCGGAACCCTGTTCCCGTCGCGTCGCGCTCACATGCGCCGAACACGCGTCCCACTGCGAGCGACGGTGCGCTTCATTGATGGCGATGGTGTGGCACACGACCGTCGCGCCGCTGAGCATCGCGTTCCCGATTGCCGTGCGGCCGCGCCCAGATAGGTCACATGACCTATTGTCCCGTTGCTTGCGACTCCACATATCTGGCCAACCCACATCGCGGGCTGGCGGCGCGCACGCGCAGGCGCGCTCTTCGACCCCGCGATCGCGGAAACGAGGCAGCACACAGCGGATGCGGTCCCCGCTGTTTCAGGATTGCAGTCGAGCGAACGGCGCGTGCTACGCTCGCAACGCCGCTCCATTTCCGCCCCGGTCTGCTCACGATCCGTCGCGTGCCTCTCTCGTCTCGCCTCGGTCGCCCGATCCATTCCGCCACGAGGCGCACGACGTCACTCCAATCGGCCGTCGCGCGCGCGCGTGCGCCGCCCACGACTCGGCGCGCCCGTGGTCCGCCCGTGCATCAGGCTGGCACCCGGCGCACCGTCACGATCGCAGACACTCCTCCAATCACGGGACTCGAACCATGAGACTTTCAGGCTTGGCAGCACTCGTTCCCGCCTTCGGCCTCGTCATCGCAGCCGTCGCGTGCTCCGACGCCCCCGGCACGGGCCTCACCTCGCCGTCGCGCCTGGTGCGCACGAACGCCACGAAGGGCGCGTTCGCAGCCGGCGAGGTCGCCTACACGGTGCAAGGCCTCACCACGGAGGGCGGCCTCTTCTGGGCCAGTTGCTCGAACAACAGCCTGGTCTACAACAACACTTCGCACTGGCATGACACCATTCCGGGCTATCCCCGGAAGTTCCACCGCGACTCCATCGCGATGTACCAGCTCGACGCGAGCTGCCAGCAGAGCGGGCACGCGTTCAATGGCGGCTGGATCAACGTCTACGACATCGCCGACGGCTCCGCGAAGTACGTTGGCCAGGTGCAAGGCGACCTGGTGATGTCAACCTTCCGTGCCGAAGGCACCACGGGCCGCACGGTCCGCCTCGACGCGTACCCCGACCCAATGCGGGGCTGCTCCTTCACCGGTTTTGACGGCGCGAATCCGTCCGTCACGTCGATCACGATCACCGGCGCGGGTGGCCCGTTACCGGTGGCGTACTTCGAGTGCTGAGCGATCACGGGAGGATGGCGGAGGTCCGGGGGCCGCGCCCATGATGGTCGCACCGCGTCGAGGGCAAGGCGGCCGTCGCCTCGCCTCCCGGTCGCTGCACCTCCTTCCGTCGCGCGGAGTGATGCACGAGAGCGCTGACTGTCGCCCGTTCTTCTCCGCCGGACGCGTCGCGTCAGCGGTCCACTTGTCCGGCTGATCACCGCGTCGCTGACGAGCGAGGCGCATGCGGTCGGACGATGCTAGAGCCTGGCGACGCCGTCAGGCTCATTTGCATGTCGGGTGCAGCGACCGAGCTCGCGGAATCGGTCTCCGGACCAGGACGCCGGTC
>JACQES010000197.1 GCA_016200495.1 Gemmatimonadota bacterium
CACGAGGGCCAGCGCGCCCAGCGAGGCGGCGTTGATTGCGAGTCGAATGGTGCGGCCAGTCATGGTGTTCCTCCGTGAGTGAGGCGTTCCGGGTCACGGAGCGGTCGCGCGCTCCGGTCTGGTCCCCGTCGCGGCCGGCGTCCTCTTGGACGGCGGGCCGCGCGCTCACCCATTAGCGAACGGGTCGCCTGGTCATTGAACCGGCGTTGAACGGCCGGGCGCCGCCGACCGCTGCGTCGATCCGTCGCGCCGCGACGTTGCCTAGGGCGCCGGCGAGCCCGGCGGGTTGGCGGGAGGCCGACCCGCTCCCGGATCGCGCGGCGGAGGATTGAGCCGCGCCCGCATCACCCGCACCGCGTCCTCGTTGCCACCGCAGAACGGAACGCCGGTGCGCGCCACGCTGCGTGAGACCGACACGACGCCGCCAAAGCAACTGACCATGACGTGATCACTCGCGGTCCCCGGCTCGCCTGGCGTCTGTGCCACGCGCGTCGCCTCCTCGAGCATCGGCAGCGAGAGCAGGTCCACCGTGACGGCGGCACCGGCGGAGGCGGGGCGGACCCGCGCGACCAGGGCCACCAGGTCGGACTCCTCGGGCGTCCAGCTGCGCACATCCCGGAGGCCGGGTATCTCTTCGGCCATCGTCGTCGCGATGTCCGTCGGAACGCCGATGCGAAGCGGCTCATTGGCCGCCACCACGACCACGTGGCGCGCCGGCACGAACCCGTGGTCCATGCGGACGCTCCCGCCGCCTCCCGCCGCGGCCAGGCTGATCACCCGCGCGAAGGCGACCCGCCGCTCATCCAGCGGAAAGCGGCCCGCCGCGATCGGCACCGCAGCCTCGTCAGCACGCATAGGATAGATCTGCGCGATTCCGCGTTGCGGGATCAACTCGAACACGGCCAGATACGACGGCACCACGACCCGCAGCTCGGGCTGGCCCGCTTCGTTCACGTGGACGCGGGCACGCGAGCGTTCGGTGGTGCTGTCAGCGGCACTGGTCGTCACAGTGGAACGCTCCGCCGCCGACTGCGCGCTCGCGGCACTCGGGACCATCACACCGCCCAGGCCCGCGACGAACGCGGAGGTGCAGATCGCGCGTGCAGCCGGAAAGGACAGGACGAATGTCAAGGTAGTCGCTCCCATGGCGCGCCTCACGCGACGCCCATCACGTCCCGATACTGCGCCGTGTTCATGTACTGCTGGAACCGGGTGACTTTCCCGTCCTTCACGTCCCAGACGTGGCAGACCTGCAGGTCCATGCGCTTGCCCGTCGCCTTGTACGTCCCGCTGTAGCGGCCCTCCATGATGACGCTGTCGCCGGCGCCGTGAAAGACCGTCGGGTGCACGGTGAAGCCATCCCACTCCGAGCCGAGCTTCATGAAGAGGTTGGTCACGATCGCCTCCGGCCCGACCCACGGCTCGCCGCTCGGCATGTACGGGTTGCTCTCCGCGGAATGCCACGCGATCTGCGGATGCATCGCGCCCAGCACGGTGGGAACATCTCCGCGCGCGAAGGACGCGTAGAGGGACTTGAGCAGGCTGACGTTGTCCATGGTATGGTCCTCGTTAGGAAATGGCCGGCACGATGTTCTGGTTCGACCGGAACAGGTTCGCGGGATCGTACTGCGCCTTGATCCGTGCGAGCCGTGCGTAGTTGACGCCATACACCTCGCGGATGCGTTCGGGCGCGCTCGGCGCGAGGTAGTTCACGTACGCGCGGCGCGCCCACGGGCGCAGCGCGGCCCCCCACTCCTTCACCCACTGCTCCGCACGCACCCGCTCGGCCGCCGTGTGCCATTCGGCCGAGAGCAGGCTGCTGAACCCCACGCCGCGCAGCGGATACGCGGTGTCGGCCATCGGGACGCGTGACGCGACGCCGTTCGAGAGGCCGAACAGCATCGCGCCGACACTACGGCCGGCCAGGGCGGCGCGCGCGAGCACGTCCACCAGCCGGTCGTCGGTCAGCCCCTCGAGGAAGGCCCCGTCCACGGCGAGCCCCGTGGTCGCCCACATCTGCCCCTGCGGCGTCGGGACCGCAGTGTCCACGACGGGCTTGAGCGTTCGGAAGGCGCTGATCCACTTCGCCTGATGTGCCGACGCGCTCTCCGCATCGCCGTAGTGCCCGGTGCTGATGACGGCCCCCGTGTCCTTGTCCACGGTGACCCCGGCGCGCACCACGTCCGGCGTCTCCCGCACGAGTTCGCCAAAGGTGCGCAGCGCGCCCGCGATGTCGTTCCAGCCGACCATGAAGCTCAGGCGCCGCTGCGTCAGGAGCGGGTGCAGCTGGAAGTCGAGTCGCGTCACGACGCCGAAGTTCCCGCCGCCCCCGCGAATCGCCCAGAACAGGTCAGGGTTCCGGTCGGGCCCGAGCTCGAGCACGTCGCCGTCGGCCGTGACCAGCTGCGCGCCGATCACGTTGTCGCACGCCGTCCCGTACATCCCCCGGGGCGACGTGTCCCCACCGGCCAGCGCGAGTCCCGCGACACCGACGTCGCCGCAGCCGCCCATCGGCGTGTGCAGGCCGAGCGGCAGGATCATCGCGAGCAGCTCCTTGATGCGCGTGCCGCCGCCGACCGAGGCGACGCGGCGCTCCGGATCCACGCTCACCGTGTTGAACGCGCCCAAGTCCACCTGCAGCGCGCCGTCGGCCACGCCGAATCCGGCGTAGCTGTGCCCGCCGCCCCGGATCGCGACGGGAATGTCGTGTCGTCGCGCGAACGTCACGCAGCGGCGCACGTCGTCCACGCCGTCGCACCGCGCCATCGCGAGCGGGCGCCGGTCGTACGCGAGGTTCCAGACTCGGCGCGCGTCGTCGTACAGGGGCGATCCCTCGCGCAGGAACCGGCCGCGGACCTGGCGGGCGAGACCGTCGAGGTCGGCGGCCACGCCGTTCGCATCGAGGTGGCTTGGTGCGCTGCCGCGTGCGCAGGCGCCGAGCGCAACCGCACCAGCGGCGGCCACGCCCGTGCGGATGAAGGCGCGGCGGGTCCAGTCGGAGAAGGCGTCGGGTTCAGCTGCCACGGTGGGATCTGTCGAAAGAGGCGAGGCGTGCGCGGCGTCCACCTGTACGGCTGACGTACCAATAGGCACCCTCACGGTTCCGACCGCAACCGAACTGCCGCCGCGCGGGAGGCGGCGCCTCTCACGAGACCGTAGATTGGACCCCGCACGCCACTCCGATCCTGATGCCCGACCTCCGCGACCAGCTCCAACTCGCCCTCGGCACCGCCTACACCCTCGAGCGCGAACTCGGCGGGGGCGGCATGTCGCGCGTCTTCGTCGCCACGGAGCACGCGCTCGGGCGGCAGGTGGTGGTGAAGATCCTCCCCGCGGAGATGGCGGGGCAGGTGAGCGTCGAGCGGTTCAAGCGCGAGATCGCCCTCGCGGCCCGGCTGCAGCACCCGCACATCGTCCCGCTCCTGACGGCCGGCGACGCGGGCGGATTGCCGTACTTCACGATGCCCCTGGTCGAGGGCGAGTCGCTCCGCGCGCGGCTCGCGCGACAGGGCGAACTGCCGCTGAGCGAGGCGGTGCGGCTGCTGCGCGAAGTCGCGACCGCCCTCGCGTACGCGCACGAGCGTGGCATCGTCCATCGCGACATCAAGCCCGACAACATCCTCCTCTCGGGCGGGACCGCGATGGTCACCGACTTCGGCGTCGCCAAGGCGCTCTCGTCGTCGAGCAACGCGGAGGGCGGCCTCGCGACGTCGCTCGGCGTCGCCCTCGGCACTCCGGCGTACATGGCGCCCGAGCAAGCGAGC
>JACQES010000198.1 GCA_016200495.1 Gemmatimonadota bacterium
GACGTTCTCCTCGATCATGAGCGAGCCGAAGTCGTTGCAGCCGAAGTTGAGCGCGACCTGCCCGATCTTGAGCCCCATCGTCACCCAGCTGGCCTGCAGGTTGGGCACGTGGTCGAGCACGATGCGCGAGATCGCGACGGTGCGGAGGTAGTCCACCGCGTCGGTCTTCTTCATGTGGCTCATCGTCGGCGTGTTCTCCGGCTGGAGCGGCCAGGTGATGAACGCCGTGAAGCCGCCCGTGCGCTTCTGCAGCTCCTCGACGCGCGTCAGGTGCTCGAGCCGCTCGGCCAGCGTCTCGCCGATGCCGTACATCATCGTCACCGACGTCTTCATCCCCTCCTGGTGCGCGATCTCCATCACCTCGAGCCACCGGTCGGCCCCCGCCTTCTTGGGCGCGGCGATGTCGCGCACGCGCTGCACGAGGATCTCGCCGCCGCCGCCGGGGATCGAGTCCAGCCCCGCCGCCTTGAGCTCACGCACGATCGTGCGCGCATCCATCTTGAACACCTGCGAGAAGAAGTCCACCTCGCTGGGGCTGAAGCCGTGGATGTGGATCGGGTGGTTGCGCTTGATGTAGCGCATCAGGTCCAGGTACCAGTCGAACGGGATGTACGGGTTGTGCCCGCCCTGGATCAGGATCTGCACGCCGCCGAGCGCCTTCGTCTCCTCGATCTTCTGCCCGATCTGCTCGAACGAGAGCGTATACCCCTCGCCGTGCTTCGGTCGCCGGTAGAAGGCGCAGAAGCCGCAGTCGGCCACGCACACGTTCGTGTAGTTGATGTTCCGGTCCACGATGAACGTCACCACGCCGTGCGGATGCTTCTCGCGGCGGATGCGGTCGGCCTCGGCGCCCAGCTCGAGGAGCGGCGCGTTGGTGTAGAAGTCGAGGAGGTCCTTCGGAACGGTCGTCATGGCAATCGGCGCGCCCGGGGCGCGAATCAGGCGGGAAGGAAGGCCAGCCGCCCGTCGGGCACGCGGCCATCCGTGACGAGGCGGCGGAAGAACTCCGTCAGCCCCGCGAGGTGCTTGTAGCTGAGGCGATAGTCGAGCCCGTCGAAGTACTCGCGGCACTCGGCTTCGCCGACGCCGGTGTTCGCGTGCGCCTGCGCGGCCAGCTCGTCGAGGTGCTGCACCCCCCAATCGCGCGACGCGATCAGCGAGGCGTGCACCGCCAGCGCCTCGGCCACCGGCGTCGTGCGCTGCGCGACCCAGACGGCGAAGACGAACGGGAGCCCCGTCCACGCCTTCCATTCCTGTCCGAGGTCGTACGCGTACGGATAGTGCGGCGCCTGGTCGGCGGCGGCATCGCCACGGCGAGCCGCGTCGAGCACGAGCGCGGCGTCGCCGATCACGAGGCGGGCGGCGTGGGTCTCGGAGCCGAAGTGGGCCACGTCCGCGATCTCGGCGTCGGCGGGCACGAACTCGGGCGCCGCGTGCCAGCGCTCACGGAACAGCTGCCGGAGCAGTTCCACCGACGTCCGGACGTGATCGCGAGGTCGGGCAGCAGGAGGAACCGGTCGGCGTCGTGCGCATACTCGACCGCCGACACCACGCTCACGTCGAGCGCCCCCTCGGCCATCAGCTTGTTGAGGCGCGTCGGGACGCCATCCACCAGCTCGCCCGACATCGGCACCAGGCCGCGGTCGATCGCCCCGTAGACCGGGTAGCAATTGATGTAGGGAATGCGACCGATGCGCATGGCCGGAATCTACAGCTCGGGGGGCCCCGGACCAGCCGTGAAACCCTCGGGCGGAGCCCCCGTGGTTGCGTCCGCGTGGCTGGACCGCCTCGTTGGCGGTCCGTGCCGTGCATCCCTCCCCCCGACCCCCTCGACCTCGCCATGACGCCCGACCAGATCGCCCTTGTCCAGCAATCGTTCGCGAAGGTGAAGCCCATCGCCGACCAGGCCGCGGCCCTCTTCTACGGCCGCCTGTTCGAACTCGACCACTCGCTGCGACCGCTCTTCAAGGGTGACATGACCGAGCAGGGCCGGAAGTTGATGCAGATGCTCGCGCTCGCGGTCAACGGACTCACGAAGCTCGACACCCTGGCTCCCGCCGTCGCCGAACTCGGCCGCCGCCACAAGGGCTACGGCGTTACCGACTCCATGTATCCCACCGTCGCCTCGGCGCTCCTCTGGACCCTCGAGCAGGGGCTCGGCAAGGACTTCACGCCGGCCGTCAAGGACGCCTGGGTGGCCGCGTACACGCTGCTGGCCAGCGTCATGACGGCGCCGCCGGCGAAGGCGGCGTAAGCCGCGCACGCGTCGTCGTGGGCGCAGGGCGGTTCCGGCGCCGGACGGCGAGGACCGCCATGGCCTCGAGGCGCCGAATGCGGCGCGGTCCACGCTCAAGCTCAAGGGGCGCGCGGCGATCATCGCCGCGCGCCCCTCGCGTCTCGCCCTACCGCGCGGCGTCCGCCGCGAGCGGTCGCGCCCCCACGGGCGGATCCGTCTCGCCCGGCTCGTGCGCCCGCGCGAACGTCCGCAGCACGCGATAGAAAGAATCCCGCTCCGCCGGCTGCTTCCCCGCGCCGCGGATGAGGGCGAGCAGCTGGTCGAGCGTCATTCCCTGCGGCGTGTGTGCGCCAACGGCGTGGTAGATCTTCTCGCGCACGACCGTCCCCTCTAGGTCGTTGACGCCGAAGTGAAGCGACAGCTGCGAGAGCGGCTGCGTCACCATGATCCAGTGCGACTTGACGTGCCGGAAGTTGTCGAGGAAGAGCCGACCGGTCGCGAGCATCTTGAGGTCGTCCACGCCGCCGGTGGCCGTGCCGCGCTTGCCGAGCGTGAGCCCGAGCTCGTTGTCGTCGGGGTGGTACGCCAGCGGAATGAACGCGAGGAAGCCGCCCGTCTCGTCCTGCAGGTCGCGGAGGGCCTGCAGGTGCTCGACCCGATCCTCGAGCGTCTCGACGTGCCCGTAGAGCATCGTGCAGTTGGAGCGGATGCCGAGCTCGTGCGCCGCGCGATGCACGCCGATGTAGTCCGCGCCCCCCAGCTTCTTCCCCGCGATCTGCTCGCGCACCGCCGCGCTGAACGTCTCCGCGCCGCCGCCCGGCAGCGTGTCGAGCCCCGCTGCCTTGAGGCGCGTCAGCACTTCCGTCCACGTCAACTTCTCGATGCGCGCGATGTGCGCGATCTCGACAGCGGTCAGCGCCTTGATGTGGACGTGCGGGAAGTTCGCCTTGAGGGCGCGGAACATCTCCTCGTAGTAGGCGAGCCCCGCCTGCATGTCGAGCCCACCCACGATGTGGAACTCCTTCGTGAGCCCGTCCGCCGCGTGCGCCGCCTCCTCGAGCACCTGCGCCATCGTGTAGCGGTACGCGCCCTCTTCCTTCGGCAGCCGCGCGTACCCGCAGAACTTGCAGGTCGTGCGGAGGATGCAGACGTTGGTCGGGTTGATGTGCTGGTTGGCCGCGAACGTCACCACGTCGCCGTGGAGCGCGCGGTTGGCCGCGTCGGCCAGCGTGCCCAGCCCGATCAGGTCGGAGGTCTGGTAGCAGGCCAGCGCGTCGGCGCGGTCGAGGCGTTCGCCGGCCGCCAGCTTGGCCGAAATCCGGACCAGCGCCGGGTCGCGGAGTCGGTCGACGGGGAGGTTGCGGAGGGGTTCGCGCACCCTCGTACGTTAGCCGGTGGACGGGGTGGGCGGGAGGACGTCGCGGCATGTCAGGTGCCGCCGATCTCCTCCGCCCGATGGCACGCGCGCGACGGCGGCGTGGCCGCCCGCTACTTCCCCATCCACTTCGTGAGCGCGATCGACGTGTTGTGCCCGCCGAAGCCCGCCGAGTTGGTCAGCGCGGCCGTGATCTCGCGCTTGACCGCCACGTTCGGCGTGCAGTTGAGGTCGCACTCCGGATCCTGGTCGTTCAGGTTGATCGTCGGCGGGATGATGCCGTGCTTGAGCGCGAGCGTGGTGAAGACCGCCTCGATCGCCCCGGCCGCGCCGAGCGTGTGCCCCGTGGACGACTTGGTCGAGCTCACGTTCATCGACTCCGCGTGCGCGCCGAACACCTTCCGGATCGCCCGGATCTCGTTCGGGTCGTTCATCGGCGTCGAGGTGCCGTGCGCGTTCACGTACTGCACGTCCTCCGGCTTGAGGCCGCCGTCCTCGAGGGCGCGGCGCATCGCGCGCTGCAGCCCCTCGTGGTCGTCGGGCTGGCCCGTGAGGTGGTACGCGTCGCCCGTGGCGCCGTAGCCCACCACCTCGCCGTGGATCGTCGCGCCGCGCGCGAGCGCGTGATCGAGCAGCTCGAGCACGACGATGCCCGCCCCCTCGCCGAGCACGAACCCGTCGCGGGTCCGGTCGAACGGCCGGCTCGCGGTGGTCGGGTTGTCGTTGTTCTGCGAGAGCGCCTGCATGTTGGCGAACCCGGCCATGGCCATGCGGCTCACCGCGGCCTCGGTCCCGCCGGCGATGATGATGTCCGCGTCGCCGTAGGCGATGAGGCGGAAGGCGTCACCGATCGCGTTGGCGCTGGTGGCGCACGCCGACTGCACCGCGTAGTTGGGCCCCTTGGCCTGGTAGCGCATCGAGACCACGCCGGCGGCGATGTCGCCGATGAACATCGGCACGAAGAACGCCGACACGCGGTTCGGCCCCATCGTGCGCTCGATGTCGAGCTGGTCCTCGAAGGTGCGGATGCCCCCGATGCCGCTCCCGATGATCACCCCGGTCCGGTACGGGTCGAACCCCGTGCCGTCGCCGAAGCCGGCGTTGGTCATGGCCTCGACGCTCGCCGCCAGCGCGAACTGGGTGAACAGGTCGGACCGCTTGACCTCCTTGCGGTCCATCGTCAGCAACGGGTCGAATCCCTTGACCTCGTGCGCGAACCGGGTCTTGTGCTTGGACGCGTCGAAGCGCGTCACGGGACCCCCGCCCGACTTCCCGCCGAGCAGGGCCTCCCAGGACTGCGGCACGCTGTTCCCGACCGACGTCACGAGGCCCAGCCCCGTGACGACGACACGGCGTGCCATCTACTTCGCGACCTTGGACTCGATGTACGTCACCGAGTCGCCGACCGTGCGGATCTTCTCCGCATCCTCGTCGGGGATGTCGATGTTGAACTCCTTCTCGAACTCCATGACCAGCTCGACAATGTCGAGGCTGTCGGCGCCCAGGTCCTCGATGAAGCTCGCCTCGTTCGTGAGCTTCTCGCGCTCGACGCCGAGCTCCTTCTCGATGATGTCCTTCACCTTCGAACCGATGTCGGCCATGACTCCATCCTCAGGGGGAAATGACTGCTGCTGACTCCAACACGACAAGCTACCATGCCCGCTCGGGAGGGGGAACCGGTTTGGTCCCGCCCCCCGGTGCCTTGCCCTACATCACCATCCCGCCGTCCACGACGAGCACCTGCCCCGTCACGTACGACGCCAGGTCCGACGCGAGGTACACGACCGCCCCCGCGATGTCCGCGGGACGCCCCAGCCGCTCGAGCGGGATCTGCGCCGACGTCGCCGCCTTCGCCTCCGCCGTCATCGCCGCCGTCATGTCCGTCTCGATGAATCCCGGCGCGACCACGTTCGCGAGGATGTTCCGCGACGCCAGCTCCTTGGCCACGCTCTTCGTCAGCCCGATCAGCCCCGCCTTGC
>JACQES010000199.1 GCA_016200495.1 Gemmatimonadota bacterium
GCGCCGCGCCTCCCGCGCCCGCGACGAGCGCCGCGATGTCTTCGCCCGCAGCGGCGAAGACGCCGAGGAGGGTGCCGACCGGCGCGGCGGTGCCTTCGCTCACGAGGCGCGCACGCAGCACGCCGTCGGCGCGCGCGACGAGCTCCATGATCGCCTTGTCGGTCTCGACCTCGGCCAGCACGTCGCCCGACTTCACGGCGTCGCCCTCGGCCTTCGTCCACTTCACGAGGCGCCCCTCTTCCATCGTGGGGGAGAGCGCCTCCATGACCACCTTGGTTGCCATCAGTCGTCCCTGGTTTCGGTGCGCCGCGAGCGGCTCAGTCGAGGTAGCAGACCTTGCGGACCGCCGCGACCGTCTTGGCCACGTCGGGCTTCGCGAACTTCTCGAGCGACTTCGCGTACGGCATCGGCGTGTCCGCCTGGTGGACGCGGACGATCGGCGCATCGAGGCTGTCGAAGCACTCGCGCTGGATGTAGTCCACCACCTGGGCGCCCATGCCGCAGACCTCCCAGCCTTCCTCGAGCACGACCGCGCGGTTGGTCTTCTCGACCGTCGCGACGATGGCCGGCACGTCCATGGGACGCAGCGTGCGGAGGTCGAGCACCTCGACGTGGACGCCGTCCTTGGCCAGCTGCTCGGCGGCGGTGAGCGCGACGTTGATCATCTTCCCGTAGGTGATGATCGAGGCGTCGGTGCCCGCGCGCTTGACCTCGGCCTTGCCGAGCGGAATGACGAAGTCGCCGTCCGGGACCTCGCCCTTCACGTTGTAGAGCATCTCGCCCTCGAGCACGATGACCGGGTTGTCGTCGCGCACGGCGGCCTTGAGCAGCCCCTTGGCGTCGGCCGGCGTGCCCGGCGCGACGACCTTGAGCCCCGGGATGTGCGCCAGCCACGATTCCCACGCCTGCGAGTGCTGCGCGGCGAGCTGGAGCGCGGCGCCGTTCGGGCCGCGGAAGACCATGGGCATGTTGTACTGCCCGCCCGACATGTAGAGCATCTTGGCGGCGGCGTTCACGACCTGGTCGAGCGCGAGGAGCGCGAAGTTCCAGGTCATGAACTCGATGATGGGGCGGAGCCCGACCATGGCGGCGCCGACGCCGACGCCGGCGAATCCGAGCTCGGTGATCGGCGTGTCCACCACGCGCATCTCGCCGAACTCCTGCAGGAGCCCCTTCGACACCTTGTACGCGCCCTGGTAGACGGCGACTTCCTCGCCCATGAGGAAGACGCGGTCGTCGCGCCGCATCTCCTCGCGGAGGGCGGCGTTGAGGGCGTCGCGGTAGGTCATGACGGTCATGGCGGGCTACCCTCGCACGGCCGGCTCGGCCGCGTCGCTCGTGGTGTCCACCAGCACGTCCTCGTACAGCGCCTCGAGGGGGAGCTCGGGGCTCGCGTCGGCGAAGTCCCAGGCGTCCTGGCAGAGCGCCTTGATCTCGGCGTCGAGCGCGGCGACCTCGTCTTCCGTGATCTCGCCGGCCTCCTGCATGCGCGAGCGCAGGAGGGTGATCGGGTCGCGCTTGAGGTACTCGTCGAGCTCGGCCTTGGTGCGGTAGGTGCCGCTCACCGCGTCGCTCATCGAGTGGCCCATGAAGCGGTAGGTGCGGACCTCGAGCAGCGTGGGCATCCCCTGCGTCCGGGCCCGGTCCACCGCCTTGCCCACGGCGTCGCGCACGGCGAAGACGTCCTGCCCGTCCACGACGTCGCGCGCCATGTCGTAGGAGCCGGCACGCTCGTAGATGTCGTGGATGGACGCGGCCCGCTCGATGGCGGTGCCCATGCCGTAGCGGTTGTTCTCGATGATGTAGATGACGGGGAGCTTCCAGAGCGCCGCCATGTTCGCGGCCTCGTGGAAGGCGCCGTTGTTGATGGCGGCCTCGCCGAAGAAGCAGACGATGACCTGGTCGCCGCCGCGGTACTTGATGGCGAAGGCGACGCCGGTGGCGATCGGGATGTGGCCCCCGACGATGCCGTGCCCGCCGAGGAAGTTGTGCTGCTTGTCGAACAGGTGCATCGAGCCGCCCTTGCCGCGCGCGCAGCCGTCGGAGCGGCCGAAGAGCTCGGCCATGATCGCGCGTGCCGAGAGGCCGCGGGCGAGCGCCTGCCCGTGGTCACGGTACGTGGTGATCACGTAGTCGTCGGGGCGCAGCATCGAGAGCGTGCCCGTGGAGACCGCCTCCTGCCCGATGTAGAGGTGGCAGAAGCCGCCGATCTTGCCCAAGGCGTACGCCTCGGCGCAGCGCTCCTCGAACCGGCGCTGCATGAGCATCGAACGGAGCAGCTCGCGGTTGAGCGCGGCGGCGGCGGGATCGGACTTCTTGCGGGCCATCAGGGGGCGACTCCGGCGGCCTGGACCTGCTCCCAGGCGTGGTAGGACGAGCGGACGAGCGGGCCCGACTCGACATGACGGAAGCCCATGGCGAGGCCCTGCTCGCGGAACATGCGGAACTCCTCGGGCGTCACGTAGCGGTCGAGGCGGATGTGGTCGTCGGACGGCCGGAGGTACTGCCCGAGGGTGAGGATGTCGACGTCCACCGTGCGCAGCTCGCGCATCGTGGCGAGCACCTCCTCGTTGGTCTCGCCCATGCCGAGGATGATGCCGGTCTTGGTCGGGATGTCGGGGGCGAGGCGCTTGGCGTCGCGGAAGATCTGGAGGACGCGCTCGTACCGGCCGCCGGGCCGCGCCTTCTTGTAGAGGCGCGGCACGGTCTCGGTGTTGTGGTTGTAGATGTCGGGGCGCGCCTCGAGGACGGTGCGGATCGACTCAACGTTGCCCTGGAAGTCGGGGACGAGGACCTCGACCGACGTCTCGGGGTTGACCGCCTTGATCTGCCGGATCGTCTCGGCGAAGGCCCAGGCGCCGAAGTCGGGGAGGTCGTCGCGGTCGACCGAGGTGAGGACGACGTGGCGCAGGTTCATCCGCCCGGAGGCCTCGGCCACGCGCGACGGCTCGGCCGGGTCGAACTTGGGCGGGCGGCCGTGGGCGACGGCGCAGTAGGCGCAGTTCCGGGTGCAGACGTCGCCGAGGATCATGAACGTGGCGGTGCCGTGCTCCCAGCACTCGCCGACGTTGGGGCAGTGGGCCTCCTGGCAGACGGTGTGCAGGTCGAGCTCCCGCATCATCTGCTGCAGCCGGAGGTAGTTGGGGCCGCCGGGGGCGCGCACCTTGAGCCACCCCGGCTTGCGCTCGGGGAGGGGGTCGGCGCGGTGCCGACCCATGATCTGGTAGAGGGTCTCAGCCATAGGGTCGAAAGAAGATATCGGCGGAGAACAACGGGAAACCGGAAAGCTAACCTTCTAAATCGAAATAGACGGTTACTCGAAACGCCCCGGCCGGAACGGCGACAGGTCGAAGCGGGGAGATTCCCCGGACACACATCCCGCCACCGACTCCGCCGTCATCGGCGCCAGCAGGATCCCGTTCCGCGAGTGGCCCGTCGCCCAGATCAACGCCGGCCACCGCGGATCGGGGCCCACGATCGGCAGCCCGTCGGCGGAAATCGGACGGAGCCCGGCCCAATGGCTGTCGGGGGCCACTTTGGCGAGCGCGGGCAGGAAGCGTGCGACGGCGGCGTGGAGGCGACTCCGGGCCTCACTCGTGGTGCGCGCGTCGAAGCCCACGCGGTCCATCGTGGCCCCGACGATCGTGCGGCCATTCGGCCGCGGGACCACGTAGGCGCCCGGTCCGTAGATGCAGTGCGCGGTGGCCGCCACGGGAAAGCCGATCATCTCGCCGCGCACGGGCTCGACCGGCACCGTGCGCGGGAGCCCGGTCAGCTGGGACGTCCAGGCGCCGGCGGCGATGACGACGTGCTGCGCACGACGGGTGGAGCCGTCGCGGAGCGTCACGCGGACGGTGCTCCCCTCGTGGGCGAGGGCGGAGGCGGGTCCGGCCCGCTCGACCCCCGGGGTGCTGCCGAGCGCGTCGTCGAGGGCGGCGAGCAGGGCGACGTTGTCCACCGCGCCATCGTTCGCGTGCAGCACCCCTCCGTGCGGGGCGACGAGGCCGGGCTCGAGCGAGGCGAGGGCGGCGGCGTCCTGCCAGGCCGGGGCGTGGCCCCCGCGCTGGTGGCCGGGGCGAGCATGCCGGCCCCCGCCGGGGACGAGATGCCGGGCTCGACCGTGTCGAGCAGTGCCACGCGGAGGCCCCGCTGGGCGACGGCGAGCGCCACGCTGCGCCCGATCAGGCCGCCGCCTACAATAAGGACGTCGTCAGCGGGACCGGTCATGGGGCTGAAACCTCCGGGCGCGGCCGCGCGTACGGACGTGCGACACCGGAACCACGAGGCCACCCAATGCTGCGCACCATCTTCACCATCGGACTTTTCGCCCTCCTCGGGCTGTTCGCGCTCAAGATCGTGTTCGGCATCCTGGGCGGACTGTTCGGCGTCTTCTTCGTCCTGCTCGGCTTCGCCATCAAGATCGCGATCGTCGGCGGCGCCGTGTACCTCGTGATCCGGATCGTGAGTCCGGGCACCGCGAGGCGGCTGAGGGAGAAGTTCTCGGGGAACGCGATCGTGTAGCGTCGCGCTGCGCGATGGACGACACGGAAGGGCCGGCCCGCATCGGGTCGGCCCTTCGGCGTTTCCGTGCGCGAGGAGGCGAGGAGGCGAGGAGGCGAGGAGACGACGCGGCGAGGAGGCGACGCGGCGAGGCGGCGGGGAGGCGGGGAGGCCGGGTCCGCGTCGCCGCGCGGGGCGACGCCGGCGACGCGCTACGACGCCCTGGCCTTGGCCGCCGCGTGCCGGAGCTCGGCCCGCTTGCCCCAGGCCCACTTGCCGAGGCGCACGGCGTCGCGCCAGGCATCCCGGCGCGTCTCGCGCGGGCGCAGGTCGTAGCGCGGGGTGACGCTCACGGTCTCGATGCGGCGCGTGTGCGGCAGCGTGGCGGCGAGCAGCTCGAGGTTCGCGGCCCACGCCTCGCCGGTGACGAGCGGGCGCTCGCCGGCGGCGCGGACCATGTCCTTGACCACCGCGACGCGGAGCAGCCGCATCGTGGCGAACGGATCGCGCACCCCTTCGAAGCGCACGACGGGCTTGAGGAGCCACGGGGCCACCTGTCGCAGACGGCGGACGGGCTGCGGGGTCGTCGCGGCTTCGTCGCGCTCGGCGAGCACGACGTCGGCGCCGCCCTCGAAGCGCTTGACCAGCTCGGGGATGTGGAGCGGCTGGTCGGTCAGGTCGCCTTCGAGGAGGATCATCGCGTCGCGGCGCGCGTAGCGGGCCGTGCGCGCGACGTGGCGGCAGAGCGCGTCCACGGCGTGGGCGTAGCCCCGGGGCGTCGACTCGCCGATCACGGTGAGGGGGAGCACCTCCGCGTAGGGGGCGAGCACCTCGCGGGTCGCGTCACGCGAGCCGTCGTCGTAGACGATGACGGCGAAGTCGCGCGTGTAGTCGCGGAAGACCTTCCGGATGCTCCAGAGGAGCACGCCGATGGTCGGGGCTTCGTCGCGGACGGGGATGCAGAGGTGGAGCACGCGTGGCACTCGAGGGAGGAGGTGCCGGCCGGCGCGGCGGCCGGACGACCCTGCAAGCTAGGTGGGGCGGCGCCCGGGCGTCACCGGGTGGCGCCGATTGCCGGGGTGGCGGGCGACCCGTAGCATCCCGGCCATGACGCCTTCTTCGCTGATTCCGATCCGCGCGCGGGCCGTGCCGTCGCGCGCCGTTGTCACGCTGTCGAGCCTCGCCGCGCGCGTGGTGGGTGCGACCGGCTTGTGCGTGCTCGCGGCGTGCGCCGCGCGCACGCCCTCTGGCGCGCCGTCCACCGCGGTCGCGCCGACGGCCGAGGAACTGCGGCGGGACCTCTACGCCTTCGCCGATGACTCGATGCGCGGCCGCGAGTCGGGGACGCGCGATGCGCAGCGCGCGGCCTTCTTCCTCGGCGAGCGCCTCAGGACGCTGGGCTTCACCCCGGCCGGGGACTCGGGCTTCTACCAGCGCGTGCCGCTCACGCGCACGACCGTCGCGTCGCAGAGCACGGCCACGGTGACGACGCCGGGGGGCGCGTCGCAGTCGCTCGCGTTCGGCGCGGACCTGACCCCGATCACGAGCCTGGGGGCGGGGGTACCGGGCCTCAAGCGCTCGGCCGACGGCGAGCTGCTCTTCGCGCAGTACGGCATCACGAACAAGAAGCTCGACCGCGATGACTTCGCCGGCCTCGACGCCAAGGGCAAGGTGCTCGTGATGGTCATGGGCGCGCCCGACAACGCGGACTCGACGCAGCGGGCGATGTACGAGGGGGTGAACGGGTTCGCGCCGCGCATCCAGCGCGCCCTCGGAATGCGGCCCGCGGCCGTGGTGCTCGTGTTCCAGGGGCGCACGGCCGACCTCTACGGCATGGCCGCGGGGCAGTTCCTGCGGCAGGTGACGCCGCGCGACACCGCGCGCAGCGCGTCGGAGGACGAGCGGCCGCTGCCGCCGGTGCTGCTCGTGTCGGAGCGGGCGGCCAAGGCGTTCGTGCCCGCGGGCTGGCCGGCGCGCGCGGGCGCGCAGTTCGCCGCGGGCACGCGATTCGCCGTGCGCACGGTGGTGACGCGCGAGCAGGTCACGGACTACAACGTGGTGGCCACGCTGCGGGGCACGGACGCGGCGCTCGCGTCCACGTACGTGGCGGTCGGCGCGCACCTCGACCACATCGGGATCCAGACGCCGGTGGGCGGCGACTCGGTGGCCAACGGCGCCGACGACGACGGCTCGGGGAGCGTGACGGCGCTGGCGGTGGCGCGGGCCGCGGCGCAGGGGCCGCGCATGAAGCGCTCCTGGCTGTTCGTCTTCCACACGGGCGAGGAGAAGGGGCTCCTGGGCTCGGCGTTCTTCACCGCGCATCCCACGGTCCCGCTCGACTCGGTGGTGGCGCAGCTCAACGCCGACATGGTGGGGCGCAACGGCGCCGACTCGCTGTACGTGGTGGGCCCGTCGGCCGCGCCGAAGAACCAGAGCGTGGTGCTCGGCGGCATCCTCGATTCCGTGAACGCGGCGATGACGCGCCCGTTCACGTTCGACCGGAGCTTCGATTCCGCCACGCATCCCGAGCACATCTACGAGCGCAGCGACCACTTCCACTACGCCAAGGTCGGGATCCCGATCGTCTTCTTCACGACGGGCCTCCACGCGGACTACCACAAGGTGTCCGATTCGCCGGAGAAGATCGGCTACGAGAAGATGGCGCGCGTGGCCACGCTGCTCTGGCAGACGGGGCTCGCGGTGGGGAACCGCGGCACGCGGCCCCGGTAGCGCGCGTCACAACGCTGGTGGCACTCGCCCTGCGCGAGTGCCAATCGGCCGGGAACCGGGAACTCATGCGGGTGGGCCGGAGTCCGATACACAAAGGCACGGCCCTTGCACCATGACGGCCAGATGTGCGTGCGGCAGTTCACCCTCGACCACCAGGGAGGAATCGCATGATCGTCGGCAACGTCCGTCACCGCCTGACCCGCGACGACGCGCAGCTCGTGCTGCGCCTCGTGAGCCGCCACGACGGCGCCACGCGCGCCGACGCCGAGGCGACGCTGCGCGACGACGGGCTCGACCCGCTGCTCGACGATCCGCGACTGCTCGAGGGGCTGGTGCGCACTCCGGAGGGCGCCAGGGCGAGCCTGCCGCTGTTCGTGTACGTGATCGTGCGGCACGCGCTGCGGGCGCAGGGCGAGCGCGAGGTGCGGCTCGCCGACTACGTGGCCGCGGTGGTGCTCGAGTTCGGGTTCCGCGAGCGCGCATGGCGCATCGCGCCGTCGGACGACGAGGTGTACGAGACGCTCGCGCAGCTGCTCGCCGACGCGGAGCACGGCGACCCGCGCCGCACCTTCCTGGTGCGCGCCCACCTCGGGAACTTCGCGCTGTGGCTGGCGGGCTGCTTTCCCGACCACATCGAGCATCGCCGGTGGCGGCGGGGTGGGCCCGACCTCGACTACTACGACACCCTCGGGGCGCGTGGCTTCCGCCTTGCGGCCGATCACCGCCTGGCGGCCGAACACGGCCTCGTGCCGGTCTACGCGCGCGCGGCGGAGCACTTCGGCGCGCTGCGCTGCGCGCTGAACGCGGTGAGCGACGCGCTCCTGTTCCCGCACGTGCACTCACCCGAACGGCTGATGCGACAGGTGCGCGACGAGGGGCGCTGGCGGCTGGCGTCGTAAACGAGGACGGGAGGACCCGCGGCGCGTGGGCACGCGGCGCGACGGGCGGGCCATCGGTGCGTTGCGAGGGCGCGCTGCGCGCGCCTAGACTTCGGATCCCTCCCCACGCCCCGTGTTCGACGACCTGAAGGCCTCCATTCGCGACCTCGTTGGCGCGCGCCTCCACCCGGACGACCGCCGGGCGGCGGTCGCGTCCATGAAGGACGCCCTCGTGCGCGCGAAGATGGGGATCGCCGACATCCGCGACGGCCTGGCCGCGACGCGCCAGCGCCTGGCCACGGAGGAAGCGGAGCTCGCGACCGTCGAGCGCCGCCGCGCGATGGCCGAGCAGATCGCCGACGCGGAGACGGTCGCGATCGCCGAGAAGTACGCGCGGCAGCTGCGCGAGCGAGTCGAGGTGCTGCGGCGGAAGGCGGACGTCGAGGCCGACGAGCTCGCGCTGGCCGAGCGCGACGTTCAGGAGATGACGCAGCAGCTCAAGCTCGCGGCGAGTGGCGCGGGCGTCGGCCCGGCGCCGGCGGCGACGGTGGCCGACGAGATCGAACCGGACGCCGCGCTCAAGCGCGACTTCGACGCGCTTGCGCGCCAGAACGCCCGCGTGGCGGCGGAGCAGGATGCCGACGCCCGCCTTGCCGAGCTCAAGCGTCGCATGGGGCACTAGGGGCATGCGGGGAGCCGTCCACCTCGTGCTGGCCTTCGGGGTGGCGCTCCCGGCGGTGTCGCAGGACACCACGACCGCCGCACCTCGCGAGACTCCGGTGGCGTGCGTGGGGCAGCCGATCCGCCGCATCGTGATGCGCGGCGGCTACCCGATCTCGTCGGGCGAGCTCGAACGGCTGCCGGCGGTGAACCGGATCCAGCAGCGGATCCACACGCCGACCCGGCCCGAGGTGGTGCGCGCCTTCGTGCTGCTGCGCGAGGGGGAGCCGTGCGACGAGCGGCGCCGGGCGGAGTCGGAGCGCCTCCTGCGCGCGCAGCCGTACATCGCCCAGGCGCGGGTGCAGCCGATGGACGCGGGCGACGGCGGGGTGGTCCTCGACGTGAGCGTGGTGGACGAGTTCGCGTGGGGAGCGCGGCTCGACCTGCGCAGTTCGTCGTCGTACGTGCGCCGCTTCTCGCTCGGGAACACGAACATCGCGGGCTCGGGGGTCACGCTCGCGGGCGGCTTCGGGGCGGGCGGCGCGTACCGGGACGAGTACAACGTGCGGGCCTCGTCGTTCGTGTTCGACGGGCAGCCGTTCTTCGTGAACGCGAACGCGTCGCGCCGGACGATGGGCGGCGAGTGGGGCATCGAGGCGGGGGTGCCGTTCCTCACCGACTTCCAGCGCGTCGCGTGGCGCGTGGGCATCGGGCAGACGGACGCCTACCTGCCGTTCGCTCGGCCCGACACGGACGCGGTGTCGCTCGGCCTCCGCCGGTTGAACGCGGAGGTCGGCGTGGTCACGCGATTCGGGACGCCGGGATCGCTCTTCCTCGTGGGCATGGGCCTCTCGCGGGAGCTGGCGGAGCCGTCCACGCAGCCGATGCTGCTGCGCGGCGCGGGGCCGCTGCCCGACACGACGTCCACGATCCTCAACCGCTACCGCACGCTCGACGCGCGACGCCTCGACTTCCTGCTCGGCGTGCGGCGGCTGCGGTTCACGCGCACGAGCGGGTTCGAGGTGCTCGAGGGGACGGAGGACGTGGGGCTCGGCTTCCAGAGCGGGCTGGTGCTCTCGCGCGGGCTCACGGAGCTGGGCGCGACCGAACGCGACGTGCTGCTCTCGGGCGATGCGTACTACGGGCGCGGCGACGCGTTCCACTTCTTCCGCATCGACGCGCGCGGCCAGGCGCGGCGCTCGGACGTGACGAGCGTGTGGGACGCGGTGCTCTGGGACGTGGCCGCGACGGCCTACTGGCGCGTCGGGCTCACGCGCACGCTCGTCGTGAGCGGCATCTGGACGGGCGGGTACCGGTCGCTCGTGCCGCTCCAGTTGACGATGGGCGACGAGATCGGCGGCGTGCGCGGGTTCCGCGATTCGCGCCAGGCGGGCGGCGACCGCCTGGTGCTGCGCGTGGAGGACCGCTGGTATCTCGGCCGCCTGTTCAGCCTCGCGTCGGCGGGTTTCGCGCCGTTCATGGACATCGGCGTGATCGGCGCGCGCGACGCGCCGTTCGGCGCCGACTCGCGGCCGGCGATGTCGGTGGGGATGAGCCTGCTGGGCGCGGCGCCCCCGGCCTCGCGCCGCCTCTGGCGGCTCGACGTGACGTACCGGCTGACCGGCGACGGGCGCGCCCCGCTCTGGACCATCGGCACGTCGTCGCGCGACGGGTCGCGCTTCGCGTTCCAGGAACCGCAGGACCTCGAGCGGAGCCGCGCGCGCGCGGTCTCGCCGGCGCGCTACAGCTGGCCCTGACGGGCACGGCGCGGCGCCCGGGCGGGGCCGCGCCGTGCGTGCGCACCGTGATGCGCCGACGTGCGAACTAGGCCGCGACGCCCGCCGTCATCTTCTTGAGCACGGGCACCAGCAGCACGAGCAGCAGGCCCGCCCCGATCGACGTCACGACGGGAATCATGTAGAACGATGCTTGCGACGTCATCGTCGCCGACACCTCGGCCAGCATGCCGGCGATCTTGTTGGCGGCCGAGTTGGAGAGGAAGAAGACGCCCATCATGAGGGCGCCGAGCCGCGCGGGGGCGACCTTGGTGACGTACGAGAGGCCGACCGGCGACACCATGAGCTCGCCGACCTCGCTCAGCACGTAGGTGATGACGAGGAAGTACCCGCTCACCTTGGCGCCACCGTCCACGGCGCGTCCCGCAGACACCATGAAGAGGAAGCCGAGGCCGATCACGATGAGACCGAGCGCGACCTTGAGCGCCGTGGAGGGCTCCCAGCCTCGCGCCGCGAGGAACTGCCAGACGGCGGCCATGACCGGAGCCAGGAGGAGGAGCGATCCCGGCTGGATCGTCTGGAACCACTCCGGCGTGTGCTTCGAGCCGAACGCGATGAGGTCGGTGTGGCGATCGGCGAAGATGTTCATCGACGACCCCGCCTGTTCGTACGCGACCCAGAAGACGGTCACGAAGGCGACGATGAGGCAGAGGGCGATCACGCGCGTGCGCTCGGCGCCGTGCGACGAGAGCACCGCCATCGCGATCGACGCGCCGGTGACGACCCCGGTGGCCGTCGCCGCCCAGTCGCCGCTGCCCGAGAACCAGCCGAGCGCGCCGCCGACGATCGCGCCCACGACGCCGTGCATGGGCTTGATCGCGTTCGCCGCGCTCTCGGGCGTCACGGCCTCGCGCTGGGCCGAGGGCGCGTCGCCGATCTGGCCGAGATACTTCTTCTTGGCGGCGGCGTACATGATGAGGCCGAGCGTCATGCCGACGCCGGCGGCGGCGAAGCCCGCGTGCCATCCCACGTCCTGCCGCAGGTTGCCGCAGACGATGGGGCCGAGCGTGCCGCCCAGGTTGATCCCCATGTAGAAGATCGTGAAGCCGGCGTCGCGACGGCGGTCGCCCGGCGCATACAGCTGCCCGACCATCGTGGAGGCGTTCGGCTTGAAGAGGCCGGTGCCCAGCACGACGAGGATCAGGCCGGCGTAGAAGGCCGACGTCCCGGGCAGCGCGAGCACGAAGTGCCCCACGGCGATGATCGCGCCGCCGAAGAGGAGCGCGCGATGCGTGCCGAGGTACCGGTCGGCGATGAAGCCGCCGATCATCGGCGTGAGCCACACCATGCCGGTGTAGGTGCCGTAGAGGCGATACGCGTCGGCGTCCTTCCAGCCGACGGCGTTGACGAGATAGAGCACGAGGAGGGCGCGCATCCCGTAGTACGAGAAGCGTTCCCACATCTCGGCGACGAACAGGAGGCCGAGCCCGCGGGGATGGCCGAAGAAGGCGCGGTCGTCCTGGGGCAGGGTGGCGGCGGGCGAGGTCACGGCGAGGGGGCGGCGGGACTCAGTCGGTGCGCGCGTCGAGCGCGAGCACGGGAAGGTGACGCTCCGGCTGGCGCGTGGCGCCGGCGACCTGCTGCGCCTCCCACGTGATCGTGGTGGGCGGCTGCTTGTGACAGGCGACGAGGTGAGCCGGCGCCTTCTCCTCGAGCGGCGGCACGAGGCGCGCGCAGCTCTCGTCGCGCGCGGGGTGGTGGCAGCGCGGGTGGAACGGACACCCGGTTGGCGGGTCGGCGGGCGAGGGCGGCTCACCCGCGAGCACGATGCGCCGCGCGCGCACCGTCGGGTCGGCCACCGGCACGGCCGAGCGGAGCGCCTGTGCGTAGGGATGCAGCGGCTCGGCGAAGATCGCGTCGCGCGGCGCGAGCTCGACGATGCGGCCGAGGTACATGACGGCGACGCGGTCGGCGACGTGCTCGACGACGGAAAGGTCGTGCGCGATGAAGAGGTAGGTGAGGCCGCGCTGCTTCTGAAGGTCCATGAGCAGGTTGATGACCTGCGCCTGGACGGAGACGTCCAGCGCCGAGACCGGCTCGTCGAGCACGACGAAGTCGGGGCCGACGGAGAGGGCGCGCGCGATGCCGACGCGCTGTCGCTGTCCGCCGGAGAACTCGTGCGGGTAACGGTTGGCCCAGTCGGCGCGCAGCCCCACCTCCTCGAGCAGCGCGCGCGTGCGACGGTCGGCCTCGGCGCCCTCGGCGAGGCGGTGGATGAGGAGGCCCTCCTTCACCGTGTCGCCGATCGTCATGCGCGGGTTGAGCGAGCCGAACGGATCCTGGAAGACGAGCTGCATGCGCCGCCGCATGGCGCGAAGGGGCGCGGGGGCGAGGGACGCGAGGTCGGTGCCGTCGAAGTGCACCGTGCCGCCGGTGGGTACATCCAGGTGGAGGATGAGGCGGCCGGTGGTGGTCTTGCCGGACCCCGACTCGCCGACGAGCGCGAGGGTCTCGCCGCGCGCGATGTCGAGCGAGACGCCATCGACGGCGCGGATGGCGCCCGTGGGGGCGCGGAAGAGGCCGCCGCCGACGGGGAAGTGGCGTTGCAGATCGCGCGCCCGGACGAGCGGTGCGACGTCCGGGTGGGCGGGGCCGCTCACGCCCTGACTCCGGTCAACACGGCGGTGCTCGTGTCGTCGCTCATGCCGTTGCTCCCGTCGTCGCGGCGGCGCGCCGCGCCGGCTCGCTCACGAGGTGGCAGCGCGCGACGTGGCCCGGCGCGACCTCGGCGGGAACCGGTGCCTCGGTGGCGCAGCGGTCCCACGCGAACGGGCAACGGTCGCGGAAGCGGCACCCGGAGGGCCACGCGCTGGCGGGCGGCACGGTGCCGGGAATCGCCTCGAGGCGCTCGCGGCGCGCGCCCATGCGCGGCATGGCGCGCAGGAGGCCCGCCGTGTACGGATGCGCGGCCGAGGCGAAGAGCTCGCGCACGGGCGCCGACTCGACGACCTGCCCGCCGTACATCACGAGCACGCGCTGCGCCATCTCGGCCACGACGCCAAAGTCGTGCGTGATGAGGAGGAGCGCGGACCCGGCCTCGCGCTGGAGGGTGCGCAGCAGGTCGAGAATCTGCGCCTGGATGGTGACGTCGAGCGCGGTGGTCGGCTCGTCGGCGATGACGAGCGCGGGGCTCATCAGCAGCGCCATCGCGATCAGGACGCGCTGGCGCATGCCGCCCGAGAGCTGGTGGGGGTAGTCGCGCGCGCGCTTGTCGGCGTCGGCGATGCCCGTCTTCGCGAGCATCTGCACGGCGCGCGCCCACGCGTCGGCGCGCGATGCGCCGGCGTGGATGCGCGCGACCTCGGCCACCTGGTCGCCGACCGTGAAGACGGGGTTGAGCGCCGTCATCGGCTCCTGGAAGACCATGCTGATCCGTCGCCCGCGGAGCCGCCGCATGGGCTCGTCGGCGAGCGCGAGCAGGTCCTGCCCCTCGAAGCGGATGACGCTGCCGGGTTCGATGCGGCCCGGCGGTTCGATGAGGCGGAGCAGCGCGAGCGCCGTCACCGACTTGCCGCTGCCCGATTCGCCGACGATCGCGACCGTCTCGCCCGCACCCACCGTGAACGACACGCCATCCACCGCGCGCGCGACGCCGGCGCGGCCGTGGAAGTGCACGGCCAGGTCGCGCACCTCGAGGAGTGGCGTGGAGTCGCTCATGCGGTGGGAACGCGACGGGGGACGGAAGGCACGCGGAGGCAGTCCGAGGCGGAAGATAGGGCGGGGACGGGGCGGCGCGAGGCAGGCGCGCCGTGCGTCGCGGATCGTCGCGCGGTCGTTCGAGGCGCTCCGGGCCGTGACGCGACCGAGCGGCGCGCGCGCGACGGCCGGGAGCCGATCACGGCGCCGACTCCACGCGGCCCCACGGCGATGCGCGCTCGATCGCGTCGGCGAGCGCGCCGGCCGCGACGACGCACGTGACGAGCGCCAGCGTCGGCGCCAGCGCGAGCCACGGCGAGGTCCAGAGCTGCGCGCGTCCGTCGCTGATGAGGCCGCCCCAGCTCGCGACGGGAATCGGCACCCCCTGCCCGATGAACGAGAGCGCCGCCTCGAGCGTGATCGCGTGCGCGAAGGCGAGGACGGCCGCGGCGCTCAGGGTGCCCGCGATGTTGGGCAGCACGTGGCGCAGCGCGAGGCGGCGCGTCCCCGCGCCCAGCGCGCGTGCGGCGCGGGCGAAGTCGCCCGCCGCGAGGGCGCGCGCGCGGCTTCGCACCTGTCGCGCGAGACCGAACCACCCCGTCACGCCCATGGTGACCGCGAGCCACGCCCACGGGAGGCGCCCGAGCGCCGCGGTGAGCACGATGAGGACGAGGAGGCGCGGTACCGCGAGGCCGACGTCGATGAGGGCGCCGATCACCCGGTCGGTGCGCGGACCCGCGAGGGCCGCGGCGAGGCCGGCGAGCGTGCCGAGCCCGAGCGCCACGACGGCCGCGAGCAGTCCGAAGCTGAGGGAGACGCGCGCCCCCGCGATGAGCCGCGCGAGCACGTCGCGACTCGCGGGATCGGTGCCGAGCGGATGCGCCACCGACGGCGATGCGCTCACGAGCATGGGCGCGTCGAAGACGTGATCGGGATCGACGGGCCACGCGACCGGCCCGAGCACCGCCACGACGCCGAGCAGCGCCAGGACACCGAGCGCGATGGCCGCGCCGCGCGCGGGCGGTCGCACCTACGTGGCCCGCCGCGGATCGAACGCGGCCTGGGCGACGTCGGCGAGCGCGCCCCCGAGCACGACGAGGGTGGCCCCTGCGACGACGCACCCGAGCGCCAGGTGCGGGTCGCGATCCGCGAGCGCCTGGAAGGCCAGCGAGCCCATGCCGGGCCAGTTGAAGATCCGCTCGATGACGAAGGCGCCGCCGGCGAGCAGCGGCAGCGAGAGGCCGGCGAGCGCGATCGTGGGCCCGAGTGCCGCGCGCCACGCATGATGCACCCAGAGCGCGCGCTCGCGGAGTCCGCGCGCGCGCGCCGCGCGGATGAACGGCTCGCGCCAGGCCTCGACGAGCGCGACGCGCTGGTGGCGCCCGACCTGCGCGGCGATCACGAGCGCCATCGTGACGGCCGGGAGCACGAGGTGGCGCAGCCGGTCGGCGAACACGACGCCGGCGGGCGCGTCGCCGCCTAGGGTGACGTCCATCGCGCCGCCCGAAGGGAACCAGCCGAGGCGCACCGCGAAGAGCTCGACGAGCACGAGCCCCACGACGAACTCCGGCGCGGCCCACACCGCGAGCGCGCCGCCGCCCAGCCACCGGTCGAGCGCACGGCCGCGCGCGCGCGCCTGCGCGAACGCGAGGGCGATGCCGCCGGCGAAGCCGAGGACGATGGCGACGAGGCCCAGGAGCGCGGTGTACGGGAGCGCCGTGCGGATCGCCCGCGCAACGCTCATGTGCATCGACACCGAGTACCCAAGGTCGCCGGTCGCGGCGGCCCCGAGCCAGCGTCCGACCTGGAGCGGCAACGGCTGGTCGGCGCCCATCCGCGCGCGCCAGGCCGCGATCACGTCGGGCGGCACGTTGGCGCCCTCGAGCGTCGTGCCGAGCGGATCGCCCGGCGCGAAGTGCATGAGGACCAGGCTCGCGACGGCGACCAGCAGCACGACGCCGAGGCCGCGCGCGAGCGCGGCGAGGAAGCGGCGGAGCGGTGCGCCGCGCACGCGCGCCGCGGCTAGCGTCCCGCGCTCGCCCGGTCGCGCGCGAGGCGCTGGCCGGCGGGAATGGTCCAGTCCGCGAGCCCGGCCCACCAGGCCGTGGGATTGATGCCTTGCGGCTGCAGCCGGCGGTGGAGCGCCATGATCGTGCGCGGCTCGAAGAGCCAGATGGCCGGTGCGTCGGCGTTGATGATGCGCCACGCGCGCGCCCACTGGGCCTGCGCGCCGGCGGGATCGCCGTTGGCCGCGGCCGAGTCCACGACGGCGTCGAAGGCGGGGTTCGCGTAGCCGGCGTGGTTGCTCCCGTTGGGCGCGAGCGCGCCCGCCCCGCCCCACGTCTGGCGCGTGGTGGAGAGGGTCGGATCGGTCGCGACGGTCTGGATGACCGCGTCGAAGGCGCGGCCGTTGATGCGCGGCGAGTAGACGGCAGGCTCCACCGCGTCCACCGTCACGGCGATGCCGCGTTCCTTGAGCGCCGCCTGGATGAGCGTGGCCACGCGCGTGCGCGTCGCGGACGTCGTGGGCACCATGACGGAGAAGGCGAGCGGCGTGCGGCCGCGCGCGCGCATGCCATCCGCCCCGCGCGTCCAGCCGAGCGAGTCGAGCAGGCGGTCGGCCTCGACGGGGTCGTAGGGCCACTGGCGGAGCGACGTGTCGTGGGGCGCGATGGCGCTGGGCGCCGGACCCGACGGCACCGTCGCCAGCGAGTCGAAGATGGCGTGCGCGATGGCGACGCGATCGAGGGCGCGCGCGACGGCGCGGCGCATCGCGGGCTCGCCGAAGACGGGGTGCGGGCGCGCCGTGCCCTTGTCGTGGAGCGCGAGCGTGAGGTAGCCGTACGAGAGCGTCGCGTAGGTGAGCACCTTCACGTCGGGATTCCCCGCGAGGCGCGCGACCATCTCGGGGCGGACGTTCTCGACCACGTCCGCCTCGCGCGTGAGCATCTGGTTGACCTGCGTCGCGCCGTCCTTGACCGGCACGAAGATCACGCGGTCGACCTTGGCCCGGCCGCGGAAGTTGGTGGTGTCGCTGGCGAGGACGAGCTTGACCTTGGGCTCGAACTGCACGAAGCGGAAGCGTCCGGTGCCGACGGGTGCGCGCGCGAACGCCGACTGCTCGAGCGAGTCGCGCCGGACCTTGCCGAGCAGGTGCTCGGGATGGACGAGCATCTGGTACGTGGCGTCGAAGAACTGCTCGGGGGTGCGGCGGTGGAACCAGAACACCGCCGTGAGCGAGTCGCGCACGCTCACCGAGTCGATGCCGGCGATGAGCGGCGCGAACGGGGCGTGCGTGGTGGTGTCGTGGTACAGCTCCCACGTGAAGCGCACGTCGCGCGCGGTCACGGGGCGCCCGTCGTGCCAGCGCGCCCGCGGGTCGAGCATGAACTCGATCGAGAGCGAATCGGCGCTCCACGTCCACGAGCGCGCGAGGCGCGGCCGGAAGCCGCGATCGCCCAGCGTGTTCAGGTCGTCGCCGATGTCGGCGAGCCGGTCGAAGAGCTGCTGCGCCACGGCCTGGTCGCTGTTCGACGCCGCGAGCGCGGGCACGAGCGTGCCCGGATCGGACGGGGCCGCGACGATGATCGTCCCGCCGGACGCCCCGTTCGCGCCGGAATCATCGGCGCAGGCGGTGGCAAGGCAAGCGAAGGCGAGAGCGGGAAGCAGGCGGCGCGACATGCGGGAGCGGGATGGGAGACGGGAACAGGCGGGCGTGGGGCCGGCGGCTACCGCCGCCAGGTCCACGCGCCGTCGAGATACAGACGAAGCAGGGGGGGATGCGGTTGCGCATCCGGATCGTCGGGCGCGAGGCGCGCCGGACGGGCGCCCACGACCGCGTGGACCGCGTCCGCCCACGCGGCGGCGAACTCCGCGAGCGACGGGG
Organism: Gemmatimonadota bacterium; assembly: GCA_016200495.1. Classification (GTDB taxonomy): domain Bacteria; phylum Gemmatimonadota; class Gemmatimonadetes; order Gemmatimonadales; family Gemmatimonadaceae; genus JACPPC01. Next base: position 18,087 of record JACQES010000199.1, read on the forward strand.
CGCGCCCGAGCGCCTCGCGCAGCGTCGCGACGGCGGGCGTGGCGTCGCCCGCGGTGAACGCCGCGAGCCGCGCCTGGTCGTCGTCCACGAGGACGGAGCCGTGCTGCAGCAGCGCGGCGCCCTCCTGCCACTGCGCGCTCCCGGCCAGCTTCCGGCCCTGCCAGCTCACCTCGCCGGCGGCCGGTTCGGCGAAGCAGGGCATCGGTCCGGGGGCGCGCGCGCGGCCCGCGGGCATCGCGCGCTCCGCCGCCACGCCAAGCGAGGCCAGCGCCGCGAGCAGGAGGCCGGTCACGGCGTCGTACGTTCCCCTGAGGTCGGTGCCGGGCGCCGCGGGCATCGCGACGGCATACGTGAGCTCGCGATCGTGCAGGATCGACCGGCCGCCGGTGGGGCGACGCACCACGCCCAACCCCGCCTGGCGAATCGCCTCCGCGTCGTAACGACCCGCCGCGCGCTGGTTGCGTCCGAACGAGATCGTCGCGGGCGCCCACGCGTACACGCGCACGATCGCCTCGCCGCTCGCGGCGGCGTGTCTCGCCAGCGAATGGTCGATGGCCATGTTGGTCGCGCCGTCGGCGGGGGGCGACTCGAGCAGCCGCCAGCGGACGGCGCCCGGGAGGGCGCTCACGCGGCGAAAGCAAGCGGGCGACGCGCGCATGGGCCAGCGGGTCCCGTCGTGTATTGCCGACGGGCGGACCGGTCGCCCGCGCGTTAGTTTTGCCCTCTCGCCCCGCGAGCGCCCGCATGGGCGGTGCGCCCGGTGGAGCGACCCGACCTGCCCATTGATCGCGCCGGGACCCGGCGCCTCCGCTGGAGTGCCATGACTGCCACTGCCGCTTCTCCCGCCACCGAAGGCGTCGACGCCTTCGCGCCGCGCCATATCGGTCCGTCCGTCGCCGAGATGGCGGCCATGCTCGAGGTGGTGGGGGCCACCTCGCTCGACGCCTTCGTCGATTCGGTCGTGCCCGCCCCGATCCGCTTCAAGGGGACGCTCGCGACCACGCCCCCCGCCACCGAGCACGAGGCGCTGGCGGAGCTGCGCGCGATCGCGCAGCAGAACCAGGTCTTCCGCTCCTACCTCGGCCTCGGCTACCACGGCACGCTCGTGCCGCCCGTGATCCAGCGCAACGTGCTGGAGAATCCGGGGTGGTACACGGCGTACACGCCGTACCAGGCCGAGATCGCGCAGGGGCGCCTCGAGGCGCTGCTCAACTTCCAGACGATGGTCATCGACCTGACGGGGCTGCCGATCGCGAATGCGTCGCTGCTCGACGAGGGCACGGCCGCCGCCGAAGCGATGGCGATGGTCCACGCGGTCGCGACCGGCACGCGGACGCGGTTCCTCGTCGCGGCCGAGTGCCACCCGCAGACGATCGCGGTGGTGGAGACGCGCGCCTCGGCGCGCGGCTGGACGGTGCAGGTGGTGCCCGCGGCCGAGATGGCGCCGGACGCGGACACGTTCGGCATCCTGCTCCAGTATCCGACCACGCACGGCGCCGTCGAGGACTATCGCGCGCTGACGGAGCGTGCGCACGCCGCGGGGGCGCTCGTCGTCGTGGCCTCGGACCTGCTCGCGCTCACGCTGCTCGTGCCCCCGGGCGAGTGGGGCGCCGACGCGGTGGTCGGCAACTCGCAGCGCTTCGGCGTCCCGCTCGGCTACGGCGGGCCGCACGCCGCGTTCTTCGCGACGAAGCTCGAGCACGCCCGCAAGATGCCGGGGCGGATCATCGGCGTCTCCCAGGACGCCAACGGGAAGACCGCGCTCCGCATGGCGCTCGCGACGCGCACATCCGCCGCGAGAAGGCGACGAGCAACGTGTGCACCGCGCAGGTGCTGCTCGCCGTCATGGCGGGCATGTACGCGGTCTGGCACGGTCCCGAGGGGCTCACGGCCATCGCGCAGCGGGTGCATGGCCACGCCCGCACGCTCGCGGCGGGGCTCGCGCAGGCGGGGCACACCGTGCGCCACGCGGCGTACTTCGACACGGTGACCGTGGACCTCGCGCGCGGCACGGCGGCCGAGGTGGTCGCGGCCGCGGCGCGCGCGAAGATCAACGTGCGCGCCGTGGGCGACCGCGCGGTGACGGTGGCGTTCGACGAGACGGTGACCGCGGCCGACGTGGCCGACGTGCTCGCCGCCTTCGGGGCGGCGGGCACGGACCGGCCGGCGGGCGACGCGCTGGGCGCGTTCGCGCGCACGAGCGCTTTCCTCACGCACCCCGTGTTCCACGCGCACCGCTCCGAGACGGCGATGCTGCGCTACCTGCGCACCCTCGAGTCGCGCGACCTGTCGCTCGCGCACTCGATGATCCCGCTCGGCTCGTGCACGATGAAGCTCAACGCGACCGCGGAGATGTTCCCGGTCACGTGGCCGGAATTCGGCGCGCTCCACCCGTTCGCCCCCGCGTCGCAGACGGCGGGCTACCAGGCGATGTTCGCGCAGCTCGAGCGCTGGCTCGCCGAGGTGACCGGGTTCGCGGGGGTGTCGCTCCAGCCCAATGCCGGGTCGCAAGGCGAGTACGCGGGCCTGCTCGTGATCCGCAAGTACCACGAGGCGCGCGGCGAGCGCGGCCGCGACGTGTGCCTGATCCCGCAGTCCGCGCACGGCACCAACCCCGCGTCGGCGGTGATGGCGGGGATGACCGTGGTGGTCACCAAGACGGACGCCAACGGCAACATCGACATGGCGGACCTGCGCGCCAAAGTCGAGCAGCACTCGGCGCGGCTGGCGGCGCTCATGGTCACCTATCCGTCCACGCACGGCGTGTTCGAGGCGACGATCCGCGAGGTGTGCGCGATCGTGCACGAGCACGGCGGGCAGGTGTACATGGATGGCGCCAACATGAACGCGATGGTCGGCATCGCGCGCCCGGGCGACATCGGCGCCGACGTCTGCCACCTGAACCTGCACAAGACGTTCTGCATCCCGCATGGCGGCGGCGGCCCGGGCATGGGCCCGATCGGCGTCGCGAAGCACCTCGTGCCGCACCTCCCGGGCCACCCGGTGGTGCGCGTGGGCGGCGACTCGGGCGCCGTCTCGGCCGCGCCATGGGGAAGCGCGAGCATCCTGCCGATCTCGTGGATGTACATCCGCATGATGGGCGGCGCGCAGCTGGCGGAGGCCACCAAGGTGGCGATCCTCAACGCCAACTACATGGCCGAGCGGCTCGAGGCGCACTACCCGGTGCTTTACCGCGGGCAGAACCGCCGCGTCGCGCACGAGTGCATCATCGACCTGCGCCACATCAAGGCGGCGACCGGCATCGAGGTCGAGGACGTGGCCAAGCGGCTCATGGACTACGGCTTCCACGCGCCGACGGTCTCGTTCCCGGTGGCGGGCACGCTGATGATCGAGCCGACCGAATCGGAGTCGAAGGCCGAGCTCGACCGGTTCTGCGACGCGATGATCGCGATCCGAGAGGAGATCCGCGAGGTCGAGATCGGCGTGGCGAGCCGCGAGGACAACGTGCTCGTGCGCGCGCCGCACACGATGCAGCAGTGCGTGTCGGACGCGTGGACGCGGCCCTACGCGCGCGAGAAGGCGGCGTTCCCGGCGCCGTGGACGCGCGTGCGCAAGTTCTGGCCGACGGTGACGCGGATCGAGAGCGCGTTCGGCGATCGCAACCTCGTCTGCGCCTGCATCCCGACGGAGGCGTACGCGGGGTAGGGCCCGACGCGGTTCCCGGAACGAAGGCGCCCCCCGCCGGCTTGCCGGCGGGGGGCGCGTGCGTGCAGGCGCTGCGACTCAGGCGCCGATGTGCTTGCCGTACGCGGCGGCGTCGAGGAGGTCGTCCTGCGACCCCGACACCTTGAGCTTGATCATCCAGCCGTCGCCGTAGGGATCGGAGTTGACGAGCGCGGGCTCGCCCTCGAGCCGGCCGTTGACCTCGACGACCTCGCCCGCGAGTGGCGAGTACAGCTCGCTCACGGCCTTGACCGCCTCGATCGTGCCGAAGGTGCCGTGCTTGTCGTACTTGGCGCCGACCTTGGGCAGGTCCACGAAGACGACGTCGCCGAGCTGGTCCTGGGCGTAGTGGGTGATGCCGATGATGACCACGCCCGCCTGGGCGGTGGCCTTCACGTACTCATGGTCGGCGGTGTACTTCAGGTCGGCCGGGATCTCCGCCACGATGCGCTCCAATCTGGGGAAGGGTGACGGGCGGAAGTGTATCGTCCCGTCGGGCGGGCATCAAGGAAGCCGCTCGGCGCGCGCGACGAGCGCGGCCCACGCCTCGCGCACGCGCGCTGCGAGCGCCTCGCGCGTGCCCGCGTTGTCGACCACGATGTCGGCGCGCGCGCGCTTGAGCTCGGCCGGCATCTGCGCGGCGATCATGCGCATCGCCTCGGCCTCGGCCAGGCCGCGGTCGCGCACGAGCCGGTCGAGGCGCATGGCGCGCGGCGCATCCACGAGCACGACGACGTCGTAGTCGTCGACGAGGTTGCGCTCGAAGAGGAGGGGAATGTCGCAGACGACGATCCGGTCGCCGCGCGCGCGCGCGGCGGCGACGAGGCGATCGCGCCGGAGGCCGATGTCGGGATGGAGGATGGCGTTCAGTGCGTCGAGCTCGCGCGGGTCGGCGAAGACGCGGCCGCGGAGCGCGGCGCGGTCGAGGGTGCCGTCGGGGGCGAGCACCTGCGCGCCGAACCGCTCGCGCAGGTGCGCGAGGGCGGGCTGGCCGGGCGCGACCGCCTCGCGCGCGAGCAGGTCGGCGTCGATCACGGTGGCGCCGAGCTCGGCGAACTGGCGCGCGACTTCCGACTTGCCGCTGGCGATGTTCCCGGTGAGGCCGACCAGGAGCATGCGTCAGGTGGGGATGGGGCGCTTCGCCTCGGCCATGAGCCCGCGGACGGCGAAGCGGGCGCCCCCGTTCGCGCGGATCTCGTGCGGGGTCGCGTGCAGGTACCGCTGGCAGGAGTTGCGGAAGGCGGAGCCCGACGGGTAGTCGAGCGCGAGGGCGACGCCTTCGGCCGAGCGCGAGGGATCCTCGAGCAGGTGGGCGGCGACGATCAGGCGGCCCCAGGCGAGCAGGCGCTGCGGGGCGGGGAAGCCGGCCCGCCCGAGCTGATCGGCGAGGGAGCGGCGCGAGAGGTGGAGCAGCCGGGCGAGGCGCTCGGCGTCGAGCTGCTCGTGGGCGCGCGTGACGGAGATGAGGACGGCGTCGCGGACGAGGGCGACCTCGCTGTCCAGATGTTCCCGGACAACGCCGGCCACGGCGCGGGCCTCGGCGAGGTCCACGGTGGCGCGGATGAGGGCCGGCGTGTCATCGCGATCGGCGATGACGACGGCATCGATGCCGGCGCGGCCGGCGTCGAACAGGTCGCGGGCGCGATCGGCGGTGGGGCGGACGTAGGCGACCTGGGTGATGCGCGGGAAGCGGCGCCGGAGCGTGCGGAGCGGTTCCAGGTCCAGATCGCCCTCGGCGTACAGGTCGAAGATGGCGAGCACGACCGCCTCGGCGCCGCAGGTGCGCAGCAGGCCGGCCCAGTCGCCGCAGGGCACGACCTCGTGGCGGTCGCGGACGGCGGCCTGCACCCGCTGTTGCCAGCTGGCGTCGGGGAGGAGGGCGGCGATGACACCCATGGAAGGTTCAGCTGCGGCGAGTGACGCCGGTCACAGGGTAAGATAACGTTAGTTGTGACAGTCCCCACCGTGGACGTGACAGCGTTGCGGTTACGGTGGTCCCACCTTCTCCGTCGAGTACGCGACCCACTCGGACCCGAGCCATGCGCATCCAGCAGCAAGACGCACGAACGTCGCCGGCGGCACACCGCGCCCTCCCCCTCCGGGGCGGGTTCTCGCTGCTGGAGATCATGGTGACGATGACGGTCCTGGGGATCCTCTTCGGGATGGCGTACCTCAAGCTCGATCCGCGCCGGAACCAGGCGGACGCCGGGATCCAGGTGCTCCGGACCGTGATGGAGCAGGCGATGCGGAACTCGGTGCAGCGCCAGTACAACATCATGGTCTCGTTCGACGTGACGGGGAACCGGGTGCGGTACGTGGAGGACATCAACAACAACAACACGGTGGACGCGGGCGAGCGGGTGATCTGGAAGCCGCTCGAGAACGACATGAAGTACGCGGCGCCGCCGGCGCTGATCTCGGGGAGCTACACGGCGGCCCCGGTGGTCGGGGGGAACCTGCGGACGATCGACGGGATGCCGACGGTGATCGCGCGCCGCTCGGGGGCGCTCTCGACGGACCTGCAGGTCTACATCACGTCGCTGCGGGCGCAGCGGCAGGACTTCCGCTCCATCATCGTGGCCCAGCCGACCGGGCGCGTGGAGCAGTACCGCTATGGAGGCACGTCATGGACCTGGCTCAAGCAGTGACCCCGGCGCCGCGGGCGCGGCGCGGCATGTCCATGATCGAGGTGGTGGTCGCCGTGATGATCCTCGGCGGCGCGCTGCTCTCGATGGGCATGTTCGTCACGAACTTCAGCCGGGCGACGCGCTACACGAACGCGCGGGCGCTGGCGGGCCAGCTGGTGTCGAGCCGCCTGGAGCAGATCAAGACGTGGAACAACTACTACACGATCATGTCGCAGTTCACGGCGACGGAGTCGCAGGTGCTGCCCGGCTACGACCGCCGCACGTACACCAAGCAGATCGGCGGCAGCTCGGCGTCCAAGCAGGACCACATCCTCGTGACCGTCGCGGTGTACGGGAAGGCGATTCCCGACACCATCAAGAACACGATCGCCATTCCGCGCTTCTGACCATGTCCATGCGCCGCGTGACGCGCCCCGGACGCCGGGGCTTCAGCCTCATCGAGGTGGTGGTGGCGATGACGATCTTCCTCGTCATCCTCAGCTTCAGCCTCCCGTTCTTCAACTCGCAGTCGCGCGCGGTGTCGCGCGCGAGCGGCCAGGGGGACATGGTGCGCGGGCTGCAGTTCGCGATCTCGCAGCTCGACCGCGACCTCCGCATGGCCGGCGCGGGGACGTACACCCAGCAGCCGATGCTCGTCCAGATCGCGCCGCTCGCGATCACCTTCAACGTGAACTCGTCGAGCCCCGACTCGGCCGACGTGCGCGCGGTGTACTGGGATCCCGACGCCGACCCGCTCACGCAGGTGTCGCTCACGACGGCGAACAAGATCACCCTGCCGACGTCGGGCTCCAAGACGTACCCCGACACGAACTACGTCATCGGCGGCATCCTGAGCGCCGCGGAGACCATCTCCTACTGGTTCTCCGCCGACTCGAGCACGACGCGCACCGACGACTACATCATGTGGCGGCGCGAGAACCAGACGGCCCCGACGATCGTGCTCAAGGGACATCACGACCATCACCTCGGCCCAGCTGCCGCGCTACCACACCGTGCCGATCCACGGCGCGCCGGGCGACACGGGCGGCTTCGCGATGATCGACTCGGTGCGCGTCGTGAACGTGACGCTCACCGGCTCCTACGACGACAACCGGTTCGGCTCGCGCACCCAGACGGTGACGGCCTCGATCCGCGTCGCCAACCAGGGGCTCGCCAACCAGACCACCTGCGGCGACCCGCCGATCTTCGGCCGGTCCGTGAACGCGACCGTGCTGATCAACCCGCTGCGCGTCGTGCTGCAGTGGAATCCCGCCGTGGACGAGGCGTCGGGGGAGAAGGACATCGAGCAGTACGCGATCTTCCGTCGCACGCCGGCGCAGACCGTGTTCGACGAGCCGTTCGCGTCCATCGCGGCCGGGCTTGGCAGCTACACGTACGTGGACACCGACGTCCAGTCGGGCGACCAGTGGATCTACGGCGTGGCCGCGCTCGACTGCAGCCCCGCCCTGTCGTCGCCGTCCATCACCGCCACCCAATTCATCCCATGAGCCCCTCTGCGCGCATGAGTCCCCCCGGGCGTGCCGCGACGCGGCCGCGCCGAGGCGTGGCGCTGATCCTGACGATGATCCTCACGGTCGCCTTCGCCGCCCTGGCGATGGGGGCGATCTACATGACGGGCAACGCCTCGCTCATCGGGTCCTCGTACGACCGCGAGCGCGACTACCGTTACGCGGCCGAGGCGGCGCTGGGCATCGCCAAGAGCCAGCTCAACGGCGGGCTGTTCATCCTGCCCGACTCGAACTACGCGACGATCATGAGCGGCGCGACGATCACGGGGGCCGACGGGCTGCCGCTGCCCCGCGTGCTCGTGAACCTCTACGTCGGGCCCACGGGCTCCACGTCGGGGCAGTACGGCACCTTCGGGTCGATCGTGGCCGAGGCGACGGACGGCTCGGGGGCGCGCTACGTGCGCCGCCTCGAGCTCACGCAGGAGACGTTCGCCAAGTTCGCCTACTTCTCCGTCAACGAGAACTCGCCGACGTCGGGCATCATCTACTTCGGCGGCGGCGACGTGATCTTCGGGCCCCTGTTCACCAACGACACGATCAACATCCTGAGCGGCTCGTGCCCGGTGGTGACCTTCAAGGACCAGGTGCAGACGGCGCAGATCGTGAACAACGCCGCCTGCGCGACCTTCTCGGCGTACGGCTACCAGACCAACGTCCAGCCGATCCCGCTGCCGACGAACTCGAAGCTGGCCGTGCTCACGAACTACTCGAACCCGGCCAACTTCACCTTCACGGCGCGCCCGGCCAACTGGTACATCACCCCCCCGGGCGCCTCCCTGTACAACCCGCCCGACTCCGTCTCGCTGGTGCAGACGCGCATCGAGTTCGTGAACTGGGACCTCGATGCTGACGGCTCGAGCGCCGACCCGCAGGACGGCTTCTTCCGGGTGTACGAGACGCTGGCCTCGCCGCTCACGGCGACGCTCGGCGCCACCCCCGACTCGCTCGTGCCCATCAACCCCCCGGACCTGGGGACGTGGGTACGGGGTGACCCGCCCGCGGCGTGGTCGGGCGCGGTGACGGGGTCGGGCGTGCCGTACGGCAGCGATTACACGATGCGCTGGGACCTGGTGGACAAGCGCTACGTGAACAACTGCGGCGACTGGCACACGACGGGCACCGGCGCGTCGCGCATGCCGCGCTTCTTCCCGATCGCGCTGCATCGCATGTCGGTCACCTGGTTCCGGACGCTCCTCAGCACGTCCGCGGCCTCCGGCGGGGCTGGCATGACCGTGGCCGCCGACACCCTCCACCTCAAGCAGTCGGTGGTCGCGCTCATGACCAACGCGGTGGGCGGCGCGGGCGCCAACAACGAGGGGGTGCAACGCTGCTACCTCGGCGGCGACCCGCACCTCGTGGCCATCGAGCGCTATGGCGTCGGCAGCTACACGGCCGCCGACTACGGCAAGGGCGGCGACGACACGACCTTCACGCCGACCGGTCGCTGGGGCCGCTGGCGCACCTATCCCGGCACGATCGACACGCGCCTCACGTCCGGCGGCGGGGCCCGCGCCGACGCCAACTACCTGTTCCCGCTCTTCCGCGGCATCAACAACGGCTCCGCGGGGGTCATCGTCGTCAGCGGCTCGGTGGGGATCAGCGGTGTCCTGCGCGGCCGCGTGACCCTCTACGCCAACGGCGGCAACGTCGTCATCCTCGACAACATGAAGTACGCCATCGCGCCCGCGGCAGCCAACTGCCTGGGCGAGCGCGACATCCTGGGGGTCATCGCGGGACGCAACGTGATGCTGGCCGCGAACACGCTGCTCGACCCGCAACTGCCCGTCACGGGCGGCTCGTGGGCCAACAATGCCTACAAGTCGTACAACCCCGGTCCACCGGGCACGAGTCCCACGGCCGGCACCACGACCGGCGTGACGCTCCACGGCGTCATGATGACGCTCAACAACAGCTTCAAGGTCGAGGGGGTGCGCGGCGGCGGCATGCAGCCGACGATCGCCACCTGCGGCGGCTCCAACTCGGGGCGGGGCTGCCTCAACCTCACCGGCGGCATTCTCATGGACACCCGCGGCATCGTGGCCCTGAGCGGCATCACCGGCTACGTGAAGCGGTATGCGTACGACCGGTGCGCGGCCACGCGTCCGCCGCCGTACTTCCCGACGACCGGCCGCTTTGCCGACAACCGGTTCTACGAGATCGATCCGGTCAAGTTCAACCAGATGGGCGTGTACAACTACTTCAAGGGGCTCTCGGCCGGTCCGTGACGTGACGCGGGGCCCGCGCGACGTGCGCGGGCCCCGGGGTCGGTGGCATCGGGCGGGGCTCGCGCGACATCGGCGGGCCCCGCCTTCGTTCGAGGCGCCTCAGCGCGAGCTCTGCTTCATCCCCTCGGGGGTGATCCCGAACGGCAGCGTGCCCTGCGAGTCGTCCTTGCGGGGCACCACATGGCAGGCGCGGCAGCGCGCCTCGTAGGACTCGTGGCCGCCCACCATGATCGTGGGCGACTCCCAGTGCGCGGGGCGGCCCTCGATGAGCCGCTGGTTGCGGCTCGCCGGGCCGCCGCAGAGCACGCAGATGGCGTGCAGCTTGTCCACGATCTCGGCCGTGGCCATGAGCTGCGGCATCGGGCCGAACGGTTCGCCGCGGAAGTCGGTGTCGGTGCCGGCGAGAATCACGCGGCGGCCGCGCTGCGCGAGCTCCGCGGCGAGCGCCACGATGCCCGCATCGAGGAACTGTGCCTCGTCCACGGCGATGACGTGGGCCATCGGGTCGATGCGCTGGCTGATCTGGAAGGCCGAGTCCACCGGAATCGCCTCCGCCGTGCGCCCGTCGTGGCTCGAGACCATCTGCAGGCCGGCGTAGCGCTCGTCGAGGTGCGACTTGAAGAGCTGCACCCGCTTGCGCGCGATCACGGCGCGCCGCACGCGCCGCATCAGCTCCTCGCTCTTGCCGCTGAACATCACGCCGGCGATCACCTCGATCCACCCGCCGGTGATCTGGAAGCTTCCCGACATCCGCTAGTCCTCCCGGGGGGGCCGCTTGGCCCGGCGGAGCGCCTCGCCGCGGGCCGCCCACTCGCCGCGATCACCGCCTTCCTCGGGGCCGCGCGGGCCACGCGAGCCGCCGCGCGGACCACGGGGGCCGTCGCCCTCGCGGAAGCGCGTGTCGCGCGGGCCCGCCTTGCCGCGGGGGCCCGCGTCGCGGTCGCCGAACTTGCCGCGCGGCGGGCGCGTGCCGCGATCGTCGCGATCACCAAACTTGCCGCCGCGCGGCCCCTTGGCGTCGCGGTCGCCGAACTTGCCGCCACGCGGCCCCTTGGCGTCGCGATCGCCGAACTTGCCGCGCGGGGGGCGCGTGCCCTTCGCGTCGCGGTCGCCGAACTTGCCGCGCGGCGGACGCGTGCCGCGATCCCCGCGGTCGCCGAAGCCGCCCCGTGCCCGCTCCTCCGCAGGTGCGGTGGCCGCCGGGGCCACCGGCACCGCGGCCGCCGCGCGCCGCGCCGCCGACTCGCGCCGCTCGCGCTCGAGGAGCCGGAGCGCCGCGCCGGCGATCGAGATGCCATCGTGCTGCGCGAGCAGCGGCGCGATCACCTGCGCCTCGCGGAGCGGGGCTCCTCCTGCGAGCTCGCGCTCGAGCTCCGCGCGCAGCAGCGCGTCGCGGCGTCGCAGCGCGTCGAGCGGGGTCGGGAAGTCGAGCGGCAGCACCGCGCCGCCGGCCAGCGCGGCGAGGCGGGCGCGCTCGCTCGCCTCGTGGAGCACCACGGCGCGCACCGGCTGCGTGGCGAGCAGCGTGGCGAGCGTCGCCGCGTCGGCCGGGAGGTGCCAGCAGACGAGCAGCGCCACGGCGTCGGGGACCTGCGCCGCGGTCACCACCGCGGCAAGGGGTTCCACCCCCGCGAGGCCGACGGGCGCGAGGGCGCCGCGCACCTCGCGGGCCTCATCGTCGTTGGCCACGACGATCGCGGCCGAGGGCGGGTCGAAGGCGTCGAGCAGCGCGCGCAGCGCGGCACCGCGGCCGCCGGTCCCCACCGTGAGGCCGTGCACCGCGCCGGTGACCGGGGCGCCGCCGGGCATCACCTCGCGCCGGGCGCGGCGGAGCTGCCGCTCGGCGAACGAGGCGATCGCCTCGGATTCGGTGGCCGTCGTAGCCACGCGCAGCGCGCCCTCCGGCACCTCAGCCAGCAGCGCATCCACGCCGTCGGCGTCGCGCGCGAGCAGCTCGTCGGCTCCGGCGAGGATGATGGCCACCAGCTCGCCCAGCTTGAGCTGCGTGCCGCGCACGAGCGCCAGCACGTCGTCGAGCGAGGCCGCCACGACCGACGGCGCCGCATGCGCGAGCAGGCGCGCGCCGCGCTGCCGGCTGGTGAAGGCCGACAGCGTCCCCGGGAGGAGTTCGGCCGCCTCGACGCCGAGCGCC
>JACQES010000200.1 GCA_016200495.1 Gemmatimonadota bacterium
CGCGCCTCAAGCCGGACGTGATCGTGATGGACCTGTCGATGGACGAGATGGACGGGGCGGAGGCGACGCGCGTGATCGTCGCCAAGGATCCCTCGGCGCGCGTACTCATTCTCACGATGCACAGCGAGGAAGAGGCGCTGGTGCGCCTGCTCGAGGCCGGTGCCGCGGGCTACCTCGTCAAGAACGCGGCCGATCGCGACCTCGTCGACGCGGTGCGCACGGTCTCGCGCGGCGACTCGTACCTCCGCGCCGCGGCCGCCCGCGCGCTGGCCAAGGAGATCAAGCGGCGCGAGTCGCACGCCGCGGAGCGCGAGCAGTTCGACAAGCTCTCCGACCGCGAGCGCGCGATCCTGCGGCTGATCGCCGCGGGGTACAGCGCGCCCGAGATCGGCAGCCAGCTGTCGATCTCGGCCAAGACCGTGGACACGTACAAGCAGCGCATCCAGGACAAGATCGGGCTGTCGCACCGCCCGGACTACGTGAAGTTCGCGATGCGTCTCGGGCTGCTGGAGGCCTGACCCCTCGCGTGGGCTCGGGCATGCGCCCCCCCGGCGCAGCGGGTACAGCGGGCGACGCTGGTGGGTGCTGGCAATGGCGGCGGGCGGCGTGGCTCTGGCCACGCCGCCCGCGCGTGCACAGGCGTGCCTCCCCTTCGCCGTGGGCGAGACGCTCCGCTACAGCCTGCGCATCGGATTCGGCATCCGCGTCGGGCGCGGCGAGCTTTCGGTCGCCGACGGGGACTCGGTGCGGGGCGCGGTCGCGATGCGCTTCCGGTTCGACGTCGAGGGGGGTGCGGGGCCCATCAGGGCGTCGCAGCACTCGGTGAGCTGGGTGGACCCGCACACGCTGGCGACCTTCCGCTTCGTGAAGCATGAGCGGTCGCCGGTGATGAACGGCGACGACTCGGTCGAGGTCTTCCCGCGCGAGAAGCGCTGGGCGGCGGCCAAGGGCGCGATCGGCTACACGCCGAACGAGCTCCCGCTGGACGAGCTGTCGTTCCTCTATTTCGTCCGCACCCTCCCGCTGGGCGCCGACTCCTCGTGGACGTTCGCGCGTCACTATGACCCCGCGCGGAGCCCGACCCTCGTGCGCGTGCTGGGACACGAGACCATGAAGGTGGAGGCGGGGACTTTCGAGACCTGGAAGGTCGAGCTCAAGGTGCGCGACCCGGCGCACTTCCGCGGGATGGGGCGGATGATCCTCCACATCACCGACGACGCGCAGCGCATCCCGATCCGGATCGAGACGGACATGCGCGAGGCGGGCTCGACGGTCATGGAGCTCGCGTCGCGGACCCCGGCGGCCGCGTGCGTGGCCCGTGAGGGATCACCGGACAGGGGTGTCCCGCCAACCGCACAAAGGTTCGGTAGGCTGCCCGACGCCCCCTGACAACGCGCGTTCACACCTTCCTTCCATCGAATCGCACCCCGCGATCCGGATTGAACACCTGAGGTGCTCCATGACGCTTCGCTTTCGCTCCCTTCCGCTGCTCGCCGCGTTTGGCCTCGCGGCGACCCCCCTGGCGGGTCCGATGATGACCCTCGCGCCGGAAAGCCGGCTCTGGGTCGAGGGGACGTCCACCGTTCGCAGCTGGAACTGCAAGGCCCCGGTGCTCGAGGCGACCATCGCCGGCGACGCCAACGCGGCCAAGGAGGTGCTCGACGGCTCGAAGGGGATCTCGGCCGTGACGCTCGTCGTGCCGGTGCAGAAGATGAACTGCAACGACAACGACACGATGAACGAGCACATGCGGAAGGCGCTCAAGGCCACCGAGTTCCCGACGATCACCTTCAAGCTCGCCAGCTACGAGCTGGTGAAGGGGACCCCCGCCCTCCAGGCGACCCTCACGGGCTCGCTGCTCCTGGGCGGCGTCGAGAAGCCCATGACCTTCCCCGTCGAGGTGACCGACGGGGGCGCGGGCAAGCTCCGCGTCACCGGCTCCGCCACCGTGAAGATGAAGGATCACGACCTGAAGCCGCCTTCGCTGATGCTCGGCACCATGCGCGTGGGCAACGACGTGACCGTGAAGTTCGACCTCCTCCTCAACCCGTAGCCATGGGCGTGCGAGTCCGCACGCACCCCCCCATCGGAGCATCGTATATGACTCTCGTTCGCCATCTCGCCGCCTTCGCGCTGGTCGCCGCATCGAGCGGCGCCGCGATCGCCCAGCAGGCCACCGACGACTGGTACGCCGGTCAGCCCGCCCAGAAGGTCCAGTTCTTCCGCCCGCGCGACCTGCGCGGCCTGAACATCTTCGAGGCCCCGAAGGACTCCGGCGTCGCCTACAAGGGCTTCGACTGGCAGATCGGCCTCGGCTTCGCGCAGCAGTTCCAGTCGCTCGCGCACTACAACGGCTACTCCGAGACCGGCGCGTTCCCGGCGGCGCCGAACACCTGTGCCAAGGTCGGCACGCCGGCCGTGTCGCCCTGCCAGCTGATCGGCATCGGCCCCGGGTTCAACATCGCCAACGCGAACCTCTACCTCGACTTCCAGCTCGCACGCGGCATCCGGATGCAGAGCACGCTGTACCTGTCGTCCAAGCACCACAACGAGACGTGGGTCAAGGACGGCTACATCCAGGTCGACGCGTCGCCGTGGAAGAACGAGACCCTCGACAAGATCTTCGAGCGCGTCACGGTCAAGATCGGCCACATGGAGATCAACTACGGCGACACGCACTTCCGCCGCAGCGACAACGGCATGGGGCTCTTCAACCCCTTCGTCGGCAACCTCCTGATGGACGCCTTCTCGACGCAGGTCGGGGCCGAGTTCTACTACACTGACCCGATCGGCGCCTTCGGGATGTTCGGCATCACGAGCGGCGAGCTCAACTCCACCGTCGCCAACCCGAACAGCCGCGACTACGCCTTCCTGTACAAGGCCGGCTTCGACAAGCAGCTCAACAGCGACTGGCGCTTCCGCATCGCGGGCTCGCTCTTCACGCAGGCCTCGGCCATCAACAACACGCTCTACGGCGGCGACCGCGCCGGCTCGCGCTACGGCTACGTGCTCGAGAACACGGCGGCGACGCTCACGGCCAACGCCTTCTCGGGCAACTTCGACCCGTCGTTCAAGGATCGCATCCAGGCGATGGAGTGGAACCTGTTCCTCAAGTGGCGCGACGCCGAGATGTTCGGCGTGTACGAGAACTCCCGCGGCCGCACCTCGGGCGAGACGGTGGACCGTGTCGCCGAGCAGGTGGACCTCGACCTGATCTACCGCTTCCTGCCGAGCAACCGCGCCTTCGTCGCGGCCCGCTACAACAAGGTGGACGGCACCCTGCCGGGGCCCGCGGCCGTGACGGCGATCCGTCGCCAGGTCGGCGCCGGGATGTTCATCACCCCCAGCATGGCGGTCAAGATCGAGTACGTGCACAGCGGGTACTACAACTATCCCACCAACAACATCCGCTACGGCGGCATCTTCAAGGGGCTCATGCTCGAGGCCGACGTGGCCTTCTAGCCCGGGTTCCACCGCAGGTCCGGAGCGCCCGGTCCCCCATGGGGCCGGGCGCTCTGGCGTGGGGGGCCGCCTCATGCCCCACTTCGCGGGCCCGGCGTTCTGGCGTGTTGGCCCACGTCATGCCCGCCTCCCCGAAAGCCGCGAGCCCGTCCCTCAGCATCGGGGGACGGGCTCGTCGTCGGTTCGTCGGAGCGGAGTCGGCCCTACGCCGGCGCCACCTCGGGCCCGCCAAGGAGCGGCGGGTTGGTGCGGCGCGGCTCGACGATCGGCGGCGGAGTGAGCGTCGGCGGGAGCGTCGGCGGGGTGGCCGGCGCTCGCGGCGGCAGCGTCTCGCCACGCATGAGTACCTGGAAGTCGTCGCGCGTCAGCGTCTCCCGCTCGAGCAGCGCACCCGCCACGGCGTGCAGCAGCGCGAGGTTGTCCTTGAGCACCTGTTGCGCGGTGGTGTAGGCGTGGTTGATCACGCGCTTCACCTCCGCGTCCACCATCTGCGCCGTCTGCTCGGAGACCTCGCGCCGACTCTGGATCTCGCGGCCGAGAAAGAGCTCCTGCTCGTTGGTCGTTGCCCGTGACCTTGAGGGCGCACACCGCGTGGCCCGCCTCGTGGTAGGCGGTGTTGCGGCGCTCGTCCTCCTTCATCACGAGCGACTTCCGCTCGGCGCCGAGCATGACCTTGTCCTTGGCTTCCTCGAGGTCGGCCATGAAGATCTTGTCGTGGCCGCGGCGCGCCGCGAGCAGCGCGCCCTCGTTGACGAGGTTGGCGAGGTCAGCGCCCGCCATGCCCGGGGTCCCGCGCGCGAGCGACGTGATGTCCACGTCGTCGGCGAGCGGCTTGTTGCGCATGTGGACCTTGAGGATCCCTTCGCGCCCGCGGAGGTCGGGGGCGTCGACGACGATCTGCCGGTCGAAGCGGCCCGGGCGCAGGAGCGCCGGGTCGAGCACGTCGGGGCGGTTGGTCGCGGCGATGAGGATCACGCCGTCGTTGGATTCGAAGCCGTCCATCTCGACGAGCAGCTGGTTGAGCGTCTGCTCGCGCTCGTCGTGGCCGCCGCCCAAGCCGGCGCCGCGATGGCGGCCCACGGCGTCGATCTCGTCGATGAAGATGATGCAGGGGGCGTGCGCCTTGCCCTGCTCGAACAGGTCGCGCACGCGCGACGCGCCGACGCCGACGAACATCTCGACGAAGTCGGAGCCCGACATGCTGAAGAAGGGGCGCCCCGCCTCGCCGGCGACGGCCTTGGCGAGGAGGGTCTTGCCGGTGCCCGGCGGGCCGACGAGCAGCGCGCCCTTGGGCAGGCGGCCGCCCAGCCGGGTGAACTTGGCGGGGTCCTTGAGGAACTCGATGATCTCCTGCAGTTCGACCTTGGCCTCGTCGGCGCCAGCGACGTCGGCGAAGGTCACCTTGGGCGTGTCGCCCGCGAGGAGCTTCGCCTTCGACTTGCCGAACGAGAACGCCTTGTTGCCGCTCGCCTGCATGTTGCGGAGCAGGAAGAGCCAGGCGCCGATGATGACGAGCCACGGCAGCACGCCCATGATGATCGTGCCGACGCCGGTGCTGGCGCGCTTGGCGTCGATCTCGACCCCCTTCTCGCGGAGCCGCTTGAGCTCCTCGTCGGAGTTGGAGACCGGCAGCTGGAGCGAGAACTTCTTCGCGTCACGGCCGGCGATGGAGATCTTGGTCGCGAACTCGCCGGTCATCTCGGAGCCGGCCACGATCGTGACCTTGGAGACGTTGCCGCGCTGCAGCTCGCGGTCGTAGAGCGAGTAGCTGATGGTGGGCGCCTGGTCGCCGCGCGCGCTCGAGAACTGGATGAACGCGACGGGAATGACGATCAGGAGGACCCAGAAGGCCAGCGTCTTGGACAGCCGGCTCCAGTTGGTCTTCTTGTTGTTGTTGCCCTTGTTCGGTGGCATGGAATCGCTCATGAGCGAGATGTTACTCCAGGCTGGCGACGTACGGCAGGTGCCGGAAATTCTCGGCATGATCCAGGCCGTAGCCGACGAGGAACTCGTGCGGGGCGTCGAATCCGGTGAACTTGACGCCGTAGCGCAGGTGCTCCGCGATGTGCTTGTGCAGGAGGGCGCAGATTTCCAGTGAGCGCGGCTTGCGCGCGCCCACGAGGTCCATCAGGTGCGACAGGGTGCGCCCCGAGTCCACGATGTCCTCGACGAGGAGGACGTGCTTCCCCTCGAAGGTCGTGCTCGGGTCGTACAGCAGGCGGACGTTGCCGCTCGAGACCGTGCCCTCGCCGTAGCTCGACGCCACGAGGAAGTCCACGTGGATCGGCCGCTCGATCTGGCGCACGAGGTCGCTCAGGAAGATGAACGAACCCTTGAGCAGCCCCAGCACGAGCAGGTCCCCGTCGGGGTACGCCGCCGTGATGGCGCGGCCCAGTTCCGCGACGCGCGCCGCGATGGTCGGCGCGTCGAACGCGACCCGCTTCAGTTGGCGCCCGAGGAGGCGCGGATCAGCCGATTGAACGCTCAACACTCCACTCCGTGGCCGGGTCCGCCGGCCCTGCGACGTCGCCGCAGCAAATCCCAGGAATCCACACGATCCGACCGTCCACGAGCACGACCGGCCATCCGCGACGTTCCGGACCGCTCAACCCGGCCTCCGCGAGGAAGCGCGCCACCCGGCGGGTTGCGCCGCCGCCCAGCTCGAGCCGATCACCGTCCCGCCAACTCCGAACCGTGAGTGACCGCCCGGTTGGGAGCCGGGCGTGCCACGGCGCCGCCCCCGGTTCCCCCGGATGGAAACGCCACGTACCCAGCCAAACGTCCGGGACCAGCGCCCGTTCCCCGGACAGCTCCCCAGCGTCGGGCCGCCCGCGGACGACGAAGCCGTCGCGCACGCGCACCACCTCGGCATTGCCCGAGAGCGGCACCCGCGTTCCGACGGCCTTCGTGGTCGTAAACCGCGCCAGCCGTTGGGTTCCGCGCCGGTCAGCCGTCACCCCGCGGCGCGCGAGGAGGGCGGGCCAGAGCACGGCCAGTTCCTCTGGAGTGTAGTCCCCGAGCGCAGCGGCGGCAATCACGCCCGATCGGGCTCCCCCGTTCGTCCGATTCCCCGACGGCGCGTCGGGGTCGAGCGTGGCGGCGATCCCGTCCACCGCGCGGCGCCAAGCCGCCGAGCGGCGGGCGATGTCGTCGAGCCAGGCCCCGAAGCCGGGCACGGCGCGCTCGAGCGCCGGCAGGAGGTCCAGTCGCAGCCGGTTGCGGGCGTGGCGGCGGTCGTCGTTCGAGGGATCCTCGATCCAGTGCACGTCGTGGGCCGTGGCCCACGACGCCACGTCCGCGCGCGCGACGCCAAGCCAGGGCCGCAGCACCGGCCCGTCGGTGTCGAGACCGGCGAGCCCGCGGGGTCCCGCGCCGCGCAGCAGGCGGAAGGCGACCGTCTCGCGCTGGTCGTCGCGCGTGTGCGCGGTCACGAGCCGGGCCGCGTGGCGCATTGCCACCGCCTGCAGGAAGGCGACCCGGGCGCTCCGCCAGTCCGCCTCGCGTGCGCGCAGCGCGGCGTCCACGCGCCCGCGCTCGACCGGGTAACCGGCCGCCCGCGCCACCTGCGCCACGAGGTCGGCCGCCGTCGTGGCCGCCGGGCCGGTGCCGTGGTCGAAGGTCGCCACGGCGGCCACCTGCTGCCCGAGCCCGGCGCGGCCGACGGCGGCCAGCAGCGCCATCGAATCGCGCCCGCCGGAGACGGCGAGCACCACGGGCCCCACGCCGCTGAGTCCGGCCGAGAGGGCGGCGAGGAGCGGGTCGGGAACGTCCGTGGACGCGCGCGGCTTCATGAGGCTGGAGCTTCGGGGAAGCGCGCCGCCGCCGCAACGTCCGATGGACACCGCGGTGGAGTGGCGCGCCCACCCCACCCCCGCCTAAATTGCCGCCCTGAACGGCGACATTTCATACAGGAGCTTCGCGTGGAAACGCACGGTCCGCTGGGCACGCTGTGGGCAGGTCTCGGGATGGGGGCGTATTACGCGGCCCTCATCTGGATCAACTCGCTGCTCGGCGTCTTCCTGACGCCGCTGTTCATCATCCCGCTGACCTGGTTGCAGGACGCGGCCAAGGCGAAGCAGGCGGCGCGCTAGACCCAACGCGGGCTCGACCGGCGGCGGGACGCTCCCTCGGGGATGCGACCCGCCGCTTTCTCGTCTCGTGACGCGAGCCGGGAGGGCCGCCGCGCTCGCAACACGGCCGCCACTCAGCGCCGGTGCGCGCGATCGCGCAGGAAGTGCGCGGCCGCCTCTGTCCGGTTGGAGACGCCGAGCTTGGTGTAGAGGTTCTGCAGGTGGAACTTGACCGTGTTCTCCGAGACGCGGAGCTGGCGCGCGATCTCGGCGTTGGTCACTCCCTCGGCCACGAGCGCCAGCACGGCCGCCTCGCGCTCGGTGAGCTTGTCGGGATCGGACGGCGTGTTGCGTCCCAGCAGCCAGCGCTTGGCCGCGTTGGGGAAGACGAGCTGCCCGCGGTTCACCTGCCGGATCGAAGCGATCGTCTGCTGGGGCGGCTCGGTCTTGAGCGCGAAGCCGTCGGCGCCACCCTCGAGCGCCCCGCGCACGGAGGCGCCATCGGAGTACGCCGTGAGCACGAGCACGCGCACCGGCAGCGACTCGGCGCGGATCCGCTGCAGCACGGCGAGGCCGTTCATGCCGTCGAGCTCGATGTCGAGCACCACGACGTCGGGCTTGTCGCGCCGCACGAGGTCCAGGGCCTGCTCGCCGGAGGTGGCGGTCGCGACCACCTGCAGGTCCGGCTCGGCATCGAGCATCGAGCGCAGGCCTTCGAGGAGGAGGGCGTGGTCGTCGGCGAGGAGGATGCGAATCGGCGTCACTGGGTCGGCACCTCGACGTGCACGGTGGTCCCCGCCCCGGGGGCGGAGCGCAGGGTGTAGGTCCCGCCGATCGTCTCGACGCGATCGCGCATGCCGGAGAGCCCGAAGTGGTCCGGGGTGAGTGGCGTCGCGGGGTCGAACCCGGCGCCGTCGTCCGCGATCTCGACCGCGAGCCGCCCCGCGCCGGCGGGGGCCACGCGCACGGTGACGCGGCGCGCTCCGCCATGGCGGTACGCGTTCGAGAGCGCCTCCTGCATCACGCGGTAGAGCGCGATCTTGACCGGCAGCGCGACGTCGGGCACCGCGGGCGCGAGGTCGAGCTGGACCGCGGTGTCGGTCATGGCTTCGTGCTGGAGCGCGAGGCTCTCGAGCAGCTCCTGCAGGTGCTTCTCGCCGAACTGCGGCGGGCGGAACTCGCCGATGAAGGTGCGCACCTCGGTGAGCCCGTGCTCGAGCAGCGTGCGGATGCGCGTGAGGCGTTCGTGGGCCTCGCGCATCGCCTCGGGGGTGCCGACGTCGAGCGCGCGCCGCACGAGGTCCACCTGCGACAGCGCGGCGTACATCCCCTGCACCGGCCCGTCGTGGATGTCGAGCAGGATGCGCTGCAGCTCGCGCTCGGCGACCTCCATGAGACGCCGCGAGGCCGCGGCCTCGGGCGCGCGCCCCGCGTCCGCGCTCGGGGGGCCGGCATCGGCGGCTACGACCATCGGCGACTCCGCGGGGTGAGGGGACGGAAACGGATGCACCGGGACGCGCACCTCCCGCAAGCTGAACTCCCCACGGTGGCGGCGTCCAGTGCCGCCGGGGCAATTTCCGCGGCGGGCGCGCCACCCGGCGCGACGCCCTCCCTTCCCGAAGCGCACGCGAGCGACGACATGACCAAGGGCACGGTGCTGATCCTGGTGGGTCCCGAGTACGAGGACCTCGAGGTGTGGTATCCGAAGCTGCGGCTCGAGGAGGCGGGCTACCACGCGCCGCTGGCCGGCATCGGCGAAGCGCAGTATCGCGGCAAGCACGGGTACCCGGCGACAATGGACGCCCACGTGCGCGAGTTCCCGGCCGACACGCTGGCCGGCGTGCTCGCGCCGGGCGGCTGGGCGCCCGACAAGCTCCGGCGCGACCCGGCGGTCCTCTCGCTCGTGCGCGGCGTGCACGAGGCCGGCCACCTCGTCGCCACCATCTGCCACGGGCCGTGGATCCTGATCTCGGCCGGCATCGTGCGCGGGCGCACGCTCACGAGCACGCTCGGGATCAAGGACGACGTCGAGAACGCGGGCGCGCGGTGGGTCAACGAGCCGGTGGTCGTGGACGGCCACATCGTGTCGAGCCGCGTGCCCAAGGACCTGCCGCTGTTCGCGAAGGCGATGGTGGACGTGCTCGACGCACAGCGCGGCGAGGCGCGTCCCGCGCGCTGAGGCGCGCGGCGGCTACCAGTCGAGCGGCAGCGCGCGGATGACGACCGGCGGCAGCGCTCGCGCGTCGGTGCGCTTGCCGTCGTCGTCGAACCACGGCCACTGGCTCGACGCCACGAACAGGTAGCGATCGCCGACGGTGGTGCCGACGGTGATGTCGCCATCGTAGGCGCGCTGGCGGTCGAGGACGCGCACCGCCTCCGCCCGGCGGCCGTCATCGCCCAGCGTGATCGCGAGGACGCGCGCCGGCGCGAGCCCGTTCTGGATGCCGACCAGGCGGCCGCGGTGGAGCCGCAGTCCGTCGATGCCCACGAGCGACTGGCCGGCGGGCGGCACGACGCGCTCGATCACGTCGGTGGCGAGGTCCCAGCGCAGGATGCCGTGCGACCAGTCGGCCACGAAGGCCACGCGGCCGTCGTCGCGCACCGCGATCCCCTGCGGCGAATTGAGCAGCGGGTCGCGGAGCGTCTCCAGCGAGTCGGCACCCGCGCGCAGCCGGTAGAGTCGCGCCTTCACGCCGTCGCTCACGATGACGTCGCCGTTGGCGGCGAGCGTCATCTCGCCGGGGACGCCGGTCCCTTCGCCCAGTCGCCAGCGGCGCTCGACGACGCCGTCCGTGAGGCGGACGCGCAACAACTCGGCGCGCAGCGTGTCGCCCGCCGGCGCCTGCACGAACGGCAGCGACGCGGTGGCCACCCACAGGACGCCGCGCGCGCCATCCACCGCGACGCCGACGGCGGCCCCGTCGCGCGGCCCTCCGGTGAACACGGGCACGAGGCGCGCCCCGTCCACGCGCGCCACCCCCTTGGCGCGGATCCCGCTCACGTACACGGCGCCGGTGCGCGCGTCGCTCGCGATGCCCTCGGGAAAGAACGCGGTGTCGGCGATCGTCGCGTGCACGACGCTGCGCGACACGGGCGCGAGCGCCGAGGCGAGCCGCGCGCGCGCGGCCTCGACGCGGGCGTCGGAGGCGGCAATGCGGCCGATGGTCGAGTCGTTCAGCAACGCCTCCCCCGTGCCCGCGCGGGCGAGTCCGTCGAGCAGCGGCAGCAGCGCCGCGAGATCGCCGCGGCGCGCCGCCATGCGCGCCGCCGCCTCCGGATAGGCCGCCTGGCCCGGGAACCAGGCTGCGCCTCGGCTCACGTCGTGCCAGGCGGAATCGGCGAGGCCCGCCCGCCGGGCGGCCGACGCGCGCCGGAAGGCCAGGCGTGCCGCCTGCGCGCTGTCCACGAAGGTGCCCGGCGCCGCGGCACTCGCGGCCTCGACGCCATCGGCGAACGCCTTGGGAATGGCCGACGACACCACGTACGTGCTGAAGAGCGAGTTGCGCAGGCGGTCGGCGCCGGCGAACGCCGCGCGCGCGTCGGCGAGCGTCACGTGCGTGCGCACCGAGTCGAGCGGCTCGCCGGCGGTGCGGCGCGCGTCCACGTCAGCGGCGAGCGCGACGAGCATCGTGCGCATGCGTCGCACGAAC
>JACQES010000227.1 GCA_016200495.1 Gemmatimonadota bacterium
CTCGCGATCGAGGCCGCCGGCGTAGAAGGCGCTCTGCGAGTGGTCGCTGACGCCGAGATAGCTCCAGCCACGCGCGCGTGCCGCCTTCGCGAGGTCGGCGATGGTGGCCTCGCCGTCGGAGTAGTGCGAGTGGCAGTGGAGCGCGCCGTGCAGGTCGCCCAGGCGCACGAGGTCCGGCAGGTCGTGCGCGGCCGAGGCCGCGACCTCGCCCAGCCCTTCGCGCAGCTCGGGGGCGACGTAGTCGAGGCCGGCTAGCTTGTAGAGCATCGGCTCGTCGGCGACGGGGACGTCGCGCCCGTCGGCGTCGCGGAGGTGATCGCCGGCGACCGTGTAGCCGCGCGACGCGAGCCGCGCCTTGACCTCGGCCACGTGCGCGTCGCTGCCCGTGGCGCGCCAGAGCGCGACCGTGAACTCGGCGCCCGTGACGCAGAGCAGGTTGAGGCTGAAGCCGTCGGCGTAGCGGAGCGTGAGGGCGCGGCCACCGCCGCCGGTGATCTCGCGGACCTGCGGCCCGCGCGCGATGGCCGCCGCCACGCGCGCGGGTGAGGTGCGGCAGCTCGCGACGATGTCGAGCTCGCGGACGAGGTCGTTGGTGCGCCGCAGCATGCCCGCGAGCTCGGCGCGCTCGACCTCGGGATGCGCGCGCACGTGCGCGAGGAGGCGCTGCGCCTCGGCGAGGGCGTGCGGGTAGAGGACCGGCGAGCCCTGTTCGCGGAGCGAGGCGATCCCCTGCAGCACCTGCTCGGCCATGCGCGCGCCGAAGCGGGGGAGCGCGGCCAGGCGCCCGTCGCGCGCGGCTTCCTAGAGCTCCTGCACCGAGTCCACGTGGAGGCCGGCGTGGATGCGATGGATGCGCGAGGGGCCGAGGCCGGGGATGCGGAGCATCTCGAGGAGGCCTTCGGGGGTGTCCTCGCGGAGGCGCTCGAGCAGGGCGGCATCGCCGGTCTCGATCAGGTCGCGGCAGACGGCCTGCACGTCGGCGTGGAAGGACGCGACGGTCCCATCGCGGTCGAGGTGCGCGAGGTCGCCCTCGGCGGAGGCCAGGCGGCGGGCCGCGGTGGTGAAGGGCTTGGCGGTCGCGGCCGGCTCCCCGTGGAGGGCCAGCAGGGCGGCAACCTGCTCGAGCACGTGGGCGGCGCTGCGGGCGTCCATGGGGGGAATATACCAGAGACCGGAGGGGCGGGCGGGGCCACGAGACGGTCGAAATGCCCGGGGGCGGCACCTTGGCGCGCTCTAGCCGGGCTCCAGATGGAGGGCGAAATTCTCGAACGATCGAGGCGGCGCGTGGCCCCCCATGCCGCGAGCGCTCGACGTCGGGTGCGACGGGCCGTCGCAGGTCCGCACCCGGACTCCTCCCCCCATCGGCGCGTGCACGACGTCCTCGCCAGCGTGAAGGCCGCCCTCGCCGGGCGTTATGCGATCGAGCGTGAGCTCGGGCGCGGCGGGATGGCGACGGTGTACCTCGCGCGCGACGTGCGCCACGACCGCGACGTGGCCGTGAAGGTGCTCAACGCGCACGTGGCCGAGACGCTGGGACGGGAGCGGTTCGAGCGCGAGATCAAGCTGGCCGCGCGGCTCACGCACCCGCACATCCTCGCGCTGTTCGATTCCGGCGACGCGGGCGGCTTCCTGTTCTACGTGATGCCCGTGATGGCGGGGCAGACGCTGCGCGACCGGCTCGCGGCGGGCGGTCCGCTGGCCGTGGAGGAGGCGGTGCGCCTCACGTCCGAGGTGGCCGACGCGCTCGACTACGCGCATCGCCACGAGATCGTGCACCGCGACATCAAGCCGGAGAACATCCTGCTGCACGAGGGGCACGCCGTGGTGGCGGACTTCGGGATCGGGAAGGCGATCGCGGCGGCGAGCACCAACACGTCGGCATCGTTCACGCAGGCGGGGATGGCGATCGGGACGCCGGCGTACATGAGCCCGGAGCAGGCGACCGGAGAGGCGGTGGACGGCCGCAGCGACCTCTTCTCGCTCGGGTGCACGCTGTACGAGATGCTCACCGGGGAGCCGCCCTTCACGGGGACGACGGCGCAGCAGGTGATCGCGAAGCGGTTCACGCACACGCCCCCGGCGGTGACGTCGCAGCGGCCGGCGGTGCCGGAGGTGGTGAGCCGCACGGTGGAGAAGCTGCTGGAGAAGGCGCCCGAGGACCGGCTCACGAGCGGGGCGCACGTGGTGCGCGCGCTCAAGGGGGACGTGGTGCTCGAGGCGAAGCGCGTGGTGCCGTCGGTGGCGGTGCTGCCGTTCGCGAACATGAGCGCGGACGCGGACAACCAGTTCTTCTCGGACGGGATCACCGACGACATCATCGGCGCGCTCACGAAGGTGCCGGGGCTCAGGGTGGCGGCGCGCGCCTCGTCGTTCACCTTCCGCGGGGCGGACGTGGACCTGGCCGCGGTGGGCGAGAAGCTCGGCGTGCGCCACGTGCTGCAGGGGAGCGTGCGGCGCGCGGGGAACCGCGTGCGCGTGACGGCGCAGCTCATGGCGACGGGGGACGGCACGCAGCCGTGGAGCGACAGGTGGGACCGCGACCTGGACGACATCTTCGCGATCCAGGACGAGATCGCGAAGGCGATCGTGGGGGAGCTCGAGGTGCGGCTGGGGGTGAAGGGCGACGCGGCCGCGCCGCTCGTGCGGCGGCCGACGGAGGACATGGAGGCGTACGACCTCTTCCTGCGCGGCCGCGAGGGGGTGCGCCGGCGCACGCCGACGGGGATCCGCACGGGGATCGACGCGCTCGAGCGCGCGCTCGCGCGGGACCCGGGATTCGCGCTCGCGTGGCTGGGGCTGGCGGAGGCGCAGGCGGCGCTGGCGGTGTACGGCTACGACTCCGTGCTCCGGTGCCGCACGGTCGCCCACGAGGCGCTCGCGCAGGCGCGGCGGCTGGGGGCCACGGAGGCGGACATCGCGCGCAATGCGATCGTCGTGACGCTGTACCTGAGTCCCGACTGGCCGTCGGTGGCGGACGCCGTGGAGCGCGCCGTGCGCGACGCGCCCCACGACGCGCTGACCAACGTGGTCGCCTCGTACTTCTATGCGCTGATGGGGAACACGACGGCGCTTGGCGTGACGGGCGAGCGCGCGAGCCTCGCCGATCCGCTGTCGGCGTGGGCGCACGCCATGGTGGGGCACAGCTGGTTCATCGCGGGCGACCACGCGCAGGCGATCGGGTTCTTCGAGCGCGCCCTCGCGATCGACGCGAACTCGCTGTCGGGTTCGTGGGGCTCCGCACTCGCCCTCTCCTGGCTCGGGCGGCACGACGAGGCGCTCGTGCGGTCGGCGCGGGCGGTCTCGGTCGGCGAGGGGACGGCGACGCCGCTCGCGATCCACGGCCATGTCCTGTGGCGGGCGGGGCGCCACGACGAAGCGCGTGGTGTCGCGGACGAGGTGCGGCGCAAGGGGACGCTGCACGATTACGCGAC
>JACQES010000228.1 GCA_016200495.1 Gemmatimonadota bacterium
CCGGCATCGATCAGCTCGATGCGGAGGCCGCCCTCCCCCATCACGATCTCGACCTTGGCCTGGCCCAGCATGATCTTGGCCGAGTCGAGCTTGGCCCTGATGCGCTCGCCCACGCCGGCCAGCGCATCCTTCTCGGCCTTGTGCATGATGAGCTTGATCTGCTGATCGATCGCCTTCTGCGGCGCGTTGCCGTTGGCGAGCGGGCTCGAGCCCGACCCGTAGCCCTTCTTGAAGCCGGTCGGATTGGAGAAGTAGCCCTCGACGGCCTTCCGGGTGTTCTCGTCCATGCCGAGGATCCACATGACCATGAAGAAGGCCATCATGGCCGTCACGAAGTCGGCGTAGGCGACCTTCCACGAGCCGCCGTGGTGCGCGTGTCCGCCCTTCTTGACCTTCTTGACGATGACGAGCGGCCGCTCGCCGTCCCTGGCGGCCACCTTACGGCCCCGCCTTGGTCAGCTTCTCGAGTTCGGCGAACGAGGGGCGGAACTCGGGGGCGATGTTGCGGCGCGCGAACTCCACCGCCGACATCGGCGAGTCGCCGCGGGCGAAGGCGAGCAGCGCCGCCTTGATGCAGAGCAGGTACGCGTGCTCCGCGCCGACGCGCGCCTCCATGGCGCCGGCCATGGGCCCGAGCACGCCGTAGGAGAGCAGGATGCCGACGAAGGTGCCGACGAGCGCCGCCGCG
Source organism: Gemmatimonadota bacterium (assembly GCA_016200495.1). GTDB lineage: Bacteria > Gemmatimonadota > Gemmatimonadetes > Gemmatimonadales > Gemmatimonadaceae > JACPPC01. The sequence continues at coordinate 689 of JACQES010000228.1, forward strand.
ACCTTCTCGCCGATTTCACTGGCGGCGCCGCCGATCGAGCCCATCGTGATGATGACGCCGAGCACGGCGGCGACGATGCCGAAGCCGGGCATCGCGTCGCCGACCTTGGTCAGCGCCGTGGGGCCCGAGAGCGCCTCGTGATGGTGCTGGTCGAGGTCGGTGTCGATGACCTCGGCCAGGTGGTGGTCCTCGACCGTGCCGGTGAGGAGCACCTTCATCGTGTCGCACAGGAGCGACACGGCGTGGTGGTGATGGAGGAAGCCCGGAAACTTCTTGAAGATGTCCGACTTCTCGGGATCCTCGATGTGCGGCTCGATGCCGACCAGGCCGTCCTTGCGGGCCTTCTGGAGGATCTGGTACAGCACCTGGAGGAGCTCCTCGTACGCCTTGCGGCCGAACGGATCGGGCTTGAGCAGCCCGAGGCACCCCGAGATCACGCGCTTGATCACGCCGGGCGGATTCCCCACCACCATGGAGCCCAGGCCGGCGCCCCCGATGATGATGAACTCGTTGACCTGGATCAGGACCCCGAGTTGCCCATGGTGCATGACGTAGCCGCCCGCGATACTTCCGAAGACGACGACGAGGCCGATGATCAGGAACACGCGTGAATGCCCGGAAAAAGGGGTGAGAGGAGCCGTGGCGGGCTCACACGCAAGTATCGGCTGGCCCTGTCCGAAACTCGATGCGTGCGACCCCGCATGAGCGCTCCCCAATCCCCCGTCCCGCCGGCCGTTTCGGGCGCCTGGCAACCCGTCGCTGACGGGCTGCTCCGGGGGCTCAATCACACCCTGTCGAACCGGGTCAGCGCCCTCTCGAGCTACGGCGCGTTCGTCGAGGCCGGCGAGGAGCTGGACCCCGACCACCTGCAGGCGCTGGTCGGCGAGGTCGCGCACCTGGAGCGCCTCCTCCGCCTGTATCGGCTGCTCCCCGTCTCGGCTGATGGCCGGGAGGAGCCGGTCCGGATTTCGGACGCCCTGCCGGACGCGGCCGACCTGCTGGGATCGCACCTCGACCTGCGCACGGTGCCGCTCCGGTTCGAGGTGGCGGACGACGCCCCACCGGTGCTCGCGCGGCTGGCCGCCCTGGTGCAGGGGCTGGTGTTGGTGCTGCACGAGGCGGGCGAGGCCGCGCTCGCGGCCGGCGACGGGGCCGCGGTGCAGGTGCGCGTGTTCGGCGCGGGCGACCGCGTCATGACGGCCGTGGCCGCCACCAAGGCCGCGGGCCCGGCCGAGACGACGGGCCCGCTCGCGGCGGCGCTCACGGCACTCATGCCCGGGGCTGCGGTCGAGGCGCTGGATGCGCCGGCGTGGGGGCTCGTGCTCTCGCTCCCCAACCTCGCGGCGGCGCGCGCGAAGCGCTGAGGGCGGTCCGGCTCGTCGCCACGACGCGCCTCGCGCGTCGGGCTCAAGTCCCGGGCTGGCGGCGACTCAGCCGGCCTTGGTGCGGCGCGCGGCCACCGGCGCGATCGGCACCAGGGTCCCCCACTCGGTGGGCGTCTCGGCCGCGCGGCGGTTCTCCGCCTCGACCTCGTTGACGATCTCGGCCCGCAGGATCCGCACGTGGCTCGGGGCGTCGATGCCGATGCGCACGCCGCGCCGGTCCACGCCGAGCACGACGACCTTCACGCCGTCGCCGATGGTGATGGCCTCGCCGGCCTGTCGCGTCAGGATGAGCATCGGGTCACCGGATCATGCCGAGGACGGACTGCGCCAGCTCGTCGGCCACGTTCACGAGCTTGGACGCCGCGATGTAGGCCTGCTGGTACTTCATGAGGTTGGTGAGCTCCTCGTCGGTGCTCACCGAGGTCGCGCCGTTCCGGCGGTCGCTCGCCTGCGAGAGCAGCGTCTCGTTGACCGTCGCGTCGGCGTCCGCGTCGCTCACCTTGACCGCCACCGTGTGCACGAGACCGCGCAGGTCGGTCTGGAAATCGCCGCCGGCGGCGGAGGGCGCGGTGCGCCGCAGGTCCGCCATCTTGAGCGCGACGGTGTTGTCGCCCGGCGCGCTCAGCACCGCGCCCGACGCGATCGCGTTGGCCGAGGCCAGCACCTGTGCCGAGAGCGCCATGCCGCGCGCGGTGACGCCGGTGGCCGACGCATCGAAGAAGTTGACGCCGCTCCCCGTGGGGCCGAGGGCGGGGTTCCAGTTCCCCGCCCCGCCCGCCGTGGGCGACCAGCCGGTCACGTGGATCGCGTTGACGTCGGTCACGATGCCGGCCGCGAGCGCGTCGAGCGACGCCTTGGCGGCGGGGATGTCGGTGTTGAGCACCTGCATCGTCTGGCCGAGCGTGCCGTCGGTGAACCGCATCGCGTCGGGCGAGCCCGCCACCGACACCTGGAAGGTGCTCCCGAGCAGGATCGACATCTTGTGGGGGCTGTTGCCGTCCACGAGGCTGATCCCGTTGATGTTCACGCGATCGGCGCCGTTGGTCATGTCGGTGACGGTCACCGGCACGATGGCCGACAGCTGGTCGATCAGCTGGTCGCGCGCGTCCTTGAGGTCGTTGGCCGAGCCGCTCGCGGCATCGCCGCCGACGATCTGCTGGTTCAGGTCGGCAATTTGCGCCGCGATCTGGTTCACCTGGTCCACGAGCGCCGAGGCGCGCTCGCTCGCGGTGGTGGCGATGCCGTCGATCTGGTCGGCGAGGTTGTTGAACGTCGTCGCCAGCGTCTGCCCGCGCTCGCGCACGTTCGCGCGCGACGCCGCGCTCGCCGGGTTTGACGAGAGGTCGTTCCAGGCGTTGTAGAACTGGTCGAGGACGCCCGAGAGCGAGGCGTCGGTCGTGCCGTCGCCCAGCACCCCCTGCAAGTTGGTGAGCAGATCGCGGCGCGCCGCCGAGCCCGAGGCGAGCGACGTGGAGGTGCGCACCTGCGCGTCGAGCAGCTGGTCGCGGGCGCGGGTGATGCTCGTGATCTGCACGCCGGTCCCGACGGCTCCCTCCGGGCGGAGCTCGGCCACGCGCGCGGACGTGTTCACCGTCTGGCGCGAATAGCCCGGGCTCTGCGCGTTGGCGATGTTGTGCCCGGCCACGGAGACCGCGGCCTGCTGCACCTGCATCGCGGTGCGCGCGATGCTCAGGATGGAGCCGATGGACGACATCAGATCCTCCGGTCGAGGAGGGAGCCGCCCGTGCGGGGCATCGACGCGTCGGCGCCCGCCCCGGCCAGCGTGCGGACGTGCCGGTCGCCGCGCTCGATCGCCTGCCGCAGCACGCGGCGGTTGATCTCGACCTCGCGCTGGAGGGCGCGCCCCGCGTCGGCGAGCGCGTCGGCGGCGACGCGGACGTCGGCCGGCGGCGTGCCGCCGAAGAACTCCTCGAGCGCGGGCACGCTCAGGTCGTCGCCCTCGCCGAGCAGGTGGTTGAGCTGCCGGCGACGGCGGCGCGCCTCGTTGAGGTTCACCAGCACGCGGTGCGTGGCGAACACCGACTGGTCCACCGCATCGATGTCGTCGGTGCCGACGGCGTCGCGCTGGGCGCGCATGATCGCGGCGAGCGACTCGAGGAGCCGCGTCTCGTCGCGCAGCGCGTCGGCGAGCGCGGTGGCCGAGCCGGTGGTGTGCGCCACCGGCGTCGCGCGCAGGGTGCGCACGGGGGCGGGCGCCCCCGCGAGCGGCGTGAGCGACGGAGCCGGCGCGCCGGCGCGCGCGGGAATCCCCGCGCGGGGAACGAAGTCGGAGTGCATGCTCACTTGGCGTCGGGGGCGACCAGGCCGCGTCGCGTGAACTCTCGCGTGATCGCCTCGGCCAGGCCGTGCTGCCACTGCTGGGGGGTCCGGTCGGCCACCTGCTCATCCATCAACTGCTGGAAGGTGTCGGCGGCCGCGCCGGCGGGTAGCGCTCCGTCCTCGGGGACGGTCGCGCGCATCGCCTGGTACAGCTGCCGCACGAAGAGGCCCTCGAGCTGCTTGGCCGTCTCGAGGAGTGCGGCCGGACTCGCCTTGGCGCCGGGGCGCGCCGTCTCGGTGCGCGTGGCGCCGAGCGGGGCCGCGGCGAGCGCGTCCATGGGGCGGATGGGAGCCGTCACCGGACGATCACCTCGGCGGCGAGCGCCCCGACGGCCTTGAGCGACTCGAAGATCGTCGCGACTTCGCTCCCCGTGCTCTGCACGGCGTGGAGCGCGGCCGCGATCTTCTGCACCGTCGTGCCCGTCGGGAGGCGCACGTCGCCGCGCGTCGCCGTGGTGTCG
>JACQES010000229.1 GCA_016200495.1 Gemmatimonadota bacterium
CCGGTGGTGCTGCTGCTCGGCTGGGAGGGACGGGGCACGCAACTGGGCCGGCTCGGCGAACCGCTCATCGCGGCCGGTCACCGCGTGCTCGCGCTCGATGGGCCCGCGCATGGTCGCTCGGCAGGGAAGCGCGCGCACCCGATCGCGTTCGCGGAGGCGCTGCTCGCCGTGCAGGGCGAGGTGGGCAGGTTCCACGCCGTCGTCGCGCACTCGATGGGCGCCGCGTCGACGGCGGTGGCAATCCGACGCGGGCTGCACGTCGAACGCGTGGCGCTGCTGGGCGGGCCGGCGTCGCTTCCGGAGGTGCTCTCGCGCTTCATCGCCGTGGTGGGGATCGAGCCGCGCGTCGCGCGCCACCTGCGTGAGCGCCTGGCCGAGATCACCGGGGCGCATCCCGACGAGGTGGACGTGCGCCTGACGGGCCCACGCATGCGCGTGCCTGCGCTGATCGTGCACGACCGGCACGACGCCGAGGTGCCGGTGGCCGACGGACGGGTGATCGCCGACCACTGGCCGCGCGCCCGCTACCTCGAGGTCGACGTGGGCGGCCACCGGCGCATGCTGAAGGCGCCGGAGGTGATCGAGGCCGTCGCGGGATTCGTGGGGCCGGCCGACTAGCCCGCGAACGGCACGACGGCCCCGTCGTCGCGCTCGGTCCAGACCGTGCCGTCGGTGGCAGGAAAGCCGGTGCGACGGCGCCAGGCATCGGGGAAGGGGCGCGGCAACGGCAGCACCGCGCCGCTGGTGTTCACCACCAGCAGGGCGAACTCGATCGTCCGCACCCGATCGCCCGCGAGATCGACGCGCACGCGCCACCCGCCGTTCCAGTGGCGATGAAACGCGAATGACAGCTCCTGCGGCCCCATCAGGCGCGTGAGCGCGAACACGAGGTGCGCCTTGAGTTGCGGCGTCCGCTCGGCCAGCTCGGTGAGCTCGCTCACGCCGGGTGGGGGCGAGGTGGTGTCCGGCATGCCGCACGCTACAGGCTTCGCCCATGCGCGACCGTCAGGCAGCGTCGGTCGCCGCGTGGGGCAACGCCCGACGCTCCCGGGCGCGGCACGGCCGCACCTTGGCCGCATGTCGAGGACGCGGCGAACGCCGACCCAGCGCCCGTTGTCGCCGCGTGAGCTCGCCGAGCTGGTGCGGCTGCGCCGGCCGACCGCTGGCGCCGAGGCCGAACGCAAGGCGGCGCTGCTCGAGCGCGCCGCCGCAACGCCGCTCGTCGTGCGGCGGTGGGCATTGCTCGCCTCCGTGCATGACGCACTGCTCGCCATGCGGGCATTCCCGGATGCGCGCACCACGTGGGAGCAGGCGGCGGTGGCGCTCGGGCGCGTTCCGGCTGCCGTCCGGCGCCTGTCGCCGGCGCAGCGCGCCAAAGGCGACGACTCCGGCGTGGCCGGTACGGTCACGCGGCACACCTTCGAGTTCGGCATCGCACGGTGGCTCGCGGACCGGCACGGCACCGATGTCGATATCGACTGGCCCGCGCTCGACGACACGACGGCGCTGGATGCGCTGCTGCGGCCCGAGATCGTGCGTGCCGAGGAAGACGCGTTCGACGGTGGCCTGCTCTCCACGCGCGATTGGTTGCGCCTCGCCCGCGACGGCGCGGCCTCGGCCGAGGGGGAGTCGTCGTTGCGTTGGCTGCTCCGGGCGGCCGCCGCATCGTCGCGCGCGGCGCCCGTGGTGGCGCGGCTGTACGACGCGGCCCCGCTGCCCCTCGCGTGGCGGCTCGGCGCGTCAGGCGCGGCCGTGACGCGAAACACCCTCCCCGTGCGGCAACCGGTGGTGCGCACGGCGTTTCGGCGACTCCCGGCGCATCCGGCGCGAGCCATGGCGGCGCCGCTCGACGGCATCGAGCGGCTCACGGGGCGCGCAGCCCGGCGCACCATCGACGTCACGCGCGCCGCACTCGCCGCGCGGTGTCGCGAGGTCTTCGCCATCACCAACGCCAACCCCGAAGAAGTCTGGCTGGCGCCGCTGGGTGACGGGGTCGAGCTCGCCATCATCGGGGCGCTTCCCGCGCAGCGGCTCAGCCTCGAATCCAACTATGGCTACCTGCTCCTTTCGAACGGGATCCCGATCGGCTACGGCGGCGTGACGCCTCTCTTTCACCAGGCGAACACGGGGATCAACATCTTCGATCCGTTCCGGGGCACGGAGGCTGCGTTTCTCTGGACGGCGATGCTGCGGGCGTTCCACGCGCTGTTCGGGGTCACGCGGTTCGTGATCAACGCGGTGCAGTTCGGCGAGGACAACGAGGAAGCGATCGCGAGCGGCGCGTACTGGTTCTACTGGCGCCTCGGGTTCCGGCCGGTGGAGCGCGCCCGACGGCGGGAGGCCCAGGAGGAAGCCCGCCGGTTGGCGGTGCGCGGGGCACGTCCCTCGCCGCCGACGTTGCTCCGCCGCCTCGCGACCGGCGACATGGTGCTGACGCTCCCCGGCGCGCCCGCACGCGCCCTCTTCGACGAGGCGTGGCTGACCACCTGCGCGGCCCTCGTCACCCGGGAGCTCACGCGCCTCGATCCGCACGCGCACCACCGCGCGGCGGCGCAGATCGCCCGGGACGTGGCCCGGCGCCTCGGCGTTCGTGACGCGCGCTGGCCGGCGCCCGAGCGGGATGCGTTCCGCCGGCTGGCTCCGGTCGTGGCGCTGTGCGATCGCCTGGATGACTGGTCGACGGAGGAGCGACGAGCTCTTGCCGCCCTGATGCGGGCCAAGGGACAGCCGCAGGAGCGGAACTTCGTGGCGCAGGCGCAGGCGCATCCGCGCTTCTTCCCCGAACTCATGGCGCGCTGTCGAGCGGCGCGGGACGTGCTCGGCGGCTAATTTCCCGCCGTGGCCGTCATCCTCGGCATCAACGCGTTGCACCCCGGTGCCTCCGCCGCGCTCGTCGTGGACGGGAAACCGGTCGCCGCGATCGCCGAGGAGCGGTTGAATCGGCGGAAGTACTGGGCCGGCTTCCCGCGCCTCGCGATCGCCGAGTGCCTCCGGATGGCGGGCCTCACGCTGGCCGACGTCGAGTTCGTCGCGATCGGGCGCGACGCGCGCGCGAACCGGGGGCAGAAGATCGCCGCCGCCCTGCAGCGTCCCGGGCAGCTGCTGACCTTCGGGCGCATGCTGCTGTCGCGCCGCGCGCTGGGCACGCTGCACGAGACCATGGCCGAGGCGATGGGGGCCGAGCGCGGCATGCTGCGCTTCAAGGCGATGCACGTCGAGCATCACCTCGCGCACATCGCCTCGTCGTACTTCACGTCGCCGTTCGAGCACTGTGCGGCGCTGTCGGTGGACGGGTCGGGCGACTTCGTGTCGGCGATGCTCGCGCGCTGCACGGGTCCGGAGATCGCGGTCACGCACCGCACCTTCCTGCCGGATTCGCTCGGCTTCCTGTACAGCATGGCCTGCCAGTTCATCGGCTACCCCGCGTACGGCGACGAGGGGAAGGTCATGGGGCTCGCGCCCTATGGCAGCAAGGCGCTGCGGGACTGGGCGGAAGGGCTGGTGCAGCTCGACGACGACGGCGTGCGCCTCACGCCCGGCTGGCTCCTTCCGTTCGGCAAGACCGAAGGGTTCACGCTCGACGACGAGGGGAACGCGACCGTCCAGCGCCTGTGGGGTGACCGGATGCGCGACCGGTTCGGTGAGCCGCGGGACCCGGCTGCGGAGGTGACGCAGCGGGAGATGGACATCGCATGGGGGGTGCAGCATGCGTTCGAGCGCGCGTACCTGCACCTCGTACGCCGCGCGGCCGCCGAGGTGCCCGGCGGGACCGACCTCGTGCTGGCCGGCGGGTGTGCGCTCAACTCGGTCGCGAACGGGATGATCGAGACTGCCACGCCGTTCCGTCGGAGCGTCGTGCACCCCGCCGCCGGGGACGACGGGCTCGCGCTCGGGGCGGCGCTGTACGTGAGCCAGGCCATTCTCGCCGATGGGCCGCGTCTGGCGCTGGCGAACGCCTACCTCGGGCCCGAGTACACGAGCGCCGAGATCGCGCGCGCCCTCGAGGCCGCCGGGCTGCCCGCCGTGCCGCTCGCGCGCGACGCGCGCCTCGACGCCGCGGCCGATGCGATCGCGCGCGGCGAGGTGGTGGGGTGGTTCAGCGGCCGGATGGAGTGGGGGCCGCGGGCGCTGGGGGCGCGGTCGATCCTCGCGCATCCCGGGCGCGCCGACATGAAGGAGATCCTCAACGCGCGCATCAAGCGGCGGGAGTGGTTCCGCCCCTTCGCCCCGGCGGTGCTCGCCGAGCGGCAGGGGGAGCTGTTCGACTCGGCGCATCCGTCGCCCTTCATGCTGCACGTGCACCACGTGCGCCCCGAGTGGCGTGAGCGGTTGGCCGCGGTCACGCACGTGGATGGCACGGGGCGGCTGCAGACCGTCACGCGTGACGCGAGCCCCGACTACTACGACCTGATCGCCCGGTTCGAGGCGCGGACGGGGTTGCCCGTCGTCCTCAACACGAGCTTCAACGAGAACGAGCCGATCGTGTGCCGTCCCGAGGAGGCAATCGAATGTTTCCTGCGCACGAGGATGGACGTCCTGGCCATCGGCGACTTCGTGATCCGGAAGCCCCCCGTCGAAACTCCGCCCCCCGTTCCCTAGTATTCCCCGCATGAGCTCCGTCCTCGAACGCGAGGCCACCTTCGCGCCGGCCAAGACCGGATCGCGCGCGAACGTCGCCACCGCCACCGGCTTCATCGCGACGATTCTCGGCAGCGCCGCCGGCATCGTCATCGGCCTGCTGTGGGACATCTCGTGGCACATGACCGTCGGCCGCGACACCTTCTGGTCGCCGCCGCACCTGCTCGAGTACGTGAGCGGGGTGACCGCCGGCATCGCGTGCGGATTCGTGGTGCTGCGCACGACGTTCGCCGGCAGCGAGGACGATCGCGCGGCCTCGGTCAGGTTCTGGGGGTTCACGGGCCCGCTCGGCGCGTGGATCACCATCTGGGGCACCTTCGCGATGCTGCTGAGCGCCCCGTTCGACGACTGGTGGCACAACGCGTACGGCCTCGACGTGAAGATCGTGAGCCCGCCGCACATGGTGCTGCTCTCCGGGATGCTCGGCATCATGCTCGGGGCGCTCGTGCTGACGGTCTCGGCGCAGAACCGCTCGGCGGGGAAGCGCGATGAACTCCGCGATGCGTGGTTGTACGCGGCCGCCGGCGGCGTGCTCTGCTTCATCCTCGCCTGCGCCACGCTCGAGTACTCGTGGCCCAACGAGCAGCACCGCGCGCTCTACTACCAGGTGTGGGCGAGCGTCTTCCCGGTGCTGCTCGCCGGGTACGCGTCGGCGGGGCGGCTGCGCTGGCCGGCCACCGGGGCCGCGCTCGTGTACATGCTGCTCTGGCTCGGCATGGGCTGGGGGCTCCGCCTCGTCGAGGCGCACCCGATGCTCGCGCCGATCTACAACGCGCGCACCTACATGTGGCCGCCGTACTTCCCGGTCTGGCTCGTGGCCCCCGCCTTCGCGATGGACCTCGTGCTGCAGCGCATGCGGGGGCGCAATGCGTGGCTCGTGGCGCTCGCGCTGGGCACCGTGTTCGTGGCCACGCACGTGGCGGTGCAGTATCCGTGGTCGATCTTCATGCTGTCGCCCGGGGCACGGAACGCCGTGTTCAACGGCGGCGAGTTCCCGTACACGGCCACGATCGGCAAGTGGACGTACGAGTTCTGGGGCGGACCGCGCAACAACCGCACGGCGACGTCGCAGCTCGCGCCCACGGTGTTCGCGCAGGGACTGCTGATCGCCGTCCTGCTCGGCACGCTCTCCAGTCGCCTGGGCCTCGCCTGGGGCGGCTGGATGGCTCGCGTCAAGCGCTAGGCCGATGCGTCGCTGGCCCCGCCTCGGCGTCGCGCTCCTGATCCTCGCCGGCGCGCCGTTGCTCACGGCGCACGTGGGGAGCCCCGACACCTTCTTCGAGGGCAAGGCCGGGCCCTACGGCGTGCGCGTGATCATCCGGGCGCCCGCCGTGATTCCGGCGCGCGCCGAGGTCATCGTGCGCGTCGCGGGAGGTGGCGTGGAATCGGTCGCGGCGGCGCCGTACATCTGGGACGGCGGCGAGAAGAGCGCGCCCCCTCCGGATCAGCTGCATCGCGTGGCCGGTGACTCGACGCTCTGGACGGACCAGCTCTGGATCATGCGCTCGGGGAGCTACTCGGTGCGCGTGACGGTGAAGGGCGCTGCGGGAGCGGGCGTCGCGGTGGTGCCGTTCAATGCCGCGGCCACCACGGTGCTCACGATGGACCCGAAGATGGGCATCGGGCTCGCCGCGTTCGGGCTCTTCCTGGTCGTGGGACTGCTGACGATCGTCGGCGCCGCCGCGCGCGAGTCCACGCTCGAGCCGGGCGCGGCACCGAGCGCGGCGGAACGGCGGCGGTCGTGGGTGGCGCGCGGTGCCGCGGCCGTGATCGTCGCGACGCTCCTCGTGCTCGGTCGCCTCTGGTGGAACAAGGAGAACGAGGCGTACGCGCGCGGCGTGTACACGCCGATGGCCACGCACGTGTCGGTGCGCGACAGCGCGGGCACGCGCCTGCTCGACCTCG
>JACQES010000230.1 GCA_016200495.1 Gemmatimonadota bacterium
CACCTCGCCGCGCACGAAGACCAGGTCGCCGGCCGCGCGCGCCTCGACGCCCCTGGCGCCGGCGGGCAGGATGCCGCGCATCGCCCCCATCACGTAGGCGAGGAGGTCGGCGGCCTTCACGTTGACGTACGCCTTGCCGGGCTGCGTACCCAGCCCCTTGAGCTGCGCGTGCACCTTCTCGCCGCCCGAGTCGGTGACCGCGCGCCACTCGCTGGTCGCCGTCGCGGGAACGGGCGCGACCCGGGGTCCGAGCCAGCGATCGCGCGTGAACCACGCGATCGTGCCGACGGCGGCGAGGACACACAGGACGACGAGGCGGCCGATGCAACCGAACATCAGCGGGGGCTCCCGAGCGGAATGGTGGCCAGCGTCTCGTACCGATGGCCGGAGGGATCGACGAGGCTCTGCATGAGGTGCACGTGCGTGCAGGGAAAGGTGGCGCGGACGCGGAGGCCGCGCGCCGCGAGGCGAATGGCGCGTGCCACCTCGCCCCCCGACGGCTGGAGCCGGGCCAGCGTCACGTGGGGGCGAAAGGGACGCCCCTCGACGTCGAGTCCGAGCGAGATGCAGGCCACCTCGAGATCGTGATGCAGGAGTTCGAGACGCGGATCATACCCCACACCCGCCCAAACGACTCGCGCGCGGGTCCAGGTGGGGAAGGCGCCGAGCCCCTTGAGGCCGAGGTCGAGCGCGGGGGTGTGCCGCGCGGCCGGGGCGAGGGCCTCGACCGCGCGCGGCACGAACGACTCCGGCTGCTCCCCGAAGAAGCGCACGGTGATGTGCAGCTTCGCGGCGGGGGTCCACCGGACGTCGGGCGCGGCCTCGCGCAGGGCGCGCGTGGCGGCGTGGAGCTCGTCCTGGAGTGACGCGGGGAGCGGGATCGCGAGGAAGAGGCGCACGTGAGGGGAAAGGTGCCGGGCGGCGTGGCCGCGTGACAAGCCGCGAGTTGCGCGAAGCCTTGGCGGGGAGCGAGCGTTCGGGATGCCCAGTCCCGCGCTTCACCGCCACGTCGCGGCGCTCCTGCTGGCCGCCGCCATCGGGTGCGCCCCGCCCCGCCCCGCCGGGCTCACGGTCCCGTACACGAGCAACGTGGCGATCGTGGCGCACCGCGGCGCGTCCGGGTGGGCGCCCGAGCACACGATCGCGGCGTACGACCTCGCGCTCACCTTCCGCGCCGACTTCATCGAGCAGGACCTGCAGCGCACGAAGGACTCGGTGCTGGTGATCCTGCACGACGAGACCCTGGACCGCACGTTGCGCGGACCGGGGTGCCAGGGGAGGGTGAACGAGCACACGCTGGCCGAGCTCAAGGCGTGCGATGCCGGCACCTGGTTCAACGAGCGCTCGCCGGAGAAGGGGCGCCGCGCCTTCGCGAACGAGCGCGTGCTCACGCTCGACGAGCTGTTCGAGCGGTACCGCGACACGGTGCGCTACTACATCGAGACGAAGAATCCCGAGGACGCGCCCGGCATGGAGCGCCAGCTCCTCGAGACGCTCGACCGGCACCTGCTGCGCGGCGCCGCGCACGAGGGGCGCGTGCTCCTGCAGAGCTTCAGCGCGCCGTCGCTCAAGCTGATGCGCGGCATGGACCGGTCGTTGCAGCTGGTGCAGCTGATGGAGAAGCTCCCGGCCGGCGCCAACGTCGGCGCGCTGCTCGACTCGGTGGCGCGCTACGCGCAGGCGGTGGGTCCCAACCGGCTCGACGTGGACGCCGCGTTCATCCGCATGGCGCACGCGCGCTGCCTGATCGTGCACCCGTACACGGTGAACAGCGAGGAAGAGATGCGCCGCCTCGCGCGCGACGGCATCGACGGGATGTTCACCGACTACGCCGACAAGCTGCGCAAGATCCTGCAGGACCTGGGCCCGACGCGCGGCGCGCTCGCGCCGGGGTGCGCGCGGCGCTGAGGCGCGGCGTGCGACGGTGACGCGCCGATCGCCGGCCCGTCCGCGCCGCTACGGCGCGTAGCCCGGCCCCCGGAGCGCCCGCCCCGGCTTGGCGCCGGTGTGGCGGCCGTCCTTGAGCACGCGCGCGCCGTTCACCCACACGTCGCGCACCCCCACCGACAGCTGGTGCGGCTTCTCGAACGTCGCGCGCTCGGCCACCGTCGCCGGGTCGAAGATCACGATGTCGGCGCGCATGCCCGGCTTGAGCACGCCGCGGTCCGGAATGGCGAGCCGCGTGGCGACGGCGCTCGTGAACTTCCGCACCGCATCTTCGAGCGTGAGGACGCGCTCGTCGCGCACGTAGCGGCCGAGGATGCGCGTGTAGGTGCCGTAGCTGCGCGGGTGGGCGAGGCCGGTCGCGGAATCGGGATCGAGGCCGTCGGCGTCGGTGCCGATCTTGATCCACGGCTGGCGCAGGTTGAGGCGCACGTTCTCCTCGCTCATCATGAAGAAGATCGTCTCGACGCGGTTGTGCTCGGTCGCGATCAGGTCCATGGCAGTCTCGATCCAGTCCTTGCCCAGCGCCTTGGCGATGGCGCCGAGTCGCATGCCGCCGTAGCGCTTGAGCGCGGGCGACTTGAGCTCGGCGATGAGCACGCCGTCGGGGGTCGCGAGGTCGCAGAGCGGCTCCCACGGGAACGACTGGTGCTCCATCTCGGCGCGCATCTTCGCGCGCATCGCGGGATTGGCGAGGTTGTCGAACAGCTTGCCGTCGGCGCTGGCCCATGGCGGGAGGCAGGCGGAGAGTCCGGTGCCGCCGGCCTGGTAGGGGTACATGTCGGCCTGGATGTCGAGTCCGGCGGCGCGCGCCGAGTCGATCTTGGCGATCACGCGCGGCCCCTTGCTCCAGTTGCGGACGCCGCCCGCCTTGAGGTGGTAGATCTCGACGGGCACGCCGCCCTCGCGGCCGATGCGGATGGCCTCGTCCACCGACTCGAGGAGCCCATCGCCCTCGCCGCGCATGTGTGTGATGTAGACGCCGCCGGAGGGCGCCACGGCCTTGGCGATGGCAATCAGCTCCGCCGTGCTGGCGTAGTTGCCGGGCGGATAGATGAGCGCGCTCGCGAAGCCGAAGGCGCCGTCGCGCATGGCCTGTGCGGCCGCCTCCTGCATGGCGGCGAGGGCCGCGGCGTCGGCCGGCCCCTGCGCCTGCGCCATGCCGAACTGCCGGAGCGTGCCGGCGCCGACGAACGATCCGGCATTGGTGCTCATCCCGTGCGCTTCCATGTCGCGCAGCCAGCGGTCGAAGCTGCGCGGGCCGGTGTAGCGCCGCGCGAGGGCAAGCGTGAGCGTGTCGGTGGGATCGAGGTCGGAGAGCGCCTTGGCGCTCACGGGGGCCGGCGTGTCGCCTTCGCCGAGGATCTCGGTGGTGACGCCCTGCGTGATCTTGCCGAGGACGCGGCCGTCGCCGAGCGTGAACTGGTAGACCGACTGCCCCTGGATGTCGATGAAGCCGGGGGCGACGACATGGCCGCGCGCATCGACGCGCTCGGTGGCGCGGGCGTCGCGCAGGCGGCCGGCGCGCGTGACGGCGACGATGCGGTCGCCCGTGATGGCGAGATCGCCGTCGAACCAGTCGGCGCCGGTGCCGTCGACGATGCGGCCGTGCTCGATGATGACGTCGTAGCGGCCTTCAGACGCCTTCACAGCCTGCTGTTGCGTTCCACGCCAAGTGTTGCACGCGCCTAGCAGGAATAGGCAAGAAACGGTTCGTACACGCAGCATCGCAATCACTTATGGCTTCAGGGAGGATTGTAGCGACACCCTTGGCCTACGCCGCGGGCTCTGGGTGGCGTGTCTGCACGCCGCGTTGATGCGCGCGAAAATACTCTAGCCCCATCTCGCTGATCTCGTCGAACAGCGCCGTATCGTGTTCCGTGTTCCCCTGTGCACGAGGATACCTAACATAGCCCCACGTAAGCATTGAAACATCGAGGGAGCGAGGGTCCGAACGCCTCGCCCGTAGCGCATCGATTGCGGGCAGTTGCGCGAACTCGCTGGCAGTCTCCATCCAGCTGATATCACTACAGTCTAGGACTTCCATCTCGGAAACGATGCCATCCGCCTGAAGAAGACCGCGCTCGAGCAGCCGGTCACGAATCCATCTTCGCAGAAATGGATTCATCGTGAAATCTTGAAGCCACACAACGACGGGAATAACCTCTCGTACCTGCGACAGAGGTGGGAGAAGCCCAGCGAATGCCCCTTGTTGCATGAGCACATAGGTTGCGTGTAGCTGAGCCGCCGCGTCAACGAGGATTTCCTCGAGCTTCGCAGAGAAGGACGAGAGGCTGGCGCCCGTGCGAGCATCGAGAGGCAGCAATTTCGCCTTGCATTCGACGAGAACCACCGTAGTTCCGCGTACCAGCACAAAGTCGCACAGCGACGGTGTGACAGGGCGGTCTCGAACAGCTCTGCGCAGCTCCTCCGCCACGATCCGTTGAAAACTCGACTTGCGCCCGCTTCCACGTCGAGGCTTCGCATCACGCTGCGGTCGCGACAGTCTCAAGAGGCAATTTCCAACGTACCCCTCGAACACTCGGCCCAAGAACCGTAGCAATTTGTCTCTGAATCCTTTGGATGCGGCGTCGCGCCGGGCGTTCAGCAGCACGTGATAGAGACCCGATGTCAGCCGCTGCTCGAGCAGAGGCAATGAGAGAACGATTGCAAACGAGCCGAACGAAACGAGGGGGCTGCTTTCTACCGCCAGCTGTCGAAGCGGCACTCCGAAATCACTCTTCACCTGCTCCTCTCGACAGAGTGGCACGAACTCGTCCAATGTCAGTCCGCCGAGGCGAAAGAAGCTGTTGACCTCCTCGTCGGAGAAGGCGAGTGTCGGGCCCTGAAACGCACCCTTGTGAATCAAGGCACTTGCGCTGTGCGCATTCTCCTCGCTGATCCCTAGGAAGGGTCCCGCGACCGTCAGAAGCGCCAGCGCATACGCGTCGAGGGTCAAGCCGGTCGCTTCCAGGAACAGCGCTCGAAGGTCAATAAAGTCGGGATCGGTCATTAGCGATGCATCGGTCGTCAGGTAGAGCTGCGCGGCCCTCGCCACGAGCTGTACCATTGGGCGACCACCGCTCTCCACGGACTCGAAGGACACGAAGTGCACCCAAGCCTCCTGCTCGCTGCCCTCTTCCGGCGATCGACGCGAGGGACTTCTTTCGCTCTCGTCGATCAGATCATTTACCATCAGAAGCGCTTCTAGGAGTCCCGTCCAGTCAGTCGATTCGTTCATGCCCTCAGTCGCGCAGTCGGTTGCGGCCATCTGAGCCGCCATGCAGAGTGATCGGCTCGAGAACATGTTGTACCGAGGATTGTCCTTTGACGGCGATAACCCGTCCTCAGCGATGGCCCTAGAGATGCCTTTTTGAATGCGCCAATTCATCCCGGCATCCCCGAGGCCCTCGCAGACGCGAAGCTGAGTCCCGAGCGGATCACGCGCCCCGTTCCTCGTGAGGCACGAAATCCTCCCTATCATCTCGAGTGCCACTGGCACCGAGTACTGAGCGAGCCGCATCCGAATCGACTCACGAGTCGCCTGCAGTCCGAGCAGGCGCTTGGCGCCGATTCGCGATCCCATGAATGCATCAAAGAGGCCGGCCGAGGTCATCACTTAAGGCATCACCCCCGATCACGAAGCGCAATGGGCGCCGCGCCCGACGAAGTGTCATACTCTACGATCACGCGCGCAGGCGCTCCTGCGTCGGCCGATCTAACTTGTTTGGCTGCAGCGTTTTAGCACGACTGCATCCCTGGTTCCTCGGCCGGGCATTTCTCGAAGCAGGTTGACTCGCTCACGCTTGAGCGACTTCATGGTGCTTGCGCCGGCCGGAACCGCAGCGCCTCAGCCACCGCCCCCGCCCCGACCCCTTCCGTGCCATCGAGGTCCGCGATCGTGCGCGCCACGCGCAACACGCGATGGTACGAGCGTGCGGACAGCCGGAGCCGGTCGGCGGCGTCGAGCAGGAGCGCGCGCGCCTCCGCGCTCACCCGGCCGTGCCGCTCGAGCCACCGCGCGGGCGCGGCGCCGTTGGTGCGCACGCCGGCCAGGGCGGCGTAGCGCTCGGCCTGGCGAGCGCGCGCGGCGACGACGCGCGCGCGCACCGCCGCCGATGGCTCCGCGTCGCCGCCGCCACGGGCGAGGTCGTCCACGCGCACGCGCCCCACCAGCACGTGCAGGTCGATGCGGTCGGCGAGCGGACCCGACAGGCGCGCGCGGTAGCGCTCGATGTCGGCCTGCGAGCAGCGGCAGCCGTCGCCGTCGCCGGCACGGCCGCAGGGACACGGGTTGGTGGCGCCGACGAAGGTGACGTGCGCGGGCCAGGTGACCGCGTGCATCGCGCGCGCGATGGTGACGCGGCGGTCCTCCAGCGGCTGGCGCAATGCGTCGAGCACGTGACGCGGCGCCTCGAGCATCTCGTCGACGAAGAGCACCCCCTGGTGCGCGAGCGAGACCTCACCGGGGCGCGGCACGCTGCCGCCGCCGATCAGGCCGGCGACGCTCGTGGTGTGGTGCGGCGCGCGAAAGGGGCGTCGCGCGCTCACCAGCCGGTCGTCGGTGAGGAGGCCGGCGACCGAGTGCACCGCGATCACCTCGAGCGCTTCCTGCTCGGTGAGCGGCGGGAGGATGCCGGGCAGTCGGCGCGCGAGCATCGTCTTGCCGGAGCCCGGGGGACCGACGAGCAGGATCGCGTGCTCACCCGCGGCGGCGATCTCCACCGCGCGCCGCGCCGCCGCCTGCCCCACGATGTCGGCGAGGTCCTCCGGCGGCACGTCCGCCGATGCGGGTGCCACCACCACGTCGTGCGGGACGAGCGCCCCACGTCGCAGCTGCGCGACGGCGTCGGCGAGCGTCGCCGGCGCGGCGACCGTGAGGTCGCTCACCAGCCGCGCCTCGTTGGCGTTGCCCGGCGGCACCACGAGCGTGGCGCCGGGGCGCAGCCGCCTGGTCGCGCGCGCGATCGAGAGCACGCCGCGCACGGGCCGCAGGGCGCCGTCGAGGCCGAGTTCACCGACAACGGTGAGGTTGGCCAGCGCCTTGGGCGGGAGCTGGCCACTCGCGGCCAGGAGCGCGAGCGCGATGGGGAAGTCGAAGGCGGTGCCGTCCTTGACCTGGTCGGCGGGCGCGAGGTTGACCGTGCAGCGGCGCGAGGGCAGCTCGAAACCGGCATTCTTGACCGCCGCGCTCACGCGCTCGCGCGCTTCGCGCACCGCGCTGGCGGCGAGGCCGACCATGAGCCACTTGGGCAACCCCTGCGCGAGATCCACCTCGACGGTGACGTCGGTGGCGTCGATGCCGAGCACGGCGGCGGAGCGGATGGAGGCGAGCATGCGGCGAGTGTGGCGCGAGGGCCCGCCGCGCCGGTAACCGCGTGCTTGCCGAGTGGCTTCTTCGCGCGGCGCGCGCCGCGACGGAACCAGGAGGCGCGGTCAAGGCGTTGACCGCTTCTCGGCTTCTCCTTGCATTCGCGTTTCCCTGACATGCCCCGCCCCGCTCGCGCGCGCCCGACCCTCCTGATCCTCGTGGTCGCGCTTGCGCTGGCCCCAGTCGCTCGTGCGCAGGCGCCGGAGCCAGCCGGTGCGATCGTCGCCGGACGCGTCCACGACGCCGTGACCGAGGAGCCGATCGTGGGCGCCATGGTACGCGTCCGCGGCAGCGACGTGCCGCCGGTCGCGACCGACGCGCGCGGCCGGTTCGCGCTGCGCGGCATCGCGCCGGGGATCGTGACGCTCGACGTGCGCCGCGTGGGCTACGTGCCGGTCGAGCGCGCCGACGTGGCCGCGAGCGCGGGGAAGCCGGTGGAGCTCGCGATCGCGATGACGCGCGCGATCGTGCAGCTCGCCGAGCTCACCATCCGGCCACAGGCCTACCCGGCGCTGCCGCCGCCCACGACGCCGGTGTCCACGACGTCGCTGTCGTTCGAGGAGGTGCGCCGCACCCCCGGCGCGCAGGAGGACGTGGTGCAGGCGCTCGCGATCCTGCCGGGCATCGCAACCACGACGGGCGGCCGGAACGACCTCTTCGTGCGCGGCGGCGCGGCGTACGAGAACCTGTTCGTCGTCGACAACCTCGAGGTGCCGAACATCAACCACTTCGGCACGCAGGGGGGCACCGGCGGCCCGCTGTCGCTGGTCAACGTGCGGTTCATCGAGAGCGCCGCACTCTCGGCGGGCGGCTTCGGCGCCCGCTACGGCGACCGCCTGTCGTCGGCGACGGTGCTCACGCTGCGCGAGGGGAATCGCGAGCGCACGGCGGGCGAGCTCAACGTGGCGGCCTCGCAGTTCGGCGCGCTCGTCGAGGGTCCGGCCGGCCCCGACGCGTCGTACTTCGTGAACGTGCGTCGGTCGTACCTCGACCTCCTCTTCAAGGCGCTGGGCCAGTCGTTCATTCCCACCTACACCGACGCGACGGTCAAGGCGACCTGGCGCCCCGGCGCCCACGACGTGCTGAGCCTGCTCGCGATCGGCGCGATCGACGAGGTGACCTTCAACAGCGGTACGGCCGACGGGCGCCTCAAGAACGCCCGGATCCTCGCCCCGTCGCAGGACCAGTACATGGCGGGGCTCACGTGGAAGCGGCTCCTCGGCGCCGGCGTGGTGACGACGACGCTCGGCCGCACCTGGAGCCGCTATCGCACGCAGCAGTTCGACACCCTCGCGCCGCCGAACGCGGTGTTCACGTTGCGCTCGACCGAGGGCGAGTGGTCGCTGCGGTCCGACCTGTCGTGGCAGGTCGCCCCGACGCTCACGCTCGACGCCGGCGTGCAGCTCCGGCGGGCGGACGAGTTGCGCTACGACATCCTCCTGCCCGGCGCGTCCCGCACCGATGCGGCGGGTGCGCCGCAGCCGTTGCGCGTGGACACAACGTGGAGCGCGTCACGCGGCGCGGCGTACGTGCAGGGCAGTTGGCAGGCGACCGACGCGCTCCGCCTCGTGGCAGGGCTGCGCGCCGACCGGTATGACATCCTCGCGCAGGCGGTGCGCGTGGCGCCCCGCCTGAGCGCGAGCTACACCCTCGACGAGCGCACGACGCTTTCGGCGAGCCTTGGCCGGTACTACCAGGCGCCGTCCTTCATCTGGCTCATGGGCGACAGCGGCAACGCCCGCCGCCTCGAGCCGCTGCGCGCCGACCAGCTCGTGCTCGGGCTCCAGCGCCTCGTCGGCGACGACTGGCGCGTGCAGGTCGAGGGGTATGTCAAGCGCTACGCGGCGTATCCCGCGCGCACCTTTCGCCCGAACGCGGTGCTGCAGCCCGCCGGTTTCGGCGACGTCACCACCGACATCCCGTTCGGCTTGGAGCCGCTCACGAGTGCCGGCACCGGCCGCGTCGTCGGCGCGGAGGCGCTCGTGCAGAAGAAGCTCGGCGCCACGCCGTGGTACGCGCTCGCGAGCGTCACGGTGAGCGCGAGCGAGTTCACGAGCCTCGTGGGCCCGGCCACGCGCGGCGCGTTCGACACGCCGCTCATCGTCAACCTCGTGGGCGGATGGCGGCCCAGCGCACGCTGGGAGCTGAGCGGTCGCGTGCGGACGTCGGTCGGCCTGCCCGTGACGCCCTTCTTCACCAGCGGTGCGCAGGCCGGCACGCTCGACTTCTCGCGCGTGAACGGCGACCGGTTGCCCGCCTTCTTCGCGCTCGACCTGCGCACCGACCGGCGCTGGACGCTCGGGCACACGCAGCTGATCGCCTTCGTGGACGTGGCCAACGCGAACCTGACCGCCAACACCACCGCGTACCAGTGGAATCCGCGCACGCGCCTCGTCGAGGCGTCGCGCGGCCTCAAGGTGCTGCCGACGATCGGGATCAACTGGGAGTTCTGACGGCGGCACGGACGTCGCGCCGCCCCTGCCCCGCGGGCATCTTTCCCCCCGTGAGCCTCCCCTTCCCCACGCCGCGCCCCAGCGGCTCGATCACCGCGACGCACGAGATCGCGATCGTGCCGCGGCTCCTGATCGAGCTCGCGACGCAGCTCCACACGCACGGCTTCGCCGCGCACCGGATCGAGGGGATGCTGGTCGCCGCCGCCGAACAGTTGCGCGTGGAGGCGCAGTTCTTCACGACGCCGACCTCGCTCTTCGTCGCGTTCGGCGAGGACGAGTCGCAGCGCGTGCACTTGGTGCGCGTGGAGCCGGGCGAGACCAACCTCGGCATGATGGCGGCGCTCGACGAAATCGCGACCGCCGTGGCCTCGGGGGCGATGCCGGCCGACCGGGCGCTCGCGCGGCTCGCGGCGCTGCCCGCGGAGGCGCCGCGCTACCCGGCGTGGATGACCGTCGTCGCGTTCTCGCTCGTGGCCGTCGCCGTCGCCTCGCTGCTCGACGTCGGGGTCCTCGACCTCGGGGTGGCCGCCGTCGCGGGGCTCGTCACCGGCATGCTCGCCATCGGCAGCGGACGCTGGACCGCGCTGGTGCCGATCCTCGAGCCGGCCTCGGCCTTCTTCGTCTCGGTCGTGTGCCTGTCGGCCGCGACGCTCACCGGCAGCACGCACGCCTACGCGACGACGGCGTTTCTCGCGCTCCCGGGCGCGTTCCCGCTGGTCAACCCGTCGCTTCCCGACTGGGTCGCGTACCTCTCGCCCGTGATCGCGGCCGGCTGCTTCGTCGTGCTGCTCCGCGCCGACCGCCGCGACGCGCCGCTCATCATCCTCGCCGGGATCGTCGCGTGGGCGTCGGCGCGCCTCGGCGCCAGGCTCCTCGACGACCAGCTCGGCGGCTTCGTCGGCGCGTTCGCGGTGTCGGCGGGCAGCAACGCCGCAGCGCGCTTCACGCGGCGCTCGGCGATGGTCACCACGATTCCCGGACTGCTGCTCCTCGTGCCCGGCTCGATCGGCTTCCAGAGCATCAACTCGCTGCTCGGACAGGACGCGACCGCGGGAGTCGAAGCGGCGTTCCGCGTGGTGCTCGTCGGGATCTCGCTGGCGGCGGGGCTGCTGCTGGGGACTGCGCTGGTGCCGCCGCCCCGTGCCACCCAGGTCGCGCCGCGCTGACCGGACCGCAGCCGGCTGGCCGTCGGGTTCGCTCCCCCACGCCCCCTCGCCGGCACGCACGCTGTCCCTCGCGCGCCGGTGTGCACGCCCCTTCGCCAACACGCGCGCCGCCCCTCGCGCGCCGGTGCGTACGCCCCCTCGCCAACACGCGTGCCGCCCAGCACGTTCATGGGGATGACCGCGCGCCCGCGTGGCGCGCGTCCCACCTCGTGAGGAATCCGCATGACCGTGCCTTCGTCCGTCCTTCGCGCCGCCGCCCTGCTCGCGAGCGTCGCCCTCGCCACGTCCGCCGCCGCGCAGGCCACCGCGCGCCGTCCCGATCCGCCGGCGTCGCTCACCAAGGAGCAGCTCGCGGCGAAGGAGATCTACAAGCAGCTCGTCGAGATCAACACGACGGCCGAGCACGGGAGCACGACCAAGGCCGCGGAGGCGGTCGCGGCGCGGTTCCGCGCGGCGGGCTTCCCCGAGGCGGACATCTTCCAGGGCGGCGCGGCGCCGACCAAGGGCAACATCGTCGTGCGCTACCACGGCACCGGACAGCGGAAGCCGCTGCTCCTGCTCGCCCACCTCGACGTGGTCGAGGCCAAGCGCGAGGACTGGACGCGCGACCCGTTCCAGTTCGGCGAGGAGGACGGCTTCTTCTACGGCCGCGGCTCGGCCGACGACAAGCCGATGGCGGCGATCTTCACCGCGATGCTCCTCCGCTGGAAGGCGGAAGGCTACAAGCCGGATCGCGACGTGATTCTCGCGCTCACCGCCGACGAGGAGGGCGGCCCCGACAACGGCGTCCGCTGGCTCATCCAGAACCACAAGGACAAGATCGACGCGGCCTA
Source organism: Gemmatimonadota bacterium (assembly GCA_016200495.1). GTDB lineage: Bacteria > Gemmatimonadota > Gemmatimonadetes > Gemmatimonadales > Gemmatimonadaceae > JACPPC01. The sequence goes on from JACQES010000230.1 coordinate 11,768, forward strand.
CGCGCTCAACGAGGGCGGCGGCGGCTCGTACAAGAACTGGAAGCCGCTGCTCCACGCCGTGCAGGCGACGGAGAAGGTGCCGGTCAACTTCGCGCTCAAGGTCACCAACAAGGGCGGGCACTCCTCGGTGCCGGTGCGCGACAACGCGATCTACCACCTCGCCCAGGGGCTGGCCAGGCTCGCCGACTACACCTTCCCGGTCGCGCTCAACGAGGTGACCAAGGTCTTCTTCGAGCGCACGGCCGCGCTCGAGACGCCGGAGATGGCGGCCGCGATGCGCGCGATCGTGAAGAACCCCGGCGACGCGCAGGCCGCCGCGACGATCAGCAAGCAGCCGCGCTACAGCTCGATGCTCCGCACCACCTGCGTGGCGACGCGGCTCTTCGGCGGCCACGCCGACAACGCGCTGCCGCAGCTCGCGACCGCGAACGTGAACTGCCGCATCGTCCCCAACGTGCCGCCCGAGCAGGTGCGCCAGGAGCTGCTCCGCGTCATGGGTGACACCGCGATCACGATTGCCGCGGCGCCGCCGCCCGCGCCGAGCGCGCCGAGCCCGCTCACGCCTGAGCTGATGGAGCCCGTCGAGGCGCTCACGAAGCAGATGTGGCCGGGCACGCCGGTCATTCCGCAGATGAGCACCGGCGCCACCGACGGCCGCTTCCTCCGCGAGGTCGGGATCCCGACCTACGGCGTGAGCGGCATCTTCGGCGACATGGACGACAACCGCGCCCACGGCCGCGACGAGCGCACGCTGATCAAGAGCTTCTTCGAGGGGAACGAGTTCCTGTCGAAGCTCGTGAAGGCGCTGACGTCCAAGAAGCCGATCACCTGAGGCCCGCCGCCATGTCGCGCATCGCCGACCGCCTCGCCGCCAAGGGGCTGACCCTGCCCGGCGCCTTCGTGCCGCCCCCGGGCGTGGTGCTCCCGTTCAAGGGCGTCCACGTCGTGGGACCGCGCGTGATCATCTCGGGCCACGGGCCGCAACTGCCCGATGGCTCGCCGTCCCCGCTCACCGGCAAGGTGGGACGCGAGCTCACCATCGAGCAGGGCTACGACGCGGCGCGCATGGTCGCGTTCTCGATCCTCGGCTCGCTCCACCGGGCGCTCGGCGACCTGGACCGGATCGGGCAGTGGGTCAAGCTGCTCGGCATGGTGAACTAGGCCCCCGGCTTCAACAAGCAGCCGGCCGTCATCAACGGCGCGTCGGACCTGATCCTCGACCTGTTCGGCCCGGAGGTCGGTGCACACGCGCGGAGCGCCGTGGGGATGGCCGAACTGCCATGGGACATTCCCGTCGAGATCGAGGGCGAGGTCCTCCTCCGCTAGACCAGGCGGGCCGGCGCGAGAGATCGCGCCGGCCCGCTTCGCATCCACGCGTCACGCGCATCGGCGCGCGGCGACGCGTCTCGCACGAACGCATCGCGCCCGTCCGCTAGATCATCCCCGGCGCGAGCGCGCGCCGCATCCAGACTTCCTGTACCGCGTGCGTCGGCCCCTTGCGGAGCACGATGGTGGCGCGGTCGCGCGTGGAGGCGATGTTCTGCGTGAGGTTCACGAGGTTGATCTCGGCCCAGATCTTCCGCGCGGTGGCCGTCGCCTCGTCGTGCGTCAGCGCGGCGAAGCGGTGGAAGTACGACTCCGGCCGCCTGAACGCCGTCTCGCACAGCGCGAGGAACCGGTCCACGTACCAGCGCTCGAGGTCGGTCGCCTCGGCGTCGATGAAGATCGAGAAGTCGAAGAAGTCGGAGACCACCGTGCGCGCGCCGCGCTCGCCGTGGTTGGGGGCGGGCTGCAGCACGTTGATCCCCTCGACGATGAGCACGTCGGGATGCCGGAAGACACGCGCCTCGCCCGGCACGATGTCGTAGGAGAGATGCGAATACACCGGCGCCGTCGCGTCGCGCCCGGCCTTCACGTCGGCGAGGAAGCGCACCAGGCGCGGCAGGTCGTAGCTCTCGGGGAACCCCTTCCGGTGCATGATGCCGCGCGCCTCGAGCACCGCGTTCGGGTGCAGGAAGCCGTCGGTGGTGAGGAGTTCGACCGACCGGTGTTCCACCCACCGCGACAGCACCTCGCGGAGCACGCGCGCGATCGTGCTCTTGCCCGCGGCCACGCTCCCCGCCACCCCGATCACGAACGGCGCCGGCGACGACGGGCGGCCGAGGAACGAGTCGGTCACGCGGACCAGCTGCTGCACCGCCGTGATGTGCAGGTTGAGCAGGCGCGTGAGCGGCAGGACCACTTCCGCCACCTCATCGAGCGTGATCGGCTCGTTGAGCCCCCGCAGCGCGTCGAGGTCACCCTCGCCACCTCGGCCTGCTCACCTGCCTCGCCGCCTGTGCCAGCGGCGGCGCGACCGTGCGCACCGCGACTGGCGACGGCCGCGCCGACCAGCAGGCGCAGGCCGCGGACGTCGCGGCGGGCGAGGCCTCGCTCGGCGGCCGACAGGTGGCGGCGACCCTCGCCGTGCTGCCCTTCGAGTCGTCGGATTCGGCCACCGACGAACTCTCGCTCGGCTTCGCCGAGCTCCTGACCGCCGACCTGGGCCGATTCCCCGGGCTTCGGCTGCTCGAGCGCATCCGGCTCGACGACCTGCTTCACGAGCAGGGACTCGACTCGGCGCGCATCGATCCCGCGTCGGCCGTGCGCGTGGGGCGCCTGCTCGCCGCGCAGCAGCTCGTGCGCGGCGCCATGGCCGCCGACGGCGACACGGCCATCCGCTTCGACGTGGGGCTCGTGGATGTGGGCACCTCCGCCCTGACGGCGGCCTACGCCGGCGCCGCCCGCGCCGACGCGATCTTCGTCGCCGAGCGGCTGGTGGTGCAGCGGCTGGCGAGCGTGCTCGGGCTGATGGTGCCGCCCGACCTGGAGGCGAAGATGGCCGCGCGCGCGTCGTTTCCCCCCGACGCGTTCCGTGCCTTCGCGCGCGGCGCGCGACAGGAGGCGGAGGGAGACATGCCCGCCGCGCTGGCGTCGTACGCTCGCGCCGCCGAGGACGCGCCGTCGTTCGACGTCGCCGTGAGCAAGACGGCCAGCTTGCGGCGCGCCGTGGACCGGAACCGCAGCGGCGCGACGACGCGACCACGCCGCGTGCCGCGCGTGGCCCGGCCGGGGGGCCGCTCGCCAACGTAGGCGTCACGCGTCCGCCCCTGCGCGCCGAACCGCGCGGCGTACCTTTCCGACATGTCGCTTCGACGCCTGATCGCGCTGGCGGTCGCGCTGCCGGCGGGCGCGCTCGCGCGCGAGCTCCGCGCGCAGCCCCCGGTGCCCCTCGTGCGTGGCCTGGTGATCACGCGCTCCACGCGCATCGCCCCCGGCACGTACCGGCTGCGCGCGCCGGCCGGCACCGATTCGGCGCTGGTGGTCATCCGCGGCGACGACCTCACCGTGGACCTGCGCGGCGTGACGCTGATCGGGACGCGCGAGGGCGCACCGCCTGACAGCGCCGCGGGCGTGGCGGTGCGCGTCGAGGGCGGCGCGCACGTGACCGTCCGCGGCGGCACCATTCGTGGCTACAAGGTGGCGCTGCTGGCCGGCGGCACGCGCCAGCTCCGGTTGCTGGACCTCGACGTCAGCCACAACTGGAAGCCCCGCCTCTACTCGCTCGTGGAGCACGAGAGCCTCGCCGACTGGCTCAGCTACCACCACAACGAGCAGGACGAGTGGCTCCGCTACGGCGCGGCCATCTACCTGCGCGGCGTGCGCGGCGGCGAGGTGCGCGGCGTGCGCGCCGAGCAGGGGATGAACGGGCTGCTGATGACGCGCACCGATTCGGTGCTCGTCTGGAACTCGACCTTCTCGTACCTCTCGGGACTCGGCATCGGACTGTACCGCTCGAGCGACAACCGGCTGATGCACAACCGGGTGGACTACGACGTGCGCGGCTACTCGCACGGCTTCTACCGGCGCGGCCAGGACTCGGCCGGCATCCTCGCCTTCGAGCAGAGCTGCCGCAACGTGATCGCGTTCAACTCGGTGACGCACGGCGGCGATGGCTTCTTCCTCTGGGCCGGCCAGGAGACGATGGACTCGGGCGCCGGCGGCGCCAACGACAACGTCCTCTACGCCAACGACTTCTCGCACGCGCCGACCAACGGCATCGAGGTCACCTTCAGCCGCAACGTGATCGTCGGCAACCGCGTCGAGGAGAACGACCACGGCATCTGGGGCGGCTACTCGTACGAGAGCGTGATCGCCGGGAACCGCTTCGCGCGCAACCGGATCGGCATCGCCATCGAGCACGGGCAGGACAACGCGATCGTCGCGAACACGTTCGCGGGCGACTCGACGGGCATCCGGCTCTGGTGGAACAAGCTCGAGCCATCGGACTGGGGGTACCCCAAACATCGCGACACGCGGAGCCGCGACTACCTCGTGACGGGCAACGACGCCCGCGCGCTGCGCACCTGGCTGCGCGTGGACAACACGCAGCGGCTGCGCGCCGCCGACCGCGTGGACGCCGACACGCTGCTCGTCGCGAGCGGCGACACGGGCGGCACCTCGGTGGTGCGCACGCCGCGACCGACCGGCCCCGACCTCCGCATGCCCGAGGGACCGGCGCCACCGGAGCGCGACGCGCAGGTCGCGCTGCTGGGCGTCGACGCGTCGCCGCTGCGTGCGCGCGCCGAGTCGGCGCTCGCGCACCTGCCGCGGCCGCTCGCGGGCGGGCAGGACGCGCGCCTTGCCGTCGGCACGGCGCGCGGCCGCGCCACGATCATCGTCGACGCATGGGGCCCCTACGACTGGCGCTCGCCCAAGCTCTGGCCCGAAGCGCGGAGCGATGCGCGTCCGCTCGCGCTCCGCGTGCTGGGCCCGGCCGGCCGCTGGCGCGTGGTGGGGCGGCGCGGGCTCGCCGCCGTGAGCGACCTGACGGGCCGCGTCCCCGGCCGCATCGTCGTCACCCCCGACACGAGCGGCCCGTTCGAGGACTGGATGCTCGAGCTCGCGTACGTGGGCGCGGCGACCGTGGCGCCGAACGGCGTGCGCACCGCGGCGGGCCAACCCGTCCGCGTCACGTACGGCGCGAGCCGGCCGCGGTCGACGTGGCAGCAGCGCATCGTCACCTGGAGCGACTCCACCGACCCGCGCCGCGACACGGCGGCGTTCATGCGCGCCTTCGCGTCGCCCACGCTCTCCCGCGCCACGCCGGCCCTCGACTACGAGTGGTTCCGGCCGCAGGTGGCCGGCATCCCGCTCGAGCGCTGGGGCCTCGAGGCCACGGCGACGCTCGACGTCCCGCCGGGCGACTGGGAGCTCGTCACGATTTCCGACGACGGCGTGCGCGTCTGGGTGGACGGCCGGCTCGTGATCGACCACTGGACCGCGCACGAGTCGCTCGTGGACCGGGTGCCGCTCGCCGCGGGACGCCACGCGGTGCGCGTCGCGTACTACCAGGTGGACGGCTGGACCGAGCTCAGGCTCGACGTGACCCCGTCGTCGAAGCGGTAGCGCTTCCGCTCCGCCTTGTCCTGGTAGAACAGCGCGTCGGCCTGCGTCAGCGCCTCGTCGAGCGTCGCGTCGTCGCGGCAGACGGTGGACGTGATGACACTGGGCAGATCAGCGGGTGCGGGCGTGCGCGCGAGGTCTGCCGCGCCGAGCCGGGGACCTACAGCCCGATGATCCCGATCCCCTCGGCCCCCTCGGGGACCGCGAGCGCGCGCTGGACCGCCTCGCCCAGGCTCGCCACCGTGAACGGCTTCTCGAGGAAGATCGGCAGGGGGTTGAGCCCCTCCGTCGTCTCCAGCGACTCGCCCACGTAGCCCGACATGAGGATGATCGGCATGCGCGGCCGGGTCTTGCGCACCTCGAGCACCAGGTCGCGGCCCGAGACCCCCGGCATCACCACGTCGGAGATGACCAGCGCGACCTCGTGCTTGAGCCGCTGCCACATGTCGAGCCCCTCGGTGCCGTCGCTCGCGACGTGCTCCCGATAGCCGCGCCGCTGCAGCACGCGACAGGCCAGCGTGCGCACCGCATCATCGTCCTCGACCAGCAGCACCGCGTCGCGGCGGATGAACGCGGGCGTCAGGCTCGGGCGACGCGTTGCGGCCGTGGGGGCCGTCGCCTCGAGCGGGCAGAAGAGGTGCACCCGCGTCCCCTGCCGGGCCCCCGAGTCGATCCAGACCGAGCCGCCCGACTGCTGGATCACGCCGTACACGGTGGACAGGCCGAGGCCGGGGTGCTGTTCGCGACTGCGCGTGGTGAAGAACGGTTCGAAGGCGTGCGCCTTGGCTTCTTCGTCCATCCCCGGGCCGTTGTCGCCCACCGTGAGGCGCAGGTACGGGCCCGCCTTGAGCGTCGGCGAGGGGCCGATCTCGCCGCCGGTGGCCGTCATCGCCGTGGTGGTGATCGTGACGACGCCGCCGGTCGGCATCGCGTCGCGCGCGTTGGTCACGAGCGCGCGCAGCACCTGGCCCAGCTGTTCGCGATCCGCGCGCACCGCGCCGCGCACCCCGGCCAGCTGGAGCGACACCGCGATCTGCGGCCCGGCGAGCAGCCGGAGCGACTCGATCTGCGCCTGGACCTCCTCCTCGAGGTCGATCGGCTCGGCGCGCAGCATCTGCCGCCTGCCGAACGCGAGCAGCTGGCGTGCGAGCACCGAGGCCCGGTCGGCGGCGTGGCTGATCGACTCGACGTCGGCGCGGCCGGGGGCCTGCGGGGCCAGTTCGGCCAGCACCAGCTCGGCCCCGACCTTGATCTGGGTCAACAGGTTGTTGAACTCGTGCGCCACACCACCGGCCAGGCGCTGCACCGCGGCCAGGCGCTCGTCGTCCTCGCGCTGGCGGTCGGCCACGTCGCGTGACGCGACGTCGGCGGAGCTGCCGAGGAAGCCGGCGAACTGCCCCGCCCCGTCGAACCGCGGCGACGCGGTGGCGAGCACGAGCGGGTACTCGCCGTCGACCCGGCGCATGCGGTACTCGCACGTGAACTGCGCGCGCGCGGTGACGCCGTCGGCGATCGCCGTGGCCAGCGCCTCTCGATCCTCCTCGTGCGCGTCGGGAATGAGCCCCGCCTGCACGACCTCGGACACCGTGCGCCCGACGAGTTCCGCGTAGCGCTTGTTGCACCACGTGACGCGCCCCGCCGGATTGAGCATCCAGACGGGGAACGGCGCGGCGTCCGCCATGTGGCGGAAGCCGGCTTCACCGGTGAGCGTCGGGTCGGAGGAGGCGGCCATGCGAACGGCTAGAGTATCGGACGGAAACCGGGACTCCGCACCCCCCGGTGTCCCCTTTCTTGTACGACAGGCTCGCATGGATTGTGCCACGCGAGCCTGTCACCCCCGAGGGATTCGCCCTACCGCGATCGTCCCGCCGCCCGTTCGCCCGCCGGGGCGCCCTCCACCGGCTTCCCGAGCAGCCAGTAGCCGAACCACTGGCGGATCCGGCCCAGGCGATCGACGAGCAGCCACGGCTCGCCGCTGCGCGAGAGCTCGTGCGTCGAGCGCGGGTAGCGCACCCACTCGACCGGCACGCCGTGCTTCTTGAGCGCCATGAACCACTGGTCGGCGTCCGTCATCGGCGTGCGGTGGTCCTCCTCGCTCTGCACCATCAGCGTCGGCGTCCTCACGCGCGGCGCGTAGCGGATCGGCGAGAGCGAGTCGTACATCGCCGGGTTGTCCCACGGCTTGCCGTAGAACTCCCCCTCGGTGAGCCCCTGCGCGTCCGACGTGCCGTACCACGACCACCAGTTGCTGATCATGCGGTCGTTCTCGGCCGCCTTGAACCGGTTGGTGTGCGAGGTGATCCACGCCGTCATGACGCCGCCGTACGAGCCGCCGGTGACGCCCATCTTGGTCGAGTCCACGTCCGGGCGCTTCGCCGCGATGTCCACCGCGAGCATGAGGTCCTTGTAGTCCTCGGCGAACCAGCGGCCACGGATCGCGTTGGTGAACGCCGCGCCGTAGCCGCTCGAGCCGCGCGGGTTGGTGAAGAGCACCATGACGCCGCTCGCCGCGAGGCTCTGGAACTCGTCGAACCAGTTCTCGCCGTAGGCGGAGTGCGGCCCGCCGTGGATGTAGAGGACGACCGGGTACTTCCTGCTCGCGTCGTAGCCGGGCGGCTTCATCAACCAGGCTTCGATCTCGAGGTTGCCGACCGACCTGTAGGTGAAGCGCTCGGCGTCGCTCCACGCGATCTCGGCGTTGAGCGCGTCGTTGAACGCCGTGAGCTTGCGCTCGTTGCTGCCGTCGGAATTGGCGACGTAGAGCTCCGTCGGCCTGGCGAGGCTCGTGCTCACGTACGCCACCTGGCTCCGCGCCTCGTCGTAGCTGAAGCCCGAGAGGCGGCGCCGCCCGCCGATCACCTGCTTCGGCGTCCCGCCTGCCGCGCTCACGTGGAACAGCCCCGTGCTGCCGCCGACCTCGGCCGACATCGCGAGCGTCTCGTTGGTCAGCCAGTCGATGCGCTGCGGCTCGTACTGGAAGGTGCCGATCAAGTTCTTCGGCGTGCCGCCGGCGGCCTCGACCACCCAGAGGCGCGTCGAGGTCCAGCGCGACGGCGCCGCGATGAACGCGATCCGCTTCGAGTCCGGGCTCCAGGCCAGCTGTGACTCGGCGCCGATGAAGGCGCTCACCTTGCGCGGCTCGCCACCCGTCGCGGGCATGACGTAGATGTCCACGTCGTTGCGCGGCGCCTCGTCCCGCTTGGCGTCGTACGGCAGGCGGCCCAGCGAGTCCTGCTCGGCCTGCACCACCGAGTCGGACCGGAGCTTCGCGTCGGCCACGAAGGCGATCCACTGCCCATCGGGGGAGACGACGACGTCGCGGTGCGAGTACGCGGTGCTGGTGAGCTTCGCCTTGGGGCTCCCGTCGGCCTTCTGCATCCAGACCTGCGTCGCGTTCCAGCGGCGCGGCACGCGCGGGCCGGGAATGAACCCCTGCTCGTTCTGCTGGTAGCGCATCTCCGTGATGTGCTTGCCATCGAAGCGCGCCGGGTCGAGCGGGCGCGTGATCGCGTTGTACGGCGGGCGCGCCATCGGCTGCATGCGGTCGAACCGCGCATCGGGCTTGGGACCGCCCGCGGTGTCGTCGCCGACGTCGGCCCACACGGTGAACGCCTTGTTGGCCGGGGCCGAGCCGCGCGTCAGCGCGTTTTCGGGCTGGAACGCCTCGCCGCCGGGCTGGTCGAGCCGGATGGCCCACAGGTTCCCCTTGCCCCCCGCGCGCTGGCTCGTGAACACGAGGTACTTGCCGTCGGGCGAGAAGCGCGGCGCGGAGGACTCGAGCGCCGGCGACGTCCAGCGGGCCGGGGCGCCCCCCGACGTCGGCACCACCCACACCTCGGAATGCCGCTTGTTGTCCTTCTCGACCGGCGTGGTCACCGTCATCGCGACCAGCTTGCCATCGGGCGACAGCGACGGCGTGGACACCGTGACGACGCGATACCAGTCGGCGGGCGTGAAGGGACGGCCGGCCCCCTGCGCGAGCGCGAGGGTCGGGAGGGCCGCGGCCAGCGCGGCGGACGTGACGAGGCGGAACCGCATGGGAGGCGGGGTGAGGGGTTCGCAAGCCGTACGCACGCGGCATGCGGGACGCTGGACGATGCGGCCCGGGCGCCGCGGGCGCCAGCCACTGCAAGCGTCGCGCGCCCGCGCCGCGTCACACCGGCTGGCGTTGCGTCCGCGCGCGCCGGGGGCTGCTCCGTCGTCGGCGTGCAACGCCGGCCGCTCCACCGCCGCGCGCTACGCCGGCCGCTCCACGGTCGCCTTGCGCTCGAGCTTCCCCCATCCGACCAGCCGCCCGCGCAGCGCCGCGGCGAACGAGCGCACCACGACGAAGTACATCACCTGCCGGTACGCGAACCGCTGGAGCGGGATCAGCCACGTGAGCGAGAGGTCCTCGCCCGGCTCGAGCACGAACGCGAGCACCGCGCCGATCCAGTCCACGAGCAGGAAGATCGCGTAGTACACCGCCACGTTCTCGAGCGTGTCGAGCGCATAGGTGGCGCCGTGCTGGAACCGCGCCATCGCCACCGCCACGAGGCTCCACGCGAAGAGCAGGTCGGCGAGCGGCGAGAGTGCGGCGAACAGGAGCTGGAACACCCACGTGTTGGGCAGCGCGACGAAGCCGAGCGTGCCGTAGCGCGGGTTGAAGAGCGCCCCGAGGTGCTTCCACGCGCACTGGAGCGTGCCGAACGACCAGCGGAACCGCTGCTTGGCGAGCGCGCGCAGCGTGTCGGGGGCCTCCGTCCACGCGATCGCGTCGTCGGCATAGGCGATCACGTGTCCCTGCCGCCGGAGCGCGAGCGTCAGGTCCTGGTCCTCGGCCAGCGTGTCATCGCTGAAGCCGCCGGCCTCGATGACGGCGGAGCGCCGCCACGCGCCCACCGCGCCCGGCACCACCGTGATGCAGTTGAGCGTCGCGAAGGCGCGCCGGTCGGTGTTCTGGCTCGTGACGTACTCGAGCGCCTGCCAGCGCGTGACGAGGTTCACGCGATTGCCGACCTTGGCGTTGCCCGCCACTGCGGCGACGCGCGGGTCGTGCAGCGGTTCCACCAGCCGCGCCATCGTCTCCGTCTCGAAGATCGTGTCGGCGTCGAGGCAGACCAGCACCTCCGCCGTCGAGCGCGACAGCGCGAGGTTGAGCGCGCTCGCCTTGCCGCCGTTGGGCTTCCGCACGAGGTCCACGCGCGGATCCACGCCGAACGCCTCGCGCGCGACCTCGAACGTGCGGTCGGGCGAGCCGTCGTCCACCACGATCACGCGGAGCTGGCCCGCGTACCGCTGGGCGAGCAGGCTCTCGATCGTGCGGGCGATGACCTTCTCCTCGTTGTACGCGGGCACGAGCACGTCCACCGAGAGCGGCGGCCCGGGCGGCGGCGGCCGGCGCCGCGTGAAGCGCTGGACGGCGGCGAGCGTGAGCACGACGACCACGCGCCCGATCCCGAGCACCATCGCCAGCAGGAACACCCAGTAGAAGCTCCACTCGATGAGGCTGACGGCGCCGCAGGTGCCGAGCTCGATCATCCGCTGCGCCATGCTGCGCCGGGGGAGCGGCAGGATGGCCTGGTCGTGCGTGACGCCGGCCAGGTCCGACAGCGGCACGAGCGTGTCGCCGTGGGCGCGCAACGAATCGATCAGCGGCCCGAGCGCCGCGAGCGTCTGGGCGCGGTCACCGCCGCCGTCGTGCAGCAGCACCACGTTGCCGCGGTAGCGGTCGTTCACGACCTGCCGGATGATCGCGTCGCTGCCGGGGTTCCGCCAATCGTCGGAATCGATGTGGACGCCGGCCGTGATGTACCCCATGTCGCTCGCGACCCCCACCGGCACGAGCTCGTCGGCCGACGTCGGCTCGGCGTCGCCGAAGTACGGCGGGCGGAAGAACACCGTGCGCCGGTCGAGGATGGCCTCGAGGAGCCGCGCTGTGGACGCGATCTCGAGCTTGACCAGGAAGGCCGGTACGAGCCCGAGGTTGGGATGCGACCAGGTGTGGTTCCCGAACTCGTGCCCGTCGGCCACGATTCGCCGCATGAGGCCCGGGTAGCGCTCGACGTTGTTGCCGATCACGAAGAAGGTCGCCGGCGCGTTCCGCGACTTGAGCGTGTCGAGGATCGGGCCGGTCCAGCGGCGGTCGGGGCCGTCGTCGAAGGTGAGCGCGATGCGGCGTCCGCCAGTCTGCTGCGCGTCCGACCCGGTGCGCCGCACGATCGTCGGCGACGGCGCGTGGTCGAGCTCCTGCGACACGATCAGCCCCGTGCCCGGGTCCACCTGCACGGTGCGCTTCCCGTTACTCGGCTTGGTCGCGATGCGCAGCAGCTCGCCGTCGCCGTCGAACTCCACGTCGTAGCCCCCGGCAATCGACTCGACCCCCGCCGCCGGGCCGGTGAGCCCGTGCTCGGTGAGCACGTTCCAGATCGCGGGGTCCTCGCTCCCGAGGCGCCAGATCGCGTGGCCGAGGGCGCCCAGGCGCGTGCCGGCGCGCACCTGGTTGAAGGCCGTCGTGGCGTCGAGGTACCAGGTCACGTGGTCGACCGAGTCGGCGTCGGTCCACGCGAGCACCGGGTTGAGGGAGTTCGGGTCGAAGTGCACGAGCTCGGGGCGCGGCCGCGCCGACTTCATCACGTCCTGGAAGGTCTGCCCGATC
>JACQES010000203.1 GCA_016200495.1 Gemmatimonadota bacterium
GCGCGCGCAGGGCCGGCGTGAGGTCGATGAACGGAACGCCCACCGTGCGCGCCAGCGTGGCGACGTGGTCGCGGCGCTTGTCGAGCGCCCCCTTGGCCAGGTCGCGCCGGGTGGGGAGGAAAACGATCGCGAGACGCGCCCCCGGTGCGACAGGCTCGGCGACCAGCGTCCGGATCGCCGCGTCGAACACCGGCCAGCCGCGATCGACCGCCGCGCTGGCCGTGCGCGCCGGGTCGAGCACGCCCCAGGTGCGGAGCCACTGCACGAGTCGCAGGTCGCCGGCCACCTGGCGCAGGCGCGCCGCTCGCAGCGCGCCAGCGCCCTCCGACCGCACCGGCACACCGATGGCGCGCACGCGCGATCCGTCGAGCGCGAGGTGCGGCGTGACCCGCCCGTCGTCGCGTGCTCCCGCCCCGCGCTCGAGCGCGGCGTCGGTCAGTGCAAAGAGCACGAGCTGCGGACCGAGCGCGGCCGCATCGCGGCGCACACGCAGCCAGGCCTGGTCCCAGCCGTAGTCCGCCTGCGCGAGGTTGAAGCTCTCGACCCCGGGGAGTTCGACCTCGAGGCGCGCACACCACGGATGGGCGTCGTCCACTCCGACCCCAAGCGTGAGGCCGTCGCCCGCACAGGCGATGCGCAGCGCTCCCGGGTGCGCTGGGGCCGCGTCGCGCGTCCCGCGAAGTCCCTGGGGGCCGATGGCGAGTCCGATGCCGGCGCCGTACTCGTCGGGCAAGCGCGCACCCGGGCGGCTCGTCCATCCGACGAGCGTGTCGGGCTGCATGTGCGGGCGAATCACCGCCTCGGCGAGGGCGAGGGGCAGCGCGTCCTTCAGGTAGAGCCACGCGCTCACGCCCCCCTCGACGCCGAGCACGGAGAGGACGCTCAGCAGCACGATGCCGATCGCGCTGCGCACGAGGCGATTCACGGCGCCACTCATCTGGCACCTCGCGGCCGCGCGGGCGCGGCGGACCGGCGCGCGGCTGCGTCGCCCGCCTCGAGTCCGAGCTTCGCGCGGGTGGTGGAATCGGCGCGCAAGCGCTCGGCCAGCGCCTGCGCGACCCACCGGTGTCCCGCCGTCGTGTAGTGCCCGCTCGCGCCGCGTGTCTGCAACTGGTTGGCGGTGATGAAGAACCAGACGGCGGAGTCGGGCGGAACCGCGCGCATCGCGGGGGTGAGGTCCACGAGCGGGATCTTCGCGCGGGCGGCGAACGCCGCGAGCCGCGCGCGGCGCGCGTCGTACGGTCCGGGCACCAACTCGACGTTCGTCGGCAGGTAGGTGAGCACGAGCTGGCTGCCGCGCTCGCGGTTCAGCCGGTCGAGGTCGCGGGCGATGGACTCGAACAGGTCCCAGACCTGCGCATCAACGCGCGCGAGCTGCACCGAGTCGGATCCGTTCAGGTTGCGGTCCACCAGCTGGAAGAGGCGAAGCCGCGGGAGGAGGCGCGAGTAGTAGAAGCGCTTCACGCCTCCGCTCCACTCCGGCTGCGGCCGCGATTCGAGGGTGATCGCACCGTTCACGAGGCGGAGGCGCGGCTTGGCGTAGCCGGAGAAATCGCGCAGCGCCATGCGCTCGAAGTCGTTCCAGATGAACGCGAAGAGGTGCACCTGATGCGGCCAGCGGCCTGCGTCGCGCTTGTACCACAGGTAGGCCTGGTCGATGCCATAGCCGGGCTGCGCCATGTTGAGCGACTCGACGCCCGGCAGCACCTGCTCCAGCGCGGCGCAGAAGGTGTCCGCGTCGCCGACCCCCCAGCCGTTCGTGAACGAGTCGCCCGAGCAGATGACGCGGTGGCGTCCGGGCGCGAGCGCGGGCGTCACGGGGCGATGGATGCGCATCCCGTCGGCGTTGTTGGTGAGCGCCACGCCCGGCGAGAACATGTCCGGCAGGTGCAGGTCGGGAATCCCGACCCATCCGACGAGCGTGTCGAAGCGCGCACGGCGGAAGTTGGTGTCGGGCCGCACGGCCGCGATGTCGCGTCCGAACAGCCACGCACTCGCCGCCCCCTCGAGCAACGTGAAGGCGATGATGGGCACCCCGACCAGGAGGAGCCCGAGCATCCCCAACCGCCGCGCGACGCCTGCCCCGTTGCCTCCCGCCACCCGCCAACCTCCGGTCTGAGGGCTGCCGCCATGATGACGCGGACGGTGCGCAAGCTATCGGTCGCCTCGCACGTGCGACATCGGCGCGCGCCGCTGGCGTGGCCCGCGCGCGCCGCCCACCTTTCGCCCATGCCGTGCCGCCCCTCGACGCCGGGCTCGTCCCGCCCGTCCGCCCGCCGGACGCATGCGCTGCCCGCGTCGCCGGCCCTCGCGTCACCGGACCCGCGCCGCGCGCGATGACCCCGCAGCTCTCGGTCATCATGCCGGTGTACAACGGCGCCGCGTGGGTGCGCGACGCGGTGGCGAGCGTGCTCGCGAGCCCGGGCGTGGAACTCGAACTGGTCCTCGTGGACGACGGATCGACCGACGACTCGGTGGCGCGCGCCCGCGCGCAAGCGGCGGGCGATCCGCGCCTCGTCGTGCTCCCGGTGCCGCACGGCGGCGTGGCGCGCGCGCGCAACGCCGGACTGCACGCGGCGCGGGGCGCGCTCGTGGCGAACCTCGACAGTGACGACACGACGTTTCCCGAGCGCTTCGCGCGCCAGGTGGCCTTCCTGGCGGCGCATCCCGACCACGTGGCCGTGGGAACGCGCGCCCTCATCGTGGACGGCGAGGGCCGACCGCAGCGCATCTGGGGCCGCCACTTCACGCACGAGGCGATCGACGCCGCGCACCTCGCCGCGCAGGGGACGGCGCTCGGCAACCCGACCGCGATGTTCCGCCGGCAGTCCGCGCTCGACGCCGGCGGCTATGATGACGCGCTCGCCAAGGTCGGCGAGGACCTCGACTTCTGGCTGCGCCTCGCCGAACACGGACGACTCGCCAACCTCCCCGACGTGCTCATCTGCTACCGCGTCCATGGCTCGAACGTGAGCATCGGTCAATCCTCGAAGGAAGCGCGCGCGGAGGTCACGCAGCGCGTCGTCGGCGCGGCGCTCGCGCGACGCCGCCTCGCCGCCCCGCCGGCCGCCGGCGCGCCGCCCGCGGAATACGCGTGGGAGCGTCCCGTGAACGAGGCCCTGCTCCGCCACTTCCGCGGCGAGCGCCGGGCGGCGACCGCGGCCGCGCTCCTCGCGTGCGCCCGCTTCCCCGCCGAGACCGCCGCGCGCGCCGCGCTCCGCACGGTCACCGCCGGTGCATGGCCCGGCATCGTGCGCGTGACGACCACGCCCGTCGGAGCTCCCGCATGAGCCGCCCCGCCTGGATGGGCAACGTGCTGCTGGCGATCGGCGGCACCCTGCTCCCGCTCGTCGCGCTCGAGGGCGCGCTGCGCGTCACCAACGCCGCCCCCGCGGCGATCTACGAGGCCGACACGGCGCTCATCTACCGCCTGCGCCCCGGCGGCGAGAAGGTGTTCGTCCACCGGCCGAGCAACGGCGGCGGCGCGGTGCCCGTGTCCATCAACGCCGACGGCTTCCGCGGCCCCCCGCTGCGCACCGACGGCGCGCGACGCATCATCGTGTACGGCGACTCGTTCATCGAGGGCGAGTTCGTGCACGACGACTCGACCTTCGCGCGCGACCTGGAGCACCTGCTCGCTCCCGGCACGCCGACGGAGGTCCTCAACGCCGGCGTGGTTGGCTGGGGGCCCGACCAGGCGTTCGTGCGCATGCAGCAGGAGCTGCCGCGCCTCAAGCCCGCGCTCGTCGTGCTCGCGATCTTCGCCGACAACGACATGGGCGACATCGTGCGCGACCGGCTCTTCCTGCTCGGTCCCGACAGCGCGCTCGTGCGGCACCCGGTGGTGCTGCATCCCACGCTGCGCCGCGCGCTCGAGGCGCAGGCCAACCCGACGGGCTGGCGCCGGCTTCACCTCGTGCGGTGGATCGAGCGCAAGGTCGGCCGCGCGTCGGGGGCCCTCCCCGTGACCCGCGGACGCGGCCCCGGCCCCGCCTTCTCGCTCGCCAGCTACGCACCCTGGGCGCTGTGGAACGCACAGCAGCAGTACGCGGAGATGAAGGCGGCCCCGGACACGGTGCTCGACCTGCTCGGCGACTCGTATGACGCGGACATCGCCGCGACGCCGGACTCGGCGTCGGCGCGGTACAAGGTGGCGATCATGGACCGCCTGCTGGGCGCGATCGCGGCCGACCTGACGGCGCGGCGGGTGCCGCTCGTGCTCGTGGTGATTCCGTCACCGATCGACATGTGCGAGACGTACGACGTGCGGATCGACCCGCGCACGTATCCGCAGTACGACCGCCGCCGCATCTCGCGCACCGTGGACTCGCTCGCCGCCCGGCACCAGATCCGCCGCGTGGACCTGTGGGACGCGCTCCGCGCGCAGGACCCGTGCACGCTGTTCTATCGGGGCGGCGACCTGCACTGGAACGCGCGCGGACAGGCCATCGCCGCGCGGGTGGTCGCGGACAGCCTCGCCGCGTGGCAACTTGCCAGGTGATGACGCACCGCATGAAGCGCCGCGAAGTCCTGCAGCTCGCCGCCTCGTCGGCGGCGCTCGCGCTCCTGCCCAAGGACTGCCACCTGCCGTGGTCGCGGGTTGGCAAGGTCGTCGTCGGGCCGACGCTCGAACCCGCACAGCGCGACGCCGTGCGCGCCTTCGCCGACGCGCTGTTGCCGCGCACCGCCACTCCTGGCGCCGTCGACGTGGGCGTCCCGGCGTTCGTGGACGTGATCGTGGCGGAGCAGTATGGCGAGCCGGAACGCGCGGGCCTCGCCTCGGGCCTCGCCCACCTCGAGGCGGCGGCGAAGCGCGAGGGCGGCGCGTTCGCCACGCTCGCGCCCGCAGCACGCGAGAAGGTGATGCGCGCGCTAGAGGCCCC
>JACQES010000045.1 GCA_016200495.1 Gemmatimonadota bacterium
CGACCATGCTGGCCGAGGCGATGGGCAAGTGGCAGGGGGTGCCGGGGGTGCCCGACGAGCGGCTGTATCCGGCGCTCAAGCGCGCCGGAATCGCGCCGGGCAGCGTGATCGAGGCGGCGCGCGTGCGGAAGCTCGCCGAGGAGACGGGGGGCTGGACCGCCGTCACCGGCGAGGTGCTCGCCACCGGCGGCCGGCTGCGCGTGACGGCGCGCGCCATCGACGTGCCGACCAACAAGGAGCTGGTGCGCGCGTCGGGCGAGGTGCCCACGACGGGCGACGTGCGCGTGGCGTTCGACTCGGTGAGCCTCCGGCTGCTGCGTGCGGCGGGCCTCGACTCGCTGACGTCCGATCTCTCGGGCACGACCACGCGCAACCTCGACGCGTACAAGAGCTACCTGAGCGGCCTCGCGCACCTGCGCCGCAGCGAGATCAAGCTCGCGCTCGGCGACTTCGAGTCGTCGGTCAAGGCCGACAGCACCTTCGCGCTGGCGTGGGCGCGGCTCTCGGAGGTCCAGCTCGCGACGGAACCGCTCTCCATCATGCAGCCGGGGAGCAAGGGGTCGCAGTACGCCGCGCGCGCGGTCTCCCTCGCGGCCAGCCTGCCGCCGCGCCAGCGGCAACTCGTGCTCGCCAACGACGCCGTCTTCCGCGCGCAGTATGGCGATGCGCGCCGGATCATCGAGGGGCTGGTGGCGGCCGATTCGAACGACGTGGAGGCGCTGCAGCACCTCGTGGACCTCGAGTCGTTCGACCCGATGCTGGTGACGGTGAAGGGGGGCGAGCGCCCGCGCGGCTCGCCCGCGCGCGCGACGCGCCTCGCCAAGCGCGCCGTCGAGCTCGACCCGTCGCGCGCGACGCTCTACGGCACGCTCGCCTCGTTGTACGCGCAGGCGGGGATGTCCAACGGCCAGCCGGCGCTCGCGGTCACCAAGGTGCCGACGTCCATGCAGGACCTGCTCAGCATGGTGCGGCAACCGGGGCTCGTGCGCCTCTACGCGTACGTGCTGCGCGACTCGCTCGGGCTCGTGCCGCGCGAGTCGCTCTCGTTCATCCCGAAGGACACGCTGCGCGCGATGCGCAAGACGGCGCGCGCGGCGGCGATCGCATGGGCCCAGCGGTGGGCGGAGGCGACGGCGGGGTCTGCCGCGCCGTACCAGCTGCTGGCCGAGCTGCAGGCGATGGACGGCGATGCGCGGGCGGGGCTCCGTTCGCTGGCCAAGGCGGAGTCGATCGGGGTGCAGACGCCGGCCTGGAGCGCGCCGGCACGGCGCCTGACCTACCTCGCGCGCGCCGGCGACCTCGCGGCGGCGAGCCGGCTCGCCGACTCGCTCACGAGCGCGAACTTCTTCCGCAACCTGAACACCGCGCTGCTCAACCCCGACGCCGCGGCCTGGGCGTTCGCGCTGCACTTGTGGTCCGGGCGCCTCGCGATGGTGGGGACGATGATCGAGCAGCGCACCGCGCTCGCGCGCATGACCAACCCCGACCAGCCCGCGCCGTCGCAGCTCGCGTTCGTCGTGCTGATGGGCAACGAGGACCCGGAGGACGAACCGGGCATCCCGCGCTCGCTGCGCCGCGCCGTGCTCGATTCGGGGCTCGCGCACGTGGAACAGTGGGCCGCGGTGGACAAGCTGCGCCCGTGGCTCGGCGACCTGCTCCCGATGCTCGCGGAGGCCGCCGACAAGCAGGCGCCGCGGTCGGGCGACCTGCTCAAGGCCGCGCAGACGCTCGCCGCGGCGGGACGCGACACGCTTGCATGGGAGCTCGCGTACTCCACGGTCTCGACGGACACCCTCGCCGCGATCCCGGCGGCCACCTACCCCTTCTTCCGGAAGGGCGCCGAGGCACTCAACGCGTCGCGCGAGGCGCGGAAGGCGCGCTTCCGCCCGGCGACGGCCACGCTCGAGGCCGAACGGCTGGTGTTCGAGTGGACGGTGCAGGATGCGCAGCCGTTCACGTGGAACCTGCCCGAGACGCCATCGCTCGGCGGCGAGTATCGCTTCGAGTCGCGGGTGCAGGCGGGGAACAAGGCGTTCGTCGTGGCGGTGCTGTCGTTCCCGAAGCGGTCGGGCCTGGGCGTGCAATCGGGGACGCTCGCGCAGCTGCTCGACGACAAGGTGCCCCGTTTCGCGCTGAGCGGCACGCTCGATGCGCGCGGCGCGATGGCCGACACGACGCGACTCCAGTCGGTGCGCGTGCAGACGGAGATCGCGCCGGGCGCGCTGCGCGTCATCGTGACGGATCGCGCGATCCTCGACGCCCTGCGCGCGAGCAGGCCGAAGGAGGCCCTGTTCCGCCTGCTGCCGTGCCCGCAACCGATCGGCGTGCCGCGCCGCGAGTGCGCGTCGGACGCAGTGGCGATCACGTACAAGTAGGCCACCGCGCCCTCGACACGGCCTGCGCGAGGCGGCACCTTCCAGAGGCCGACATGCACACTCCCATCGCCCCGCCCGCGTACCCGCACTTCGACTCGGCCGTGCTCGGCACGGTGTTCGCGCAGCGGGCCGAGGTGGTCAAGCGGCTCGCGGAGGGCGACCAGCTGATCCTCGTGCCCGACCCGCCGGAAGCGCAGATCCCGGCCGTGTGGGTGCACGCGCGGGGCGGCGACGTGATCGGGCACCTGCCGCTCCAGATCGCGGCGTGGCTCGCGCCGTGGATGCTGGCCGGCGGGCGGTGCGGCGCGACGGTCAAGAAGCGTGACGGGGACGAGGTCGCGAGCTGGCGGCGACTGATCGTCGAGGTGACCTGCCGGAAGGGCTAGCGTCGCACGTCCGCCGTGTCGGTGCGCGCCGCCTTCGGCGGCTTGGGCTTCGCGAATCGCAGCCGCAGCACCGCCTCCATGGGCACGAGGCACCCCGGGTGATGTTCGGCGGGCTGGAACGCGATCCCCGGAAGGAAGCCCTTCACCGCAGCGAGCAGCGCCGGCTTGTCGCGCGGCACGTCGGACTCCCAGTTCCCGCGCACGCGGCCCGTCGTGTCCACGACGACCCAGACGCGCACGGTGCCCTCGACGTCGGCATCGATGGACTCCGGGAGGCGCTCCATGAGCAGCGCCGGGCGCGACACTTCCGACCGCAGGAAGGCGCGCGTCGGCGGCAATCCGAGCGAGGCGATGTCCGGCGGACAGCCCGTGAGGGCGCGGATCGGCAACACGGCGTACGCCTTGAACGGGCCGACGCCCAAGGTGTCGCGCGTCTTGTGGTACATGTCCATGTAGAAGTGGTACGTCGGTCCGTCGGGGGGACAGTAGACCGCGTAGCCATCCTCGATGTGACCGTCGGGGCCCGCACCGTAGCTGCCGATGCGCCGGAAGTCCGGCGCCTGCTTGTTCGGGCAAACGAGGCGCGAGAGGTACTCCTGCTGGCCCAGCGGGCCGTTCGCCTCGATGGGCGCCTGGAACGACCCGCGACCGCCCGAGTCGTACGCCGGAAAGGAGCGGCCCATCGTTCCGCGGAAGGTCGGCAAGAGCGCCCGCCGCAGGTTGGGCGGCATGCTGTCGCTCATGCCGACGGTGGTCATCGCCATCGGGGACGGCGACTGCGGGGCCTGCATGGGCTGGGGCGACGTGCAGCCCAGCAAGATCGCGGGAAACAACGCGGCCAGTCGGCGCATGGGGTGGGCACCGGTTCGCGTGTCATCGTGCGCGCCGCGCCCGGCGTCGGGCGCGGCGGCAACCTGCGGCTACTTCGAAACGCTCAACCCGCTCACGATCGCATCGGTGTTGTGCGCGAACCGGATGCCGTACACGCCATCCGTGCTCTTGAGCTTGCCCGCGCCCACCACGGCGGCCTTGTCGTAGCTCGCGACCACCTTGCCGTTGATCGCGCACTCGACCTTGTCGCCCTTGACCGACAGCGCGATCACCTGCGTCACCGGCTTGCCCACCGCCTCGGCCTTGTTGACCGCCGGATCGGCGCCGCCGCGACCGTTCATCTGGAACGGCGCCGGCCCGAAGCCGCGCACGATGAAGTTGCCGTTGCCGTACGCCGCGCAGTACAGGTAGCTCTGCTGGTCGGTGCCCATGTCGTTGCCGCCGATCACGACGCCGTACGGGTGCGGGTGGCTGTTGAGCGACATGTAGGCCGGCTCGCGGAACGTCGCCGTCACCGTGTAGTCACCCTTGGCCGTGTTGGCGGGGTTCCAGTACACCGACGCGGGACCGGTCGTGACGTGCAGGTCCTTGCCCTCGCTCGCGAGCTTGGCGTTGTCGATCGTGAGGCCGCCCGCCGCTTCCTTCGCGTCCACCCTGCCCATCCACCCCTTCACGAGGACGCCGCCGCCGGCGACGGCGCGCGACTTCTCGTCGGCCTGCGCGCGGGTGAGGGACGGGACGAGCGTGAGCGAGGCGAGCGCCAGCAGGGCGATCGTGGAACGACGCATGGAGGAGTCTCTCGGGTTGGGGGGAACGCTGGAACATGACGCGGCCGGGCGGCGTGCGCTACGTGCGGTGCCCCGGCGCCCCCTCCGACCCCGCGTCCCGCCCGGCGTTCCCGTGCCTAGCCGATGCCGAGCAGGCGGATGAGCGCGACGCTGAGCGCGAGCAGCACGAGGAGCGACAGCGTCACCGTCGCCACGACCGGCCGCCCCGCACGCCCGACGGCGCGCACGTCCACGCCCAAGCCGAGCGCGGCCATCGCCGCGACGGTGAGCCAGCCGCTCACGCTCCGCGTCGGCCCCACCCACCCCTCGGGGATGACGCCGGCCGACCGCAGTCCGGCGAGCGCGAGGAACCCGGCGATGAACCAGGGCACGTAGCGCGCGAGGCCGTGCGCGCCGTGTCCCTCGTCCTCCGGGATCTCCTCGTCGACCGGCATCCCGCCCGCGATCGCGGCCTCGCGCTCGGCGGTGCGCGCCGCGTCGCGCGCGCGCCGCGTCTGCACGGCGAAGAAGAGCACCACCGGCCCGAGCATCAGCACGCGCACGAGCTTGACCAGCGTGCCCACCTGGCCGCTCAGCACGCTCACCGGGAAGGCCGCCGCGAGCACCTGCGGCACCGCGTACACGGTGAGCCCCGCGAGCACGCCGTACTGGTAGTGCGAGAGCGCGAGCGGCGTGAGCAGGAACGGCAGCCCGAGCACCACGACCACGCCCAGGATCGCCGTGAACGCGATGGAGCTCGCGACGTCCTCGCGGCTTGCGCCGATCACGGGGGCGACGGCGGCGATGGCCGAGTTGCCGCAGATGGCGTTGCCGCTCGCCACGAGCACGGCGAGCGCATGCGACAGCCCGAGCGCGCGCCCGATGGCGTAGCTCGCCGCGAGCCCGAGCACGACGAGCAACACGATCCCCACCGCGAGCGCGGGCCCCGCCTGCACGAGGAGCGGCAGGTTGACGCTCGCGCCGAGGAGCAGCACGGCGACCTCGAGCACGCGCTGCGCGGTGAAGCGCACCCCGGCCTCGACGCCGGCCGGGAGCGCCCAGGCCGTGCGCACGATCATGCCGAGCACGATCGCGAGGACCAGCCCCTCGACGACGGCGTGGCCGAAGCGGCGCACTTCGAGTTCGGCCAAGCCGACCGCCGCGAGGCCGACCAGCGCCGCGAGCAGGATGCCGGGCGCCAGGGAGCGCGGCGCGTTCACTCAGGCACGCGGACGAACACCGTGCGCCGCGCCCCGGCCTCGCTCGCGAAGCCGCTCACGCGGCCGTTCAGGCGTTCGAAGCGGATGTCGTTCGCCGACTCGCGCGTGAAGAACAGGTCCGGGCCCTGCGGCAGCAGCTCGCTCGAATCGGTGGGAGTGCGCACGACGAAGAGCCGCGCGCCGTGCTGGCGCACCGCGTACGTCACCGAGTCGTTCCCGACCTTGAGGCGATACGCGCCGGCCAGCGTCGCCTCCTCGGCGGGGTTCCGTCGCGTCGCGCGCACCTTCACCGCACGCGGCATCACGTCGAGGCCCACCGCTTCCTCGAACGCGTACGTGATCTCGTTGAGGAGGGCGCCGCTCACGCCGTTGGTCATCACCACGAGGCCGCGCCCGGTGGACGGCTGCATGAGCAGCGTCGCGACGAACCCCTCGTCGCGGCCGCCATGCGAGAAGACGAGGGCGTCGCCGCTGCCCGCGAGCGCCACGCCAAGTCCCCAGGACGGGCTCAGCGGCGACGCGAACGCCGGCGGGAGCTGCACCTGCGGGGTGAGCATCGCGCGCGCCATGGCCGGAGAGAGCGGGAGCCCCATCGTGCCGCGCGACGCCCGCGCGACCATGATCGCCCAGCGCGCGAGGTCCGACGGCGTCGTCCACAGTCCGGCCGCCGCCATCTCGGGGTAGACGTGGTAGCGGCCATGCACCACCTGGTCGGGTTGCTCGTGGCCGGCCGCGGTCAGGCGCACGCGCGCCGGCGCCATCGCCTGTTCGTAGCTCGAGGCCTTCATGCCCGCGGGTCCGAGCACGAGGCGCTGCATGAGGGCGGGGAACGACTCGCCGGTGACGTCGGTCGCGAGCAGCTGGGCGACCGTGTAGCCGCCACCGGAGTACATCCACGCCTTGCCGGGCAGCGCGAAGCTCCTGACCGCGTCGGTGTTCGCCGGCTTCACCCCGTCGAGGATCTGCGGCACGGTGGGCAGCGGCGCGTCGAGGTCGTATCCCGGGAACCCCCACGTCGTGAGGCCGGCGGTGTGGCTCAGGATCCGGCGCAGGGTGACCTTCTCCTTGGCCGTCCAGTCGCTCGGCGGCACCCTCCAGCTCGCGAGGCGCGCGTTCACGTCCTCGTCGAGCGCGAGCCGGCCCTGCTCGACGAGCGCGAGCGCGGCCGACGCGAACACCGGCTTGCTGATCGAGCCCGCGAGGAAGAGCGTCGTGGTGTCGACGCGGTCGCGCCCGCCGAACTCGGTGGTGCCGAAGCCGCGGGCCCAGACGATGCGAAAGTCGTCGATCACGGCGATGCTCACCGCCGGCACGTGGTAGTGCGCCATCCGCTCGGTGACGGCGAAGCTCGTGTCCCGCTCGCCCTGCACGCGCACGGCCGGGCGCAGCCCGTTCGCGACCTGCGCGCCCAGTCGCGCGCCCGCGGCGGACGGCTGGGCGAGGAGGCTGGGGGAGGCCGCGAACAGCAGCGCGGCGAGCGTCCGGGCGCGACGGCGCATGGCGAGCGAACTCCAGTCGAGGGGTGCCAAGAAGGTAGCGCGCCGCCCTGACGATCGCGCCCGAGCGGCGGGCGCTCAGCGCGGCCGGCGCTCAGTGCGGCCGTCGCTCGGCGCGGCCGGCGCTCAGCGCGGCCGCTTGGGGCTGAGCGGCCGCACCTCGAGCCGGTGCGTGAGCACGTGCGGCGGCTGCGTCACCGCGAACGCCACCGTCTCGGCCACGTCGCGCGGCTCGAGCATCCAGTCGCGCTTCGTGCCTGGCGGGAACAGGTCGGTGTCCACCGAGCCCGGCATCACCACGCTCACGCCCACCCCCGCGTCGCGCACCTCGAGCATCAGCGACTCGGCGAACCCCATCACGAAGTGCTTGGTGCCCGCATAGCAGGCGCCGCCGACGAAGGTGTTGCGCCCGGCGATCGAGCCGATGATGCAGACGTGCCCGCGCTGCCGGGCCAGCATGCCGGGGAGCACGGCGCGCACGACGTGGTAGAGCGCGTTGACGTTGACGTCCACCTGCCGGTGCCACTCCTCGGCCGTCGTCTCGAGGAACGGCTTGATGGCCGCGACGCCGGCGTTGTTGACGAGCACGTCCACGTGGAGGCCGGTAAGCGCGGCGTCGGTCGCGGGGCCGTCGGCGACGTCGAGCGCGATGACGTGCGCGGCGGCGCCCCGCGCCTGGCAGGCGTCGGCGACCTGGTGCAGGTGGCCCACGTCGCGCGCGACGAGGACGAGGTCGTGCGTGGGGGCGAGCCGCTCGGCGATGGCGCGGCCGATGCCGCGCGAGGCGCCGGTGACGAGGGCGGTGGGACGGGACATGGCGGCGGGACTGGCGGGGGGCCGCTACGGTGCCGGCGTCGCGAGCGGCTTGCCCGTCTCGACCACGTACACGGCCGCGAGCCTGATCGTCACGCTGCCCGTGTTGCGCACGAGGTGCGGCGTGTTGGCGGGAATGAAGAACGCCTCCCCCGCCTTGATCTCGAGCGGCGGCTGTCCGGCGATCTCGATCACGCCGCTGCCTTCGATGAAGTAGCCCATCTCCTCGCCCGCGTGCGTGTGGCGCGCGGCCACGCCGCCCGGCGCGAGCTCGACGAACGCCTGCACGCCGTCGCGGCGCGTGTGCTGGGCGAGGATCGTGCGCTTGAGCGCCGGGGCGGCGGGCTGCTGGGCGCGCGCAGGGTGCGCGAGGACGGCGGCGAGGACGAGCGCGAGGCAGCAGGCGGGGCGCGACATGGGCGGGTGGCGGTGGGGGGAACGGTCAGCCGTCGAGCACGTCGCGCACCTTGGCGAGCAGCGCGGCGCGCGTGAACGGCTTCTGCAGGAAGGCGTGCGTGCCGGGCTCGATGCCGTAGCGCGCGACGTCCGCGAGCGAGTAGCCCGAGAGGAAGAGGAAGCGCGTCCCGGCGCGGTGACGCTGGATCATTTCGGTGAAGGCGGCCGCGCCGATGCCGGGGAGCACCACGTCGGCGATCACGAGCGCGAGCGACTGGCTCGTGCCGGCGCTCCGCTCGATGGCCTGTTCGCCATCGGCGGCTTCGAGGACCTCGTAGCCCGCCCGGCGGAGCGAGGCCGCGACGATGCCGCGCACGGCGTCATCGTCCTCGACGAGCAGGACGCGCTCGGAGCCGCGGTGCGCCGGCGTGTCCACGCCGAGCGCGGCCTCGATCGCGGGGGCCTCGCGCACGCGGGGGAGGAGCACGCGGAAGGTGGTGCCCGTGCCCGGTGCGCTCTCGACCGTGACGTGCCCCCCGGCACCGAGGACGATGCCGTGGACGGTGGCGAGCCCGAGCCCGGTGCCGCGCCCGACGGGCTTGGTGGTGAAGAACGGCTCGAAGATCCGCAAGCGCGTGTCGTCGTCCATCCCGATGCCGTCGTCGCGCACGCTGAGCATCACGCTGTCGGTGGCCCTGGCGCCGGGGGCCACGCGCGCGACCTCGTCGGCGGCGACGTTGGCGGTCTCGATGCGAATGAGCCCGCCCTGCGGCATCGCGTCGCGCGCGTTGACGACGAGGTTGACGAGCACCTGCTGGAACTGCCCGGGATCGGCGAGCACGGGCCAGAGCGTGGCCGTGGTGGAGACGGCCATCTTCACGTCGGCGCCGATGAGGCGCCGGAGCAGGCGTTCCGCGTCGGCCACCACGACGCCCAGGTCGAGGACGCGCGGCTCGATCTGCTGTCCGCGCCCGAAGGTGAGGAGCTGGTGCGTGAGGCTGCTCGCGCGCTCGCCGGCGCGGAGCGCTTCGTCGAGGAGTTCGCGCGACGGGTCGCCCGGCGCCACGAGCTCGAGGGCGAGCTCGGAGGCGCCGTTGATGATCGTGAGCAGGTTGTTGAAGTCGTGCGCGATGCCGCTCGCGAGCTGGCCGAGGGCCTCCATGCGCTGGGCCTGCCGCAGCTGGTCCTCGAGGCGGTGCCGCGCGGTGACGTCGGTCTGCACGCCGATGAAGTGCGTGAGGACGCCGTCGGCGTCGCGCACCGGCGAGATGGCAAGCGCGTTCCAGAAGGGGCTGCCGTCCTTGCGGTAGTTGCGGAGCTCGACGGTCACGGGCTCGCCCCGCCCGAGCGCCGTGCGCACCGCGGCGAGCGCGGCCGGGTCGGTGCCGGGGCCCTGCAGGAAGCGGCAGTTCCGCCCCAGCACCTCGTCGGCGCGGTAGCCGGTGAGCGCCTCGAAGCTCGGGCTCACGAACACCACCGGGAGGTCGGGGCGCTGCGCGTCGGCGATGATGATGCCCTGCGTGATGGCCCGCAGCGCGCGGTCGCGCATGCGGAGGGCGCGCTCGTCGTCGCGCCGGGCGGCCTCGAGCACGAACCGGTCGAGGGCGAGCGACACGGTCGAGGCGAGTTCCTCGAGCGTCTCGAGGAGGTCGGCGGTGAAGAAGTCGGTGACCCCGGCGTACAGCGCGAGCACCGCCACGACGCGTCCCCGTTCGCGGATGGGAAACGCTGCCGACGAGGCGAACCCGACCTCGCGCGCCAGCGCGTGCCAGGGCGTCGTGAGCGGGGACGAGAGGAAGTCGTTGACGACGAACGCGTCGCCCGTGCGGAACGCCATGCCGGTGGGACCCGCGGAGCGCGGGTCGTCCGGGTCGAGCGTGATGACGAGGCGCGCGAGGTACCCGCCGTCCTCGCCGGCGGTGGCCACCGGCGTCACGACGCGACGTTCGGCGTCGGGCACCCCGACCCAGGCGAAGCGGAACTCGCCCGTGTCGACGGCCGTGCGGCAGAGATCGGCAAAGAGACCGGCCGCGTCGGTGGCCGTCACGACCGCCCGCGTGGTGCGGGCGAGCATGGCATACAGGTTCGACCGGACGCGGAGCGCGGCGACGACGTCGTCCAGCGCCCGATCAGTCATGCGACACGGGGCGAGGCCGGGGGGCAGGGGTGGGCGGCTGCACGGGGCTACGCTGTGCCCGCACCCGAGCAAGCGCAAGCGGCAACCGTTCCCCCTGCGCGCGTCGGCCGTTCGAGACCCCCCGAAAACGACATGGGGGACATGCCCCCCGGCACGCCCCCACGTCGCCCTGCTCCCGCGGGTGATCGATCTACCCCGCGGATACCTCGATGTGACGTCCCTTCGCCTTGGCGCTCTTCGGGAGGTGCACGGTCAGCACCCCCTTGGTGAACTCCGCCCGGATCTTCTCCGGATCCACCGAGCGCGGAAGCATGAAGCTGCGACGGAAGGCGCCGTAGAACCGCTCGTAGCTGTGGAAGCGGGTCTCGTCGTCCTTGGCCTCGCGCACTTCCTTCTTCTCACCGCTGATGGTCAGCAGGTCGTTCTCCAGCGACAGGTCGAAGTCCTTCTCCTCCATCCCGGGGAGTTCCGCAGTGAGCGTCAGCTCGTCGTTCGTCTCCGTCATGTCCACGGCCGGCAGCCAGCCGACGGTGGGATTGGTGAGCGCGGTCGGGAAGACCGGCTCCTCGAACAGCCGGCGAACGAAGCCGGGGAAGTCCGTGCCGGATGGCAGGACTGCCGAGCGTGGCGCGGTGCGGCGCAGCGTGATGGACATAGCCTACCCTCGCTTCACGGCTCCGCTGGGGGAACTCGGGGCGGCGTCCGGCCGTGATCGAACGCCGTCCCGACGTCATGCGGAGTGGCTTGTCGTGCCTTGACGGCGGTCTGTGAAGCCCGCCCCGCTGACACCCCATTCTGTGCGCGCGAGGGGACGCGCGCCGTCGGGGGAGGGCTGGTTTTCTGTGGGGACAAGACGCACAACCCTGTGCGGCCCGGCCGATGCGCGTGAGGCATTCCCGCGCACGCGCGCCACCCTCGCGCAATCCCCCGCGCCGCGCGAGCTTGAGCGACCCCCCACTCGCCCCTTCGCCATGCGCCTCGCCGCCCGCCGCGCCCTCGCCCTCGTGACCCTGCCCGCCGCCCTGGCCGCCCAGCAGCGGCCCTCCACCATGGCGGGCCGTTCCACCGTCTACGCGCCCCATGGCGTCGTCGCCACGTCGCAGCCGCTCGCCAGCGCGGCCGGGCTCCGCGTCCTCCAGCAAGGCGGCAACGCGATCGACGCGGCCGTCGCGGCGGCGGCGGTCCTCTCCGTCGTCGAGCCGCACATGACCGGCATCGGCGGCGACCTCTTCGCCCTCATCTGGCTCGCCAAGGAGCAGAAGCTCGTCGCGCTCAACGCGAGCGGCCGCGCGGGCTCGGGGATGACGCGCGCCGAGCTGGTCAAGCGCGGCCGCACGCGCATGCCGCAGAGCGGCATCGAGACGGTGACGGTGCCCGGCGCCCTGGCGGGCTGGGCCACGCTCCTCAAGACGCACGGCACCCTGCCGCTCGCCAAGGCGCTCGAGCCCGCCATCGGCTACGCCGACCGCGGCTTCCCCGTGAGCCCGATCATCGCCGCGCAGTGGGCCACCCACGTCGAGCTCCTCTCCAAGGACGACGGCGCGAAGGCCACCTTCCTCGTGGACGGCCGCGCGCCGCGCGCGGGCGAGTGGTTCCGGAATCCCGACTACGCGAAGACGCTTCGCACGATCGCCACCGGCGGCATCGGCACCCTCTACGGCGGCGCGCTGGGCGCCACGCTGGTCAAGCGCATCGCCGAACTCGGCGGCTTCGTCACGCTCGAGGACCTGAAGAAGAACCAGCCGACCTGGGTCACGCCGATCTCGGTGCCGTACAAGGGCTACCGGCTGTGGGAGCTGCCGCCCAACAACCAGGGGGTGGCCGCGCTGGAGATGCTGCGCATCCTCGAGCCGTACGACCTCAAGGCCATGGGCCACAACTCGGCCGCCTACCTCCACCACCTGATCGAGGCCAAGAAGCTCGCCTACGCCGACCTCGAGCGGTTCGTCGGCGACGCCGACCACCTCGCCATGCCGGTGGACCGGATGCTCGGCGACGCGTTCATCGCCGAGCGGCGGAGCCACCTCGACGCGCAGCGCGCGATGGAGCGTACGGATCCGGGCCCGCTCCGCACGCAGAGCGAGACCGTGTACCTCACCGCGGCCGACGAGGAGGGGAACATGGTGAGCTTCATCAACTCGAACTACGACGAGTTCGGGTCGGGGGTGGTGGTCCCGGGCACCGGGTTCATCCTGCACGATCGCGGCGCCGCCTTCTCGATGACCGAGGGGTTGCCCAACACGGTGGCGCCGGGCAAGCGGCCGTTCCACACGCTGATCCCGGCGTTCGTCACCAGGCTCGGTGAGGCGGGGAAGCCCGAGGTGCCGTGGATGAGCTTCGGTGTCATGGGCGGCGCGATGCAGGCGCAGGGCCACGTGCAGCTCCTGCTCAACATGCTGGTGTTCGGGATGGACGTGCAGGAAGCGGTGGACGCGCCGCGCTTCCGCCACATGGCGGGCAAGCGCGTCGCGCTCGAGACGCCGATCGGCGACGCGGTGCGCGCGCAGCTCACCGCCATGGGGCACGAGATCATCGACGAGCGGCCGATCCAGTTCGGCGGCGCGCAGGCGATCGTGAAGCTCGCGCGCGGCTACGCGGCCGGGTCGGACCCGCGCAAGGACGGGCACGCCGCGGCGTACTGACGGGGCGCGTCGCGCCGTGCGCCCCGTCGCGCGGCGCTAGCCGCGCAGCGCCGCGGCGGTCAGGTCCACGTCGCCCAGCCGATGAACCCCCAGTACACGAGGTAGGCCGCGGCGACCAGGTCGAGCCACACCACCGTGCGCGCCGTGACGAACGACACGCGCGACCACGTCGTCGCGCCCGGCGGCGTCGCGCGCACCAGCACCACCGCCACGAGCGAGCCGAGCGCGAACAGCCAGCCCAGCAGCCAGATCGTGCACGTGGTCGCGTTGAAGGTGCCGATCACGTTGAGCGAGTCGGATGCCGTCGCGAGCAGCCCGCCAAACACGATGGCCACCAGCGCGAGCGCCGCCGCCGTGCGCCACGCGCGCGCCGCGAGCGCCGGCACAGCGGGTTGCTTCCGGATGCGGCGCCACGCCCACCGGCCCGCGCCCACGAGCATCGCGAGCACCGAGAGCCCGAGCCCGATGGCGAACAGGAGCGCGACCAGCGCGGTGCCGAGCCCGTCCACCACGCTCACCTGCGCGTACGACGTGCCGAGCCCGCCCCCCTCGTCCTCGATGCCGTGGGCGCGGCCGTTCACCTCGTCGCGCACGAACGCGAGCGTCGCCTCGCGCTCACCCGGGCGCCGGAAGCGGAGGCTGTCCACCGGCAAGTAGCGCTTCGCGCCGCCAAGCAGCGGCTTGAGCGTGAAGCCCGAGTCGGTGAAGGTCACGTGGCCCACCGAAAAGATCCGCTGGATCCCGTACAGGTGCTCGACGCGCGGCGAGATGTCTCGGTACCACCCGCCGAACTCGGCGCGCGTTGCGGGCGCGAGCGGCGCCACGGGCAGCTCGGGGGCGGGCGGCGTGAGCCCGAGCGTGAGGTAGCCGCGCACCGCCTGCGTGATGAGCCGGTACGCCGCGGCGTTGCCGTTGTTGATCTGGAAGGCGTAGCCGATGCCCAATTCGGGCATGTAGCTCATGTCGGAGAGGCCGCCGTTCACGCCGCCGCCGTGCATCGTCCAGGTGAACCCGGTCGAGTCGGCAGTGCGCCAGAGGTGGAGCCCGTACCCCGGCGTGAGCCCCGCGCGCGCCGCGCTGCCCGACATCGCGTGCTCCATCCGCTCGAGCGACGCGCGCGCGATCAGCTCCTTGCCGTCCACCGTGCCGCGCCCGAGCAGGAAGCGCACGTAGGCGCCCATGTCGTGCGCGTTGGCGTTGATCGAGCCCGCCGGCCGGATGAACACGTACCAGTACGGCTCCGCGGTCTTGCCGTCGGCCTTGTAGAGCGTGGCCGCCGGCACCTTGGTGGTATCGGGCGGCATGTAGGTCGCGGTCGCCATGCCGATCGGCGTGAACCACCGTTCCTGCACCACCTGCTCGAACGGCTTCCCCTCGATCTGCTCGATGATGAGCGCGACGATCGCCGGCCCCGTGTTGCAGTACGAGAAGCGCGTCCCCGGGCGCCACCGGCTCACGCGCGTGGCCGAGTCGAGCGCGAGGCCGTCCTTGAGCGAGAGGTCGGGCTTGTTGGTGGCGTAGCCCTTGAGGGAGTTGTCGTCGAAGCCGCTCGTGTGCTCGAGCAGGTGCACGATGCGCACGGGGTCGGTCGCCTCCCACGCGTTCTTGAACCAGAACCCCGGCAGCCGCTTCGCCAGCGGATCGTCGAGCGAGAGCTTCCCCTCCTTGACCAGCGCCATCACGGTGAGCGCGACGAACGCCTTGGACGTCGAGCCGATGCGGAACAGCGTCCGATCGGTGGCCGGCACGGGCGGCTCGACGCGCGCCTTGCCCATGCCGCGCGTGTACACGATCGAGTCGTGCCGCACGATCGCGAGTCCGACCCCGGGCACCTTGGCCGAGTCGAGGATGCGCTGGATGCGCGCCTCGAGCTCGGCGATCGTCGCCGGCGGCTTGGGCGCGGGCCTGGGGGTCGAGTCGGTGGTGGCGAGCGCGATGGCGGCGAGCAGCGGGAGCAGCATGGCGGTGGGGTCAGAAGGACAGCGCGACGTACTTGGTCTCGAGGTATTCGGCGAGCCCTTCGCGCGCACCCTCGCGCCCGAGCCCGCTCTGCTTGACGCCGCCGAACGGCGCCTCGGCGTACGAGATGATCCCCGTGTTGACGCCGACGATGCCGAACTCGAGCGCCTCGCTCACGCGCACCACGCGCCCCAGGTCGCGCGTGTAGAGGTAGCTCGCGAGCCCGAACTCCGTGGCGTTGGCCAGCGCGATCGCCTCGGCCTCGGTGGTGAAGCGGAACAGCGGCGCCACCGGCCCGAAGGTCTCCTCCTTCGCCACCGCCATGTCCGACGTGACGTTGGCAAGCACCGTGGGCTCGTAGAACGTGCCGCCGAGCGTGTGACGCTTGCCGCCGAGGATGACGGTGGCGCCCTTACTGACGGCGTCCTTGACGTGG
>JACQES010000204.1 GCA_016200495.1 Gemmatimonadota bacterium
CGAACGAGCTGTTCGCGCGCCCGACGCGCCTCGACGATGCGGCCGAGCGCTTGCGCCACGCGAGCGCGTCCCTCGAAGCCTTCGATGAGGCTCCCGCGGGACTGCACGACGAGCTCGTACAGCGCGAACGCTCGGTCGAGATGCCCGCGCGCCTCCTCCGTGCGCGCTGCGGCGAGGTAGAGGTGGTCGCGAACGCCCCACGGGAGGTCGATGAGGCGGGGCGAGGTGAAGTCGGGCAGGGGCAAGTCGCCTGCCGCCGTATCACCGCGAAGGCGCGCCAGGTCGAGGCGTGCGGCGGCCACGAGTGCGGGACCCACGTCCGGCACGCGCGCGACGGCTGACTCGAGCTCCGCGAGTGCGGACGCGGCGCGGACCTCGTCGCGGTCCGACATCGCCAGCTGCAGCCGCAGGTACGGCAGCAGCGCCGGGCGCTTGGCCTCGAGAATGAGGGCGGTCCACAGGCGATCACCCACGGGTCGCATGTCGCGCAGCAAGCGATCGATGCGGAGGCGCTCCTCGCGCGTGCCGGCCAGCGGGTGCGCCAGCACGGCCGCGCTCAGCAGCAGTTCCACCGCATGCGATCCCGCGCCCAGCACCCGGGCTTCGTCGAGCGCGGCCCGCGGTCGCGCGCTCGCCCCGAGCATCTCGGCGGTGAGCTGGTGCGCACGGTCCCAGAAGACTCCCGTCACGGAGCTGGCGCGCACAGCCGCCGCGAGCCGGCTCGCAGCGACCGGATCGAAGGTCCAGTCGAAGAGGCCCACGGCGACGGCGTTCCCCACCGGCCAGTTGGTCGTGCTGAGCGCGACCGACACCGAGTCGAAGAGCGCGGAGTCGGACGAGACCCACGCGAGCAGGGCCAGTGCCTCGAGCAGGCGATCGCCCTGCGGCTGCTGCTCGCGGAAGGCGTTCAGCTGCGCCCGTGCGTCGCCGAGACGCCCCTCGCGCGCGGCGATGCGCGCGAGGTGGAGTCGGGCGTCGGCGCGCGCCGGGTCGAGGCGCAGCACGCGCTCGAACGCGGGCCGTGCCTCGCCGGACTCGCGCCCGCGCACCGGACCGAAGTGGAAGGTGACTTCGGCGGACCAATACCAGGTGTCGGGATCCGCGGGGCGGCGCACCGTGGCCTCGCTGAGGCTCGCGGCGGCGCGCACGGCGTCCGTGCGGAAGTAGTGATAGACACCCGCGGCGAGGTCGCCGTGCGATTCGGCGGCGCGCGGCGAACGACGGACCTGCGCGAGGGCCGAGTCGCTGCCGACGAGCCATGGGCCCTGCCCCGCCCATTCGGCCGCGACGGCCAGCGAGAACCATGCGGCGGTGAAGGTGGGATCCAGCTCGACGGCGCGCTCGAACTGCTTCATCGCGAGCTGGTAACGGCCGCGGCGCGCCGCCGCCTCGCCTTCGCGGAACGCGGCCAGGGCCGGTTCGACGTGGGGATTGAACCAGGGCTCGCCCGAGGGCAGGCCTCGAGGCGCGCTCAGCCGCGTGACGAGGTCGTCGCCGACGACGCGCGCCATCGCGAGGATGGAATCCCGCGGTCCCTCGCGCGACAGCTCGATCGGACGCAGGCCGGGCGCGCCTGCGCGCATGTGCAGCCGCCATCCCGGAGCGGCTGGTTCGACGCCACCCGACACGCGCACTTCCGGAGCGTCCAGGGAAAGGCGCGCCTCATCGACGGCGGCTTCCAGCACGCGCTGCACGAGCGGCACCGCGGCCACCGCGTCGCCGGTCGCACCGGCCCCGAATTCGGCTACGGCCACCCGTGGCGACCACTCGGGCGAGGGTTGGCGCGTGCTCCGCGCGGCCGAGAGGGCGGCACCGCCCAGGATCGCGACGAGTACGCCGGCCGCAACCAGCAGGCGACGCTTGGCGCGGCGGCTCCCATCCACGGGTCGTGCGATCGGCGAGTCGGTCGCGGGCGCGGACAGCCGCTCGGCGAGCGCCTCCACGGCCGGTGGGGACGGTCGATTGAGGCGCGTCGAGGGCGGGCTCTCGCGTCGCAGCCGCTCGGCGAGTGCGACCGTCTCCTCGGATGGCTCGGCCTCGAGGTCGGCGTGCAGCCGTCGGGCGAAGTGTTCGTATGCGCGGAGCGCTCCGGCACGGTCGTCGGCTTCCGCCAGCAGCAGCATCAGGCGCCGCAGGCCGCGTTCGTCATCGGGGGCGAGCGCCGTGGCGCGACGCGCGGCCTCGGTGGCGCCGTCGGCGTCGCCGGCCGCCTGACGCTCCTCGGCGAGCTTCCAGGCGGAGCGGAACGCGAGATCGCGCAGGCGCGCGCGCTCGTCCTCGAGCCATCGCTCGAACTCCGGCACGCCGCTGACGTGCAGCCCCGGCAGCAACGGGCCTTGATACAGCGCCAACGCGTCGGACCACCGCTTCTGCGCTACGGCGTCCTCGAACTCGAGCACGTCCAGAGCCAAGGCGCCCGGCGCCACGGCCAGCGTTTCCGCACCGTCGCCCGGGAGCGCGTCGGCGCCGAGCGCGCGTCGCAGCTGGTGGAGCGTCTGCGAGAGGGCGTTGCGGCCGCGCGCGGCATCGAGTTCGGGCCACAGGAGCGCGAGAAGCACGTCCCGGCGCTGGGCCCCACGGGGCCGCGCGAGCGCGAGGTAGACCAGAAGCGCGAGGCGCTTGGGCTGGGAGCCGAGTCGGCGCACCTCGTCGCCCGCGTCCGGCGCCACGTCGATCTGGCCGAGCCAGCGAAACGGCGTCCCCGCACTCACGGCCGCACGAATCTCCGTGAAATAAGGGTACGGGTAAGCAGCAAACAGACAGGGAGCAAAGGGTTGGACATGACGTTGCCCCCCATGCAGGCCGGGCGCAAGCGCTCCGGTCGGATCGACCGACCGAGCCTGGCCCGGGCGCCCATGCCCCGGCGCGTTCACTCCAACTCCACCCCTCCCATGCACCTCCCCACTCCTCGCGTCCTCCTCTCCCTGACGCTCGCGGCCGCAGTCGGCTGCAGTTCCTCGAGCGACAGCACCGCTCCGGCCTCCTCTGCCAACCGGACCTGGCGCGGCATCATCGGCGCCACCGGCGCGCAGGGCACCTTCGACCTGACCTCCGCCGGCAGCAGCGACCCGCGCACGCTCACCGGCACCCTCAAGTTCGGCGGCACCACGGTGGCGCTCACGGGCACGTTCGGCGTGGCGGCGGGAACCGTGGCTGTGACGGGCGGTGCGTACACCCTGGCGGGCACGGTGAGCGGCGCTCGCATCTACGGGACGTATCTCGGTGCAGGCGGCGGATCGTTCGCGGGCGCCGAGGCCGCAACCGCGGCCGATGCCAAGCTCTACTGCGGCACGTACACCGAGACCGTCGGCGGCAGCGCGACCCGTTACTGGAGCTTTGCGGTCACGGGCACGACGCTGACCGGTTCGGCCGCGACGAGCACGACGCCGATCCGCCTGCAGGGGACGCTGAGCGGCTCCGCCTCCGTGGGAGGGGTGACCGGCCAGGGGGCGAGCATCACGAGCCCCGACGCCACGACGTCCGGATCGCTCGCGACGGGGGCGGTCAGCGCCACTGCCGCGGCGGGCGTATTCAACAACGGCGGTGGAACCTCGGGCACGTGGCAGGGTTCCATCTGTCCGTGACCCGCGAGCGGGTCCTCGATCGGCGAGCGGCGCCCTGACGCCGCTTCCCCTCTCGAACGGGATCGTCGGAGTTTTCCGGCGGTCCCGTTCGTGCGTTCAGACGGCGCGGGCGAAGTGGCCGCGGGTGAACTCGCCGTGCAGCAGTTCGCGCACGCGCCCCGGCCGGGCCGGCGCGCCGGCGGCCAGGTCATCCATGAGCGCTCGGTAGGCGGTCACGGTCTCGCGCACCTCGTCGCCTGGCACGTTGAACAGCAGGCGATACTGCCGGATGCCGGCCTGCCAGAGCCGCTGTGCCCACGCGGAGCCGTCCACCGGACGCGAATGCAGCAGCCGGTTGCGACAGGCGCTGTCGGTGGCGACCGGGAAGGTGTAGCCCGCCGGGTCGGTGAGCCGCACGTCGGTGTGCTTCTGCACGCAGAGGTCGCGGCAGGTTGTGGCGACGCGATCGAACGCGGCGCTCAGCACGCAGTGCTCGATGGTCATCCCTTCCGGGCGGCCATACAGAATCGCGCCGAACCCCTGCCCCGCCCACGGCGCGCTCACCGAGGCCATCTCGTCGGCGGTGAGCTCGACGGACAGCGTGAGCCGCCGCGCGCCGAGCGCCCATAGTTCCGCGGCGGTGTGCTGGTTGAAGACGTTGAGTGCGTAGTCGCCGGCGACGTCGCGCCCCGCCGCCGCGAGTTCGGCGAGGAGGCCGAGGTGGCCGGTGAGCACAGGCAGGTCGAGGGCGAGCCACTTGTCGACGACATGGCGCTCCTCGGGACGCACGATCGTCGGCGTGCGCAGGCGGAGCGTCGTGCCTCGCGCCGCCAGCCGCTCGGCCAGCGCGCGCACGCGCGCGACCGGTGGCGTCGGGTGCCGCAGGAACAGGTCCACCACCACTTCGTCCGCTCCCGCGTCGGCGGCGATGTCGGCATCCTCGATGCGCCAGACCTCGGCCGAGAGCAGCGCGCGCGACTCGACACGCTCGCGGGGGGGCGTGTCGCGGAGGGTCGCGACCGCGGCGACGATCGCGGCATCGCGCTCCGCCTGCCGCGCCGCCGCGGCCCAGTCGCGATGGAGCAGGAGTTCCTCGACGGCGGCCTGCCGCACGCGGTTGAGTTCGCTCACCGGGAGGAAGAGGGCGGTGCCCAGACCGGCCGTGTCGAGCGCGCCGAGGCGGAATGGCGTCTCGCCCAGGCGCCCGAGTTGCTCGCGAAGCTGCGGCACGTCGAGCGCGCGCTTAGTTGCGGGGGCGAGCGGGAGTTCGCTCCGCACCGTGACTTCGTCACCGTCGGCCGATGCGATCATCTTGAGCGGGCCGCCCGCGGCGCCGAAGAGGCGCACGTCGAGGCGGATGCGCGGGGCGTCGGCAGGCTGCGCCTGGAACGACGCGCGCGCGCGCTCGAGCAGCGCGGCGTGCGAGGAGCGCACGACGACCCACCCGGCCGGGATGCGCTCACGCGCGGTGATGGCCTGCTCCAGCATGCCATCGACCTCGCGCAGCGTGCGCACCGCCTGCACGGCGAAGCCGGTGGAGCCCTTCGCGCTCCCGTCGGGGTGTTCGAAGCCGAGGCCGTCGCCCACGGCAATGGGCGCGCGCACCGACACGATGATCTCGTTGCCCTCGCGCTCGAGCACGACGCCGAGTTCGCGACCGCGGTTGTCGGGCTGGTCGCGCGTGATGTAGGCGCGCCCCGCGCGCCCGCCGTACATGCCACCGGTGAATCCCCGCGAGAAGATCTGCACGAGCGGCTCGGTCTCCGCCTCGGTGGGCGGCGTCCACGTGCCGTCGGCGACGCGGTCGAGGAAGCGGCGATACCCCTGCGTCACCGTCGCGACGTACTCCGGCTTCTTCTTCCGCCCCTCGACCTTGAGGCAGCCGACGCCGGCCTCGGCGATCGCCTGCAGGTGCTCCCACGCGCCGAGGTCCTTGGCCGAGATCAGGTAGCCGCGGTCGAGTTCCGCGCCCGAGTCCTGGTCGGTGAGGACGTAGTCCTTGCGGCACGACTGCGCGCACGAGCCGCGGTTGGCGCTCAGCTCGGAGATCATCCCCGACATGAAGCACTGCCCCGAGTACGCGATGCAGAGCGCACCGTGCACGAAGGTCTCGAGCCCGAGGTCCGGGACGGCGGCGCGGATGGCGCGGATGTCGTCCAGCGTGTTC
>JACQES010000217.1 GCA_016200495.1 Gemmatimonadota bacterium
CAACGTGATCGGCGTGACCATCGGCACCGGCATCGGCGGCGGACTCATCCTCAACGGCCAGCTCTACCACGGCGCGTCCGACGTCGCCGGCGAGATCGGCCACACCACGATCGACTCGACCGGGCGCCGCTGCGGCTGCGGCAACTACGGCTGCCTCGAGGCGTACGCGTCGGGGCCGGCCATCGCCGAGCGCGCGCGGGAGCTGCTCGCCGGCGACGAGCCGTCGTCGCTCACGGCCAAGGTCGAGGGGAAGCTCGACCAGCTGACGGCGCGCATCGTGTACGACGCCGCCAAGGAGGGCGACTTCGTCGCGCGCATCGTCGTGCGCGACACCGCGCGCTTCCTCGGCACCGGCATCGGCAACCTGCTCAACATCTTCAATCCCGACGTGGTGGTGCTCGCCGGCGGCGTGACGATGGCGGGCGACACGCTGTTCGAGCCCCTCCGGGCGGAGGTGCGGCGCCGCGCCTTCCGGCCGGCGGTCGAGGCGTGCCGCATCGTGCCCGGCACGCTGGGCGACGCCGCCGGCGTGCTCGGCGCGATCGCGTCGTTCATCGCGCAGACCCCGGGGACGGTGTGACCGCACGCCGGCTCGGCGTGATCGGCACCTTCGTCTGGGACCGGATCCACGGCCGCGATCCCGCGGCGCCCGTCGTCGAGGAATGGGGCGGCATCGCGTACGCGCTGGGCGCGCTCGACGCGGCGCTCGCCCCGGACTGGACGATCGTGCCGCTCGTGAAGGTGGGCGACGACCTGGTGCGCGAGGCGCGGACGTTCCTCGCGCAGCTGCGGCACCTCGCGAGCGACGCGGCGCCGATCGCGGTGCCCTTCCCCAACAACCGGGTGACGCTGCGCTACCTCGACAGCGCGCGGCGCACCGAGGTGCTGACGGGCGGCGTGCCGGCGTGGAGCTGGCTCTGGCTCAAGCCGCTGCTCGCGGGGCTCGACGCCCTCTACGTCAACCTGATCAGCGGCTGGGAGCTTGACCTCGAGACGGCGCTCCTGCTGCGGCAGCATTTCGCGGGTCCCATCTACCTCGACCTCCACTCGCTCCTGCTCGCGCGGCAGGCGGACGGCTTGCGCACGCCGCGCCACCTCGCGCCGGCGGAAATCGTCGGGTGGTGCCGGACGGCCGACCTGCTGCAGGTGAACGAGGACGAGCTGGCGCTGCTCGCGGCGGATCCGCTCGCGCTCGCGGCCACCGCCATGGCCCAGGGGGTGCGCGCGCTCACCGTGACGCTGGGCGCGCGCGGCGCGGTGTACGTCGCCGCGCCCGGATTCGACCGGCTCGCTGACCGTTCCGCGAGCGTTCCGCAAGGGGGCGCGGTGCGCACCGCGCTCATGCCCGCGGTGCCGGTCCTTGACAACGGCGAACTCGACCCGACGGGATGCGGCGATGTATTCGGCGCGACGTACTTCTCGCGACTCCTCGCGGGTGATAGAATCGTGAACGCGATGCAGGCGGCCCAGTCCGCCGCCGCGCGCAATGTGCGGCACCGGGGAGCGACCGGGCTGGCGCACCACCTCCGCGGAGAACTGAGCCGGCCGTGAACACCGTGATCAACGTCCCGTCGTCGCTGGATGACCAGGGCATCGAGAAGGTTCTCGAGCAGCTGGCTACCGTCCCGGCCGACGCCCCGGTGTTGATCGACGCCCGGCACGCCCGCTGGGGAACGCCCTATGGCCTCACCGCCATGCTCACGATCGGGCAGGCGCGCGCAACCAAGGCGAGCTTCTCGGGCCCCGAGTCGGAGGACGTCGCCTCGTACTGGGCGCGCACCGGCTTCTACCGGCACGCCGAGGGGATCTTCACGCTGGCCGGCCACGTGCCCAAGGGGCGCACGGCCGGCGAGTCGGAAGTCCTGCTCGAGATCACGCCGGTGGCCCACTCGGAGGACGTCCACAACGTCGTCGCCCGGATCCAGCACAAGGCGCAGACGATCCTCCAGAACCTGCACATCGATTCCAAGGCCACGATGGGGTTCGCCATGACCCTCTCGGAGGCCTGCCAGAACATCATCGAGCACGCGGGCACCGGTGGCTGGGTGGCGGTCCAGGTCTACGAGTGGCGCAAGCGGCTGGGCCGCCGCGTCGTCGTGATCGCGGTCTGCGATGCCGGCCAGGGCTTCCGCCGCTCCCTCGAGACGACGCAGGGCCGCCGCCTCGGCGACCGCTGGGACGACGGCGCCGCCCTCGAGGAGGCCGTGCTCCGCGGCGTGAGCCGCTTCACCGACAAGGGGCGCGGGCAGGGGCTCGCCGGCATCCGGCGCTACGTGGGCCGGTGGGACGGCAAGCTCACCGTGCGCTCCGGCACCGCGCGCCTCTCGATCATCCCGACCTGGGACGACGACGTGCCACTGACCAAGTCCCTTCCCGCCTTTCCGGGCGCCCAGATGCAGATCGTCATTCCGGAGCGGCTGACGCGATGACCCGCCACATCGACCTCGGCTCGGTGCTGCGCGGCACCGTGAGCGAGCAGTTCACCAACCTCGTCACGCGCCCCACCGGGCACGCCGTGCGCGGCGCCATCGAGGCGCTCCTCGGCGACGCGACCGACGCCGTCACCGTCATCGACTTCACGCACGTCGGCCTCCTCGACTACTCGTGCGCCGACGAGATCATCGCCAAGCTCCTCCAGCGCTACGACGCGCGCGAACCGGCCGACGCGCCGGGCGCGGTGTACTTCGTCTTCCGCGGCCTCAACGAGCTCCACATCGAGTCCATCGAGTGGGTCCTCAACCACCACGGGCTCGCGCTCGTGGCCGAGGAGGAGGACGGCGAGCCGCACCTGATCGGCGCGGTGGACGAGGAGGCGCGGACGGTCTGGTCGGTGGTGGGCAAGATCGGCGCGTGCTCGGCGCTGGTGGTCGCGGAGCAGGCGGGGCTCGAGCCCGGACGCGCGGAGCGCACGCTCGTGGATCTCTGGCGCCGCCGCCTGCTGCGCCGCGAGAACGACCAGTTCCTGGCCGCGCGGGTCGCGTCGTAGAGGCGCCGCCGTGCTGGCGATGCACCAACCGCTGCAGGTGGTGGGCTACGTCGCCACCCGCAAGGACGACGCGGAACGCGGCCCCAAGGTCTGGATGCGCGGCGACGACGCCGCCGCCCGGATGCTGCAGGACGGCGAGCTGGTCTGGATCTACGGCCCGCGGCGCCAGCAGCTCGCCCCGCTCGCGATCGACGACGCGTTGCCGAGGGGCGGGGTGGTCGTCCGCGACGTGGTGGGCGTGGCGGTCACGGAGCTCGTCCGCATCCGCAAGCCCGACTTCGACCGCGCCGAAGATCGCCGCAAGTACGTCTAGCCTCGGAGGAAGGGCCGGATGGTGAAGCGAGACCGGGGACACGCTCTCTCGACGCTGGCCGTGCACGGCACCGCGCCCGTGCGCGAGGCCGACGCGCCGATTTCGGCGGCCCTGCACCAGTCGGTGAACTACGTGCAGGAGGTCGCCACGGCCGACGGGATGCGCTATCCCCGCTACGGCAACGGTCCCAACGCGGAGATCGTGCAGAAGCGGATGGCCGCGATCGAGGGCGCCGAGGCGGCGCTCGTCCTGTCGAGCGGCATGGGCGCCACGGCCTGCGCGCTGCTCGCCCTGCTCCGCCCCGGCGACCACCTGCTCGCGTCGAGCTGGCTCTACGGTGGCACGCGCACGCTGCTCACGCAGGAGTTCGCGACGCTTGGCATCGAGGTCACCCTCGTGGACCCTATGGAGTCGCGCGGCTGGCGCAAGCGGATGCGCAAGCAGACGCGGGCGATCTTCCTCGAGTCGCCGGTCAATCCGTCGTGCCGCGTGGTGGACCTGCGCCCGATCTCGTACCTCACGCACGACTCCGGGCTCGCCCTCGTCGTGGACTCGACCTTCGCCAGCCCGGTCAACCTGCGCCCCATCGAGCAGGGGGCCGACGTCGTCATCCACTCCGCCACCAAGTACCTGAACGGGCACCACGACGTGCTGAGCGGCGTGGTGTGCGGCACCGCCCCGTACATCGAGGAAGTGCGGCAGAAGATGATGACCTGGGGGCAGGCGCCCGATCCGTTCGCCTGCTGGCTGCTCGACCGCGGCCTCAAGACGCTCGACGTGCGCGTGCGGCGCCAGAACGAGAACGCGCTTCGCATCGCGACGTGGGCCGCCGGCCGGAAGGAGCTGCGCAAGGTGCACTACCCCGGCCTCCCCGACCATCCCGACCACGACGTCGCGCGCACGATGCTCGACGGCTTTGGCGGGATGCTCGGCATCGAGGTCGCCGCGGGGGGCCGCGCCACGGAGAAGTTCCTCCGCAAGCTCAAGCTCTGGCGCCACGCCCCCTCGCTCGGTGGCGTGGACTCGCTCGTCATCGAGCCCCGCTACTCGTCGCACGCCGACCTGTCGGCCGACGAACGCGCGCGCATCGGGATTCCCGACGGCTTTGTCCGCCTCTCCGTGGGGATCGAGGACGCCGACGACCTCGTGGCCGACCTCGAACAGGCGCTCAAGTGACCGAGCCGAAGGCCCCCGGCATCATCCGCTTCTCGTCCGTCGCCAAGGAGTACCCGCGCACGGGCATGGCCGTCGCCGGGGTGTCGCTCGAGATCGCCAAGGGGGAGTTCGTCTTCCTCACCGGACCGTCGGGCTCGGGCAAGAGCACGCTGCTCAAGATGATCTACCTCGAGGAGCGCCCCACGCGCGGCGAGGTCAAGGTGAGCGGCGTGACCGCGAGCTCCGCGCGCGGCGCCGACGTCGCCAGGCTCCGCCGCAAGCTCGGGATCGTCTTCCAGGACTTCCGCCTGCTCGAGGACCGGAC
>JACQES010000218.1 GCA_016200495.1 Gemmatimonadota bacterium
CGCCGCGCGGGCCCCGCACAGGGGGCCCGCGCGGCGCGTCCGGCGAGGTCGTGCTCCCGCTACGACCGGCGGCGCCCCACCAACCCGAGCCCGAGGAGCCCCGTCGCCATCAGGGCGAGGCTCGCCGGCTCCGGCGTCGTCGTCACGTCCTCCACCACCGCGACGTCATCCAGCCCGATCCCGTTCGCATTGCTCAGCGCGCCGTTCGCCCGCCCCAGGAACTGGAGCGTGAGCCAGTTCGACGTGGCCGTCCACGACCTCGTGAAGTGCATCCAGTTCATCGGCGCCGTGGCCGTGCTGGCGAGCGACGTGTTGGTGTAGAGCACCTCCGCTCCGCCGTTCAGGCTCAGCCCCACCGTCGCCTCGTTGAACGTCGGCCACACGAGGTTCCCGACGTCCCACGAGATCGTGTACGTGTGCCCCAGCTGCACCCCGATCGAGTCGGAGCGCACCCCCTTGTTGTAGCCCGTGATCCCCGTGAGGTCGAGCCACTGGTGCCCCTGGCTCGCCTTGAGGCAGCCCACCGGGCAGTACGTGTCCGGCGTCAGCTGGATCTCGGGCGTCGCCGGGTTGAGGCTGACCACCGTCCAGCCGGTGATCGCCCGCGAGCCGCTGTTGTACAACTGGTAGATCCCGGCCGGGGTGAGCGGCCGCTCGAAGCTGCCGTTGGTGACCAGGTTCTGCGCGTCCGCCGACGGCGCGGCGAGGGCGACAGCGAACGCGACCGCGGCGGCGCGGAGGGTTCGAGCGGGACGAAGGGGGCGCATGGCAGCTCCTCGGGGCGGAATCGTGACGGACGTCGTCGCTCCGCTCGCAAGGGGGATGCCATTTGTCATCCACGACGCACCCGGAGCCGTTACGTCGCTCTGAAAGCCCGGCGTCGCGCCCGCCCAGATAACGGGTGCCGGCGTGGCGTCGGCTCCACAGCCTGCCGCAGGCCAGTCGCACGCCCCACGCACCTCCGTCAGGGGAACGGAGGACGACCCGAAAGGCGACCAGCGATCGGCAGCGGGCGCTCCGCGAACCTCCCCGGACGGACCGGCGGCCGTCTGCACCCGCGAACCCGGCCGGACACCGAGCCGGAGTGCCACCCGGCCGCGCGCACCCACCCACCGCCGCCGCGTCAGGATCGCGGCCCTGTTCCGTTCGGCCATTCCGTGCTATCGTGCGACTGCCACCGGTGCGCGGCCCGACAGCCTGACGCGCTCGGAGGGGCATGCCGGTGGCGAACCACGCTCCCAGTGGAGGTCGCACCATGGATCATCAGGACGGCGCGCACGCGAAGGGCTACCCCG
The DNA here is from genome assembly GCA_016200495.1 of Gemmatimonadota bacterium. Lineage (GTDB taxonomy): Bacteria > Gemmatimonadota > Gemmatimonadetes > Gemmatimonadales > Gemmatimonadaceae > JACPPC01. Next base: position 1,296 of record JACQES010000218.1, read on the forward strand.
TGGGTCGCGGCTACGGCCACGACTACATGCGCGGTGGCGAAGTCGGCAATGGCTACGGCTACAGCGCGCGCGCAGAGTTCGAACGATCCCGCGGCGAGTTGCGGGACCGTCCTGTGGAGGTCGAGGCGAAGGCGGAGGGGCCGCCCGTCTAGCGCACCGTACCGGCCGCGCGGCGTCGGCTCGACGCCTCGCAGCCGTATCCGCCCATGCATCCGGACCGGCGCCAGGCGAACGTCGCCACGGCCATCGCCGCCCTCGCGGCCCTTGCCACCTTCGCCCTCGCCATCCAGCTCGGCTTCGCGTACGACGACGAACCGATGCTCGTGCAGAATCGGCTGATCCACTCGCTCGCCGAGCTGCCGGCCGCGCTGACCAAGCCGTACTGGATGCAGTATGGCACCCTCTACCGCCCGCTCACCACGCTCGCCTTCGGCCTCGACTGGGCGCTGGGCGGCGGCCAGCCGTGGCCCTTCCACCTGGGCAACCTGCTGTGGCACGCCGGCGTGAGCGCGCTCGTCGTGCGCGTCGGCCTGCGCTTCCTCCCGCCGCTCGCGGCCGGCCTCGCCGGCGTCGCCTTCGCGGTGCACCCGGTGCACGCCGAGGCGGTGCTCAACGGCGTGGGGCGCGCCGAACTCATGTGCGGCGCCGCGCTGCTCGCGCTCGTGCTCGTCGCCTCGCGCACCGACATGGCGCCGCGCGACCAGTGGATCGCGACGCTGCTGCTCGGCTTCGCCGCGCTGGGCTGCAAGGAGACCGGCGTCACGGCCCCCGTCATCGCCGCGGGAGCCGCGTGGGTCGCCACGCGTGATCGCCGCCGCGCGCTCGCGCTCGCCGGCGCGGCCGCGTGTGGCGTCGCGCCGCTCCTCGTCGCGCGCGTCGCCATCCTCGGCACCTTCGGCGGCGACCAGCCGCACATGGCCTTCCAGGCCACGAGCTGGATGGGCGGCCTCTGGCTCGCGCTCGCCACGCTGCCGCGCGCCGTCGCCCTCATGCTCGCGCCGCAGCTCCCGCGCTACGAGTACTCGCCGACGCTCGCGGCGCTCGAACATCCCGACGTCACCCTCATCGCGCTCGGCGTCGTGCTGGTCGGCGCGGGGATCGCGGCCGTGGTCGCGCTCATCCGACGTCCCACCTGGCCGGCGTTCGCGCTCGCGTTCACGGCGGTCACGCTGCTCCCGGTCTCCAACCTCGTCATGCGCGCGGGCATCGTGCTCGCCGAGCGCACGCTGTATGCGCCGAGCGTCGGCATCCTGCTCCTGCTCGCGGCCGCGTTCGCGCTCGCCGTCGAGCGGCCCGCACTCCGCCGCGCCGCGCTCGGGGGCACCGGGCTCCTCGTCGGTGTGAGCGCCATGATGAGCGCGCACGAGGTCCCGGTGTGGGACCGCACGGCCACGGTCGTGCAGGCCTTCATCACGCGCAATCCGTCGAGCTACGCGGGCTGGATGTTCCAGGGCAACGTGTACGCACTCCGCGCCCAGCGCGACTCCGCCATCTGGGCGTACGAGCGGGGGCTCGCGCTCTTCGACCGCGACCACCGGCTCGTCCACGCGGCCGCCTCGCACGAACTCGTGGCCGGCGACACGGCGCGCGCGGTGCACTGGCTGGAGCACGCGCTCGATCGCTGGCCCGCCTCGCGCCGGAGCCGCGCGGTGCTCATCAACGTGCGCGTCGCGCAGGGCCAGGGCGCCGCGGCGCTCGCGCTCGCCGAGCAGGGGCTCGCGCTCGAGCCCGACCAGCACGCGTGGGAGCGGCTCCGCGATTCGCTCCGCGCCGCGGGGGTCAGCGCTGCGAGTCCCGCCAGCGCTCCAGCGCCTCCACCCGGCGCTCGATAGCCTCGAGCCGCTCGGGAGGCGCCGCGCCGGCAGGGTCGCCGTCGCGCGCCGGGCCGCGCGCACGAGGCGCGGTGGTGCCCGTCGCCGATCGCTCGGCGGCGCCGGACGCGACCGCATCGCCCGTCGCTGACGACGACGGAGCGCGCGGCAGCGCCGCCGTCGACGCCGTCGCCACGAGGCGCTGCGTGCTCGCACGTGCGGCCGGCTCGCGCGCGACGCGCCCCGCCCACGCGAACACCAGCTGGCCCGGCACGCCCAGCCACACGAGCCGGAAGATCCGCTCGCCCACCGGCATGCGGAACGGGCTCCGGATGAGCAGCACGATGCTCACCCCCACGAGCGATAGCCCGGTGAAGAGCGACGTGGCCGCCAGCGGTCCGAGCCGCCAGCCGCCCATGCCGTTCGGCGTCCGCAGCACGAACACCAGCCCGACGAGCGCCGCCGCGAGGAGGAGCATCCGCTGCGCCCGCCGCACCGTGCGCCGCCGCCGGTCCTGCACCACCGCGTCGCGCGCCCGCACGCGCCGCACCGAGTTCGCCTCCTCGAGCACCGCGCGCAGCGCGACGCGGAGCGAGGCCGCGTCGTAC
>JACQES010000219.1 GCA_016200495.1 Gemmatimonadota bacterium
CGTTCCAGCTGCCCGGCGTGATCCAGACGAGCAAGCGGTTCGGGATGATCACGCTCAACGACGCCCTCATCGAGTACGTGAACGACAAGCTGGTGGAGCCCAAGGAGGCCTACATGAAGGCCGTGGAGAAGGTGGGGTTCCTCAACCAGCTCAAGCAGCACGGGCACGACGTGAGCTTCATCGAGAGCGAGGAAGGGATGTCGGGCGGCGGCGGTCCGGGGGACAAGCCGGGCGGCGCGAAGCCGGGCGAGAAGACGCCACCCCGGCCGCCGCTCAAGCGGTAGCACCTGAGGGGCGGGCGACCGCGCGAGGCCGCGCGCGCGGTTCCGGTCACCTGCGAAGGAGGCCTGATGTCGGGTCCGGAGCGCCCGCCGTTGACTGACGCGTCACTGCTGCGCGCGCGCCTCGAGGAGGCGCTGCGGGGCGCCTACGCCATCGACCGCGAGCTGGGGGGCGGCGGCATGTCGCGGGTGTTCCTCGCGCAGGAACTCGCCCTCGCACGCCGCGTGGTGATCAAGGTGCTCGCGCCCGACCTCGCGCACGACCTGTCGGCCGAGCGATTCGCGCGGGAGATCCGGCTGTGCGCGAGCTTCCCGCACCCGAACATCGTGCCGATCCTGACGGCGGGCGAGGCCGACGGACTCTCGTACTACACGATGCCGTTCGTCGCGGGCGAGTCGTTGCGCGCGGAGCTGGCGCGCCGAACGCAGCCCGATCGCGTGCCGCTGCCGCGCGCGCTCGACATCCTCCGCGACGTGGCGCGGGCCCTGGCCCATGCGCACCGGCACGGGATCGTCCATCGCGACATCAAGCCGGACAACGTGCTCCTCGCCGGCGACGCGGCGCTGGTGGCCGACTTCGGAGTGGCGAAGGCGTGGGACGCGGCGCTGCCGCCGGGCGCCTCGCGGGCGGCGGCGACGCTGACGCGCCAGGGCGTGTCCGTCGGGACGCCGGCGTACATGTCCCCCGAACAGGCGAGCGGGGACGCCGACCTCGACCCGCGCGCCGACCTGTATGCGTGGGGCGTGGTGGCGTACGAACTGCTGGCCGGCGCCCACCCGTTCGCGCACTGCACGTCCGGAGCCGCGATGATCCGGGCACATGTCGTGGAAGCGCCGGCACCGCTCGCGGACATCGCGCCCGACGTGCCGCCCGCCGTGAGCGCGATCGTGATGCGGTGCCTGTCGAAGGCGCGCGAGGCGCGCCCGTCAGACGCCGCGGAGCTCGTGGAGACGCTCGGGCGGGCGGCCGATCGCGCCTTCGCGGTGAGCGATCCGGCCAACGCGAGGGTCACGCCGTCGGCGGGATCCGGCGGCCGCGGCCTCCGTTCCCGTGCCGGGCTCGTGGGGGTCGCGGCCGTGGCCGTGATCGGCGTCGCGGTCGCGTGGTTGGTGCGCGCGCCGTCGCGAGGCGGCGGCTCCGTCCCGCCCCGTGTCGCCACGGCGCAGACCGCCGAGGAGACGTACCTCCGCGGCAAGGTGCGCGTAAGCGTGGAGAACCGGACCGACAACCTCGCCGCGATCGCGGCGCTGCAACAGGCGGTCGCCGCCGATCCGGGAATGGCGCGTGCCCACGCCACCCTCGCGCGCGCGTACGCGATCCACGCCTTCTATTTCGCCCCCGACAGCGCACGAAAGGGTCTCCTCGAGGACGCCGAGGTGGAAGTCGAGAAGGCGCTCGCACTCGATCCCCATCTGGGCGAGGCCCTCCTCGCGCGCGGCGTGCTCCTGTGGACGCCGGGACGGCGCTTCCCCCACGAGGAGGCGATTCACGCCTTCCGCCAGGCGCTCACGTACGATTCCTCCCTCGACGAGGCCCACCACCAACTGGGCATGGTCTACATGCACATCGGCATGCTGGCCGAGGCCGAGGAGGAGTTCGACCGGGCGCTCGCGCTGAATCCGGGCAATACGCTCGCCCGGTTCCGGCACGGCGTCGTCGCCCAGTACCGAGGTGACTTCGCGCGGTCGCATGCGGTCTTCACGAGTACGCCGCTCGAGCGGAACCCCTCGCTCTGGGCGTTCCAGGAGGCGACCGCGCTCTTCCGGATGGGGCGCGTTGCCGAGGCGACGGCCCTCATCGACCGCTTCCTCCGCGACTACCCCCGGGACGAAGGGGGAGTCGGACACAGCGTGCGCGCGATGATCCTGGCCGCTGCCGGTCGGCGTTCCGACGCGGAGCAGGCGATAGCCGAGGCGCGTGACCTCGGGAAGAACTTTGGCCACTTCCACCATGCCGCCTACAACATCGGATCGGCCTACGCGCTGCTCGGCATGAAGGACGAGGCCCTGCAGTCGCTGCAGGAGGCCGTCGACGGTGGATTCCCCTGCTACCCGCTCTTTGCGACGGACCCGCAGCTGGACGCGCTGCGGGGCGACTCGCGGTTCATCCACCTGCTGGACGGCCTCAAGCGCGACCTGCGTACCCGGGCGCGCTCCCTCTGAGGGGCCGCGCTCCCGCCCTTCACTCCCACGCCAGCGCCTGCGCCGCGCTCATGCGCATGGCCCGTCGCGCCGGCCAGCCGCACGCGGCCACGCTCACGACCACCGCGAGCACGAACCAGACCAGCACGCCGCCCCACGCCGGCACCCAAGTGACCGGCACCTCGAACATCACGCGGCCGAACGCGCGCGCGAGGACCACCGACATCGGCAGCGAGAGCGGCAGCGCCAGCGCCCACCCGGCGAGGCTCATCGCCAGCCCCTCGGCCTGGATCAACCCGCCGATCCGCGCGTGCGACGCGCCGATGGCCTTGAGGACGCCGATCTCGCGCGTGCGCTCGAGCACGCCGAGGCTCATGGTCGAGGCGAGGCCGAGCCCGCCGACGATGAGCATGAGTTGCGACACGACGCCCAGGAACGACGCGACCATGAGCAGGTGGTCCTCGAGGGCGCCGCGCCCGGCCTGCACGACGTTGCTCGACGCGACGGGGAGACCGGCCGACTCGAACGCGTCGCGCAGCCGGCCGACGAGGAGGAGCGGCTCCGACGGGTCGCGGGAGGTGGCGCGCACGGCGAGCACCGGGGTGCGCGGGTCGCCGGTGGCGCGTGTGAGCGACGCGGGCGACATCCACGCGCCCGGCCACGGGCCGCCGTCGACGATGCCGCGCACCTGCCACGACCGCTCGACGCCGCCGACGGCGAGGCGCACCGTGCGCCCGACGGTGAACGACGGATCGTCGGCGGCGACGGCGCGGCTCACGACCACGCCGGTCGAGTCCGCGTCGTCCACCCAGCGGCCGGCGAGCACGGTGTAGCCGTTGAGGGGCGACGCGGCCGCCATGCCCGTGACCACGAGCGCCCCGTGCGGCAGCGCGTCGTCGCCGATGATGGTGGCGCGCGCGGTGCCCCACGCCTCCGCCGCAGCGATGCCGCTGACGGTGGCGGCCACCGCGCGCAGCCGCGCCGGGTCGGCAGGCGCCTCGAAGCGCAGGCTCAGGTCGTGGCGGATTACGTCGCCATAGAGATGGTCGACCGACGCGACGATGGACGCGCGCAGGTTGACGGCGCCGAGGAAGACCGCGCCGCCAAGGGCCAGCGTGAGGAGCGTGAGTCCGGCGCGCACCGGCGCGCGCCGGAGGTTGCGCACCGGCAGCAGCCACGGGCGCGGCGCGGCGGCACCGCGGTCCGCGCGCGCCGGCGCGGCGTCGCCCGCGTCCGCCGCCGTGTTCCGCGCGCCGAACCACGCGCGCGAGGCGCTCACGGCGGCCGGGCCTGCGCCGCGGAGGGCCGTCGCGACGCTCACCGCGCAGCCGCGCCGCACCGGGAGCCAAGCCGCCGCGAGCGGCAGCGTGAGCCCGACAGCAATTTGCGCCGCGAAGGCCC
>JACQES010000236.1 GCA_016200495.1 Gemmatimonadota bacterium
GGCGGTGCAGGCGGGCAATGACGCCTTCCCGTTCAGCTTCACGCGCAACCCGTACACCCTGAGCGCCGGCCTCTCGATCCCCCTCTTCGACGGCTTCGCGCGCGAGCAGCGCGTCCAGCTGGCCGAGGCGGCGCGGTCGGATGCCGCGTACAACGTCCGGGCGCAGGAGCTCAAGCTGACGGCCGACGTCACGGCCGCCTACCTCACCCTGCAGACGGACGCGCAGTCGGTGACGCTCAACACCCGCAACGCGTCAACGGCGCGCGAGGCGCTCACGCTCGCGGAACAGCGCTACCGCGTCGGGCTCAATTCCCTCGTCGAGGTGATCCAGGCGCGCGCCGACTTCGAGCGCGCCGAGAACGACCGGATCACCGCGATCTTCCAGTTCCACCGCGACTATGCCGCGCTCGAGCAGGCGGCTGGTCACCCCCTCCGCTGATTCCCGCCCCGAGAGGCTCCTGATGTCCAAGCGCATGAAGTGGTCCCTGGTCGCCGCCGGCGTCGGCATCGTCGCCATTGCCGCGGTCACGATGGCCGCCAACAAGGGCCCCAAGGCCACCGAGGTCCGCGTCGAGGCGGTCAGCAAGCGCGACCTCGTCGCCTCGGTCACGGCCAGCGGCCAGGTCCAGCCGCACACCAAGGTCAACCTGAGCGCCGACATCTCGGGCCGCATCGTGCGGCTCGCGGTGAAGGAAGGCGACATCGTGCGCGAGGGGCAGTTCCTCCTCGAGATCGACCCGCGCCAGTTCGACGCCAACGTCCAGCGCACCGAGGCGCTGCTCGCCGCGGCCAAGGCCGCCGCCGCGCAGGCCAAGGCCAGCTGGGAGCAGGCCGAGCGCAGCTACAAGCGCTCCGTGGAGATCCGCAAGGTCAACCCGGGCCTCGTCTCCGACGACCAGCTCGAGCAGCTCCGCACGACCGCCGAGGTCAACAAGGAGCTGTTCAACGCGCAGGAGCACCAGGTCGACCAGACCGCGGCGTCGCTCAAGGACGCCAAGTGGCAGCTCTCGCGCACGACCATCACCGCGCCGATGTCGGGCCGCGTGACGCGCCTCAACGTCGAGAACGGCGAAACGGCCATCCAGGGCACGCTCAACAAGGACGCCGCCACGCTGCTCGTGATCAGCGACATGTCGCTGCTCGAGACCAAGGTCAAGGTGGACGAGACCGACGTCGCCCGCATCACCATCGGCGACTCGGCCATCGTGCAGATCGACGCCTTCCCCGACACGACCTTCCTCGGCAAGGTGGTCAAGATCTCGAACAGCTCGGTCAAGGCGGCCAACGCCACCGGGTCGAGCACCGACCAGGCGATCGACTACGAGGTCACGATCCAGCTCATCAACGCCCCCAAGGACACCCGCCCCGACTTCTCGGCGACGGCCAAGATTATCACCAGCACGCGCAAGAACGTGCTGTCGATCCCGATCATCGCGCTGACCGTGCGCGAGAACGAGGAGCTCCAGAACAAGGACACGACCGTCGCGATGGGGAGCAAGCAGCAGCCCGCCAAGCAGGTCGGCAAGAAGGACGTCGAGGGGGTCTTCGTGGTCGGCACCGACAACAAGGTGACCTTCCGCCCCGTGAAGGTCGGCATCGCCGGCGAGAAGTACTTCGAGGTCGTCTCCGGCCTCAAGGAAGGCGAGAAGATCGTCGGCGGCACCTACCAGGCCATCCGCGAGCTCAAGGACGGCGCGCTCATCAAGGAAGCGCCGGCCAAGGACGCGAAGAAGCCCGCGGAGAAGAAGTCGTGAGCGCCGCCACCGAGGCCCGCACGGGCGAGGTGGCGCTCGGGACGACGGCGGAGCGGCGCGCCGTCACCGGCGCCGAGGGCCAGGCGCCGGCGGCGGAGTGGGTCATCGTCACGCGCGGCATCAAGCGCCACTACGACTGATCGGCTGCCTCGATACGCCGTCGGAGGGGGAGTACTGGCTCAACGGCCAGCTCGTCTCCACGATGACCGACGACGAGCTCGCCCGCGTCCGCAACAAGGAGATCGGGTTCGTCTTCCAGACGTTCAACCTCCTCCCCCGGGCGAGCGCACTCGCCAACGTCGAGCTCCCCCTCGTGTACGCCGGCGTGCCGGCGGCCGAGCGCAAGGAGCGCGCGATGGAGGCGCTCACCCGCGTGCAGCTGGGCGAACGCGTGCACCACAAGCCCAACGAGCTCTCCGGCGGCCAGCGGCAGCGCGTGGCCATCGCCCGCGCGCTCGTCAACCGCCCGTCCATCCTCCTCGCCGACGAGCCGACCGGCAACCTCGACTCGACGACCTCCGAGGAGATCATGCGCGTCTTCGAGGAACTCGCCGACCAGGGCCAGACCGTCATCATGGTCACCCACGAGCCCGACATCGCCGCGCACGCCCGGCGCGTCGTCGTGCTCAAGGACGGCGTCGTTTCCAGCGATGAGCCCAAGGCGGTCTTCCAGGCCCGCATCGCGCAGGGCGGCAAGGCGCACTAGCCCGGGCAGGTCGAAACGACACGCGGGGGCCCTCGGTCGACGGGGGCCCCCGCCGCGTTTCGGCCGGGCGTGAAACCTCGGCGTCTGCCCCGCGTAGGGACCGCCGAGCCCATGCCCTTCCTCGACGCCATCCGCCTCGCGCTCGCGCAGATCCGCGCGCAGAAGCTCAAGAGCTTCTTCACGCTCCTCGGCGTGACCATCGGCGTCATGTTCCTCATCGCCGTCGTCTCGATCGTCGAGGGGATGGGGCGCTACATGGAGCAGGACCTCGTCGGGAAGATCATCGGCGTCAACACGGCCGAGCTCCGCTTCCGCCCGAACATCAACATCGGCGACGTCGACGAGTCGGTCTGGATGTCGTACCGCCGGCGGCCGCGCATCATGGAGTCCGACGTCACCCCGGTCGTCGAGGCGCTCCCGGCCGGCGTGCGCTGGGCGATGTTCTCCGAGGACAACCTCAAGGTCGAGTCGCACTACTCGAAGCCCCGCTCGGCCCGCGTCATGGCCGTGGACGGCGAGTACTTCGCGCTCAAGAAGCTGGGGATCGCGCGCGGTCGCCCCTTCACCGCGCAGGAGGTCAGCTTCGGCGAGAACGTCATCGTCATCGGGCCCGAGCTCGAGCGCCGCCTCTTCCCCGGCGTGGACCCGATCGGCCGCGAGCTCAAGATGGGCGGGCTGCCGTACCTGATCGTCGGCGTCACCGAGACGCAAGGCAGCGCCTTCGGGCTCAGCTTCGACAACATCGCCATCGCGCCCTTCAAGGCCCCCGTGCACCGGCTGCTCAACCGCCGCCCGCACGTGATCGACGCCGTCGCCATGCAGGCCCCCGACCCCGCGGTCCTCTCCGAGGCCATGGAGCGCGTGCGCGCCCTCATGCGCGCGCGGCACCGCCTGCACCCGGGCCAGCCCGACGACTTCTCGATCGAGACGCCCGAGTCAGCGCTCGAGTTCTGGAGCAAGATCAAGCGCTACCTCGTCATCGCCGGCGTGGCCCTGCCCGCCCTGGGCCTCGTGGTCGGCGCGATCGTGATCATGAACATCATGCTCGTCGCCGTGGCCGAGCGCACCCGCGAGATCGGCGTGCGCAAGGCGCTCGGCGCCCGGGCGCGTGACATCCTCACCCAGTTCCTGATCGAGTCGGCGACGCTGTCCACCGTCGGCGCCCTCGCCGGCATCGCCCTCGGCTTCGGCCTGGCCGGCCTCATCACGGCCGTGACGCCGATGCCCGCGAGCGTCGCCCCCTGGTCCATCATCGTCGGCGTGCTCGTGGGCGCCGGCACGGGCATCGTCTCCGGCGTCTATCCGGCGAGCCGGGCGGCGCGCCTCGACCCGATCGCGGCCCTGCGCAAGGAATGAGCATGGCCACCCTCACCGCCCGGCTGTACAACCTGACCGAGGGGGTTCGCATCGCCCTCGACGCGCTGCGCGCCAACCGCGTGCGTGCGGGACTCACCATCCTCGGCGTTGCCGTCGGGGTGTTCGCCGTCGTCGGCATCTCGGCCGCGGTGCACGGCATCAACGAATCGGTGGCCCGCGACTTCGAGTCGGCGGGACCCACGACGTTCTTCGTGTCGCGCTTCCCGATCAGCTTCGAGGCCTGCGACGACTCGGGCGAGACGTGCCGCTGGCTGCGCAACCCGTCCATCACCATGCCGGAGCTCGAGGCGCTGCGCCGGCTGCCGAGCGTCGAGCAGGCGGGGGCGCGGATGGACTGGTCGGTGGCCGCGAAGTTCCGCGACAAGACGCTCAAGTCGGTGGGGGTCGAGGCCTACACCGGCAACTGGGGCTCGCTCTCCGCGCCGGACATCCAGCCGGGCGGGCGCGCCTTCACCGAGATGGAGGCGCGCAGCGGGGCGCGCGTCGCCGTCCTCAGCACGATCACGGCCGAGCGCCTCTTCGGCGAGGGTGACCCGGTCGGGCGCGAGGTGCAGCTCAACGGATCGCCCTTCACCGTCATCGGCGTCTACAAGGACAACTCGTCCTTCCTGAGCGGCGGGTCGCGGCCCAAGGCCGTGATCCCGATCCTCACGCTCAACCGCACGCTCAACGTCCGGCTCTGGGACATGGGGCTCGCGGTCAAGCCGCGTCCCGGGGTGAGCACGGCCGAGGCGGTGGACGAGGTCGAGGCCGCCATGCGCGGCATGCGCCGGCTGCGTCCGGTCGATCCCGCCAACTGGGCGATCCTGACGCAGGACAAGCTCATGTCCACCTACAACCAGATCTTCGGGACGATGTTCCTGGTGATGATCGCGCTCTCGGCGGTCGGCCTCCTGGTGGGCGGCGTCGGCGTCGTGGCGATCATGATGATCTCGGTCACCGAGCGCACGCGCGAGATCGGCGTCCGCAAGGCGCTCGGCGCCACGCGGGCCACGATCCTGTTCCAGTTCCTCGTCGAGGCGGTGACGCTCACCGGCGTCGGGGCGTTCGTGGGGTTGCTGGGCGGCTGGGGGCTCGCGGCGATCGTCCGCGCGGCCACGCCGATCCAGGCCTCGGTCCCGCCCCTCGCGATCCTTGCCGCGATCGGCGCGAGCGTCGTGACCGGCGTGGCGTTCGGCATGGTGCCCGCGGCGCGCGCCGCGCGGCTCGACCCCGTGGAGGCGCTGCGCTTCGAGTGACCCGATGAACTTCGCGGAATCCGTCCGGCTCGCCCTCGACACGATCCGGGTGCAGAAGCTCAAGAGCTTCTTCACCCTCCTCGGCGTCATGATCGGCGTGATGTTCCTGATCGCCGTCGTCTCGATCGTCGAGGGGATGAGCACGTACATGAAGGAGGACTTCGCCGCCAAGCTCATCGGCGTCAACACGTTCAACGTGCGCCGCTTCCCCGACTTCAACTTCGGGAACGTCACCGAGGCGACCTGGCGCGAGTGGCAGCGGCGCCCGCGCTTCTACGAGAACGACGCGACGATGATCCGGCAGACCCTCGGGCCGGACTTCCGCACCGCCATCGAGAACACCGAGTTCATCTACGCGAGCACGCCGTACGCGCGGCCGCGCCAGGTGCTCGCCGTCGCCGCCGACGGCGACTACTTCACGATCAAGAAGTACGGCGTCGCGCACGGCCGCGCCTTCTCGCAGCAGGAGGAGCGCCTCGGCCTCCCCGTCATCCTGATCGGCACCGAGATCGCCGAGCACTTCTTCCCGAACCTCGACCCGATCGGGCGCGAGCTGCGGGTCAAGGGGGTGCCGTTCCGCGTCATCGGCACGATCGAGAAGCAGGGCAACATCCTCGGCTTTTCGATGGACCGGCTCGCGATCGCGCCGTTCAACTCGCCGATGTCGCGCCTCACCAACCCGCTCGGCAACATCGACCAGTTGATCGTGCAGGCCCCCACCGAGGCGGGCGTGGACGAGGGGCGCGAGACCGTGCGCGAACTCCTCCGCTCCGTGCGCAAGCTGCCCCCGTCGCGGCCCGACAACTTCATCCTCGAGTCGAGCGAGTCGGCGCTGGGCTTCTTCAACGACCTCAAGTCGAAGCTCATCGTCTTCGGCACCGCGCTCCCCGCCATCGGGCTCGTCGTCGGCGCGATGGTGATCATGAACATCATGCTCGTGGCGGTGGCCGAGCGCACCCGCGAGATCGGCATCCGCAAGGCGCTCGGCGCCCGGCGGCGCGACATCATGGGCCAGTTCCTCGTCGAGGCGGCGACGCTCTCGGTGGTGGGCGCCGCGATCGGGATCGGGCTCGGGATCGGCGGGGCCAAGCTCGTCGCCGCGCTCACGCCGCTGCCGGCCTCGGTGGCGCCGTGGAGCATCGCGGCCGCCCTGGTCGTGGGGGCCGGCGTCGGGATCGTCGCCGGGCTCTATCCGGCGAGCCGCGCGTCGCGCCTCGATCCGATCGCCGCCCTGCGGCAGGAATAGCGCATGCGCATCCTCGACTCGATCGCCCTCGCGAGCGAGGGGGTCATCATCGCCCTCGACGCGCTTCGCGCCAACAAGGTCCGCGCCGCCCTCACCATCATGGGCATCGCCGTGGGCGTGTTCGTGGTGGTCGCCATGGCGGCCGCGACGCACGGCATCAAACAGAGCTTCCAGGAGGACGTGGACGCCTTCGGCGCGACCTCGTTCCAGGTCCGCCGCCGCTCGATCGGCATCAACAACTGCGACGGCTCCGACGACACCTGCCCCGAGCGCAAGAACCCCGCCATCTCGGCCGAGGAGGCGCAGATGATCCGGCGGCTCCCGAGCGTGCAGGCCGTCACCGAGATCTGGGTCTCGAGCGCCCCGATGCGCTACAGGGACCGGTACCTCGGCTCCGTGGGCTACGACGCCTTCAGCGCCGACTGGATCCAGACCGACGTCGGCGACATCGACCCCGGCCGCAACTTCTCGCAGAAGGAGAACGAGAACGGCGAGCCGGTGCTCATCATCAACGACTCGCTCAAGGCCCAGCTCTTCGGCGACTCCGACCCGGTCGGGAAGCAGCTCCTCGTCAAGGACAAGCAGTTCACCGTCATCGGCGTGTACCACACCAAGGGCGGCTTCCTCAAGACCATGGACGGCCGCGGCCCCGACAAGCCGCGCGCCATCATCCCCATCGTCACCGCCAAGCGCCAGCTCGACATCTGGCGGCGCGGCATCGTGCTCATGGTCAAGCCGCGCGACGGCACCGACCAGGCCGACGTCATGGACGAGGTGACCGCCGCGCTCCGCGGACGGCGCGGCCTGCGCCCCGGCACGCCCAACAACTTCTTCCTGGTCACCCAGGAGCGGATGATGGCCGCCTTCGACCAGCTCTTCGGCGCCATCTTCATGGTCGGGCTCGCCCTCTCGGCCGTCGGGCTCCTCGTCGGCGGCGTCGGCGTCGTCGCCATCATGATGATCTCCGTCACCGAGCGCACCCGCGAGATCGGCGTCCGCAAGGCGCTCGGCGCCACCAAGATCACCATTCTCTGGCAGTTCCTCGTCGAGGCGGCGACGCTCACCAGCATCGGCTCCGCAATCGGCCTCGCGCTCGGGTCGATCATCGCGTACATCGTGCGGGCGACGACGCCCGTTCCGGCCTCCGTGCCGGTCGAGGCCATCGGCTTCTCGCTCGGCGGCGCCGTGCTCACGGGCGTGCTCTTCGGCATGCTCCCGGCCATCCGCGCCGCCCGGCTCGACCCCGTCGAGGCCCTCCGGTACGAGTAGGACGGAGGGCAGCGCGAGGGCGGGCGGACCGGATAACTTCCGTGACGATGCCCGTCCTCGAAGCCGTCTGGCTCGCCCTCCACCAGATCCGCGTCCAGAAGCTGAAGTCGTTCTTTACCCTGCTCGGGGTGATGATCGGCGTCATGTTCCTGATCACGGTCGTGTCGATCGTCGAGGGGATGTCACGCTATGTCGAGACCGACTTCGCGGCGCGCATCCTCGGCGGGGTCAACACGTTCACGCTGAGCCGCCGGCCCGCCGCCTTCTTCGGCCCCCCCGACGAGGCCACGCGGCGCCTCTACGCCCGCCGGCCGCGCATCTACGCCCGCGACATCTTGCCGCTCCGCGCCGTGCTGCCGCCCGGCAGCCTCTCGTCCGTCTACGGCACCTCCTTCGCGTACGCGAACTCGGCCTACAGCCGCCCGCGCCAGGTGCAGGCCACCGCCGGCGAGCCCGACATCTTCCAGATCAAGCGCTACAACCTCACCGCCGGCCGGGTCTTCAACGGGCGCGAGCAGCAGGACGGCGCGCGCGTGGTGGTCATCGGCACCGAGGTCGCGGAGTTCTTCTTCCCCAGCCTCAACCCGATCGGCCGCACGCTCCGGGTCGGCAACGATTCGTACGAGGTCATCGGGCTGATCGAGAAGCAGGGCTCGGTGTTCGGCTTCTCGCTCGACCGCCTCGCGATCGCGCCGTCCACCTCGCCGATGATGCGCGTGACCAACCCCGCCGGCGACGTCGGCTCGTTCATGGTCGAGGCCCCCGACGCCGTCTCCATGACCGACGCCATGGAGAAGGTACGCGAGGCCATGCGCGCGCAGCGGAAGCTCGGCCCCGCCATCCCCGACAACTTCAGCGTCGAGTCGGCCACGTCGGGCGCGTCGTTCTTCGACTCGATCAAGCAGAAGCTCGTCGTGTTCGGCACCGCGCTCCCCGCCATCGGGCTCGTCGTCGGCGCGATGGT
>JACQES010000046.1 GCA_016200495.1 Gemmatimonadota bacterium
AGCTCGAGGTACAACTCCAGATCATGCGCAAGCTCGAGCAGCTCGACCTCGCGGAATTCAACAAGCTGATGAAGGACGTCGGGCTGCCCGACGTGTACGTGCCGCCGGTGGTGACGCCGTGATGCCGCTCGTGCAGGCGGCCGAGGCGACGCCCCCCGGCCGCGACCTGCTGCTCGATGGACTGCTTGGCACGCTGGCCGTCTTCGTCGTCTGGCACGTCGTCGTGCTGGTGCGGCGGTGGCTCGCCGTGCGCGCCCGGCGCCCCGGCACCCCCGGCCTCGAAGGCGACGACGCGAAGATCACGCCGACGGACCTGGGGATCGGCTTCTTCACCAACTTCCTCGACACGCTCGGCATCGGGTCGTTCGCCACGACCACGAGCATCTTCCGCTTCTTCAGGCTCGTTCCCGACGAGCGCATTCCCGGCACGCTCAACGTCGGGCATGCCATCAACGCGATGGCGCAGACCTTCATCTACACGCAGCTGGTGCCGGTCGAGGCGTCCACGCGGCGGCGCTCGTGATGCTGGCGCAGGTGACGAACCAGATTCCCGGCGGCGGCGACGCGATCGCGCTCACGGGCGCCAAGCTCGGCATCGGCATCTTCATCAACTTCGTGCTCGGCATCCTCATGACGATCGGCATCGGCCTGTACGCGCCGTGCCTGATCGCGGTCAGCCTGCTCGGGATGAACGCCAAGACCGGGTTCCCGATCATGATGGGCTCGTGCGCCTTCCTGATGCCGGTGGCGGGGCTGCGCTTCGTGAAGAAGGGGGCGCTCGCGACGGGCACCTCCATGTCGCTCTCGCTCGGCGGGCTGCCCGCGGTGCTCATCGCCGCGTACATCGTGAAGAGCCTGCCGCTCAACGCGGTGCGGTGGCTCGTGGTGCTCGTCGTGCTGTACACGGCGGCGGGGCTGCTGCGCTCGGCGTACGGCAAGGCGCGCGAGGCGGAGCCGGTCGCGGCGTGATCGGGCGGTGACGACGAGAAGGCCCCGCGTCGACGAGAACGCGGGGCCTTCGTCGCATCCGGGACCCGGCGCGCGCTAGTGACCGCTGCGCTCGACCAACCGGCCGGAGAAGTTGGACGTGCTCACGTCGCGCCCGCCGTTGAGCGACTGCACGTACGCGACCAGCATCCAGACCTGGTCGTTCGAGATCCGGCCGCCCCACGCGGGCATGCCGTCGGGGCGGCCCTCGTAGATGGACTCGAACACCTCGCCATCGCTCCCGCCGAAGTGCCAGCGGCCGTCGGCGAGCGACGGTCCCATCGAGCCGTTGCCGTCGGCGCCGTGACAGTCCACGCAGTTGTACGACACGTACAGCTTCGCGCCCACGGCGATCGCCTGCTTGTCGGGCGCGTACGGGTGGGTGAGCGTGGGCGGCCGGTCGTGCGACGGCCACCCGACCGGATGCGTCTCCGGATGCGGCACGAAGCGCAGCGTGTCCGGCCCCGCCTGCGGCGCGGCGGCGCCCGGCCGCACGCGCAGGAACGAGACCACGGCACCCGCTGTCAGCACGGCGAGCGCCAGGTGCGGCACGAGGCGGCGGAGCAGGGCGGCGCGGCTCATGGAATCGCGAAGACGAAGAGCTCGCCCCCCCAGCTCGTCCACTTGGCGAGCCCCGGCAGCGTCGTGCCGCGCTCGCGCACGTCATATGGCAGGTTGGCCGCGACGTCGCCCGCGATGAGCAGTCCCATGTCCCCTCCGATGCCCGCGTACACCGCCACGTACTGCTTGCCGTCGGGGCCCCGATAGCTGATCGGGTTGCCGACGACGCCAGAGCCGACCTTGAACTTCCAGAGCGGCGTGCCCGTCTTCGCATCCACCGCCTTGAACCAGCCATCCAAGGTGCCGTAGAACGCCACGCCCCCCTTGGTCACGAGCACGCCGCTCCAGATCGGGAACGGCTCCTTGATCCCCCACGCCTTCGTGCCCGTGCTCGCATCCCAGGCGATGAACTCGCCGCCGAAGCCGCCCGGGCCCTGCGCCTCGGGCGCGTCGGCGCCGATGTACGGCGTGCCCGGGATGTAGCTGACCGGGCGCGCCTTGAAGTCCATGCAGAGGTTGACCGTCGGCACGTAGAAGAGTCCCGTCACCGGGCTGAACGCCGCCGGCTGCTGGTTCTTCCCGCCCTCGAGCGACGGGCAGATGTTCTTGACCTGCCGCTCGCCCTCCGTGGTCTTGGCCGGATTGACGATCGGCCGGCCGGTCGTGAGGTCGATCCCCTTGGCCCAGTTCACGTGCACGAACGGCTCGGCCAGCAGCACCTCGCCCGTCGCGCGGTCCACCGTGTACGCGAAGCCATTGCGGTCGAAGTGCACGAGCGCCTTGCGCGCCACGCCCTTTACGGTCAGGTCCACGAGGATGTTCTCGTTGACCGCGTCGTAGTCCCACATGTCGTGCGGCGTCACCTGGAGCACCCAGCGCAGCTTGCCCGTGTCGGCGTCGCGCGCGAGGATCGCGCAGGTCCACTTGTTGTCGCCCGCGCGCATCTTCTCGTTCCACGGCCCCGGGTTCGAGGTGCCGTAGTACACGAGGTTGAGCGCGGGATCGTACGACACCCAGCCCCACGCCACGCCGCCGCCCTGTTTCCAGCTCTCGCCCGGCCAACTGCTCACGCCGAGGTTCGCGCCCTTGTCGTGCGCGTAGAACGGGTGGAAGCTCGAGTCGATGAGCATGTCGGCGTCGGGCCCGACGTTGTACGCGCGCCAGAGCACCTTGCCCGTCTTCGCGTCGAGCGCCCCCATCCAGCCGCGCACCCCCATCTCGCCGCCGCTCGAGCCCACCATCACCTTGCCCTTCACGATGATGGGGGCCATGGTGATCGTCTCGCCGAGGCTGACGTCGCCCATGCGCGTCTTCCAGACCTGCTGGCCGGTGAGCGCGTTCACGGCGACCGTGTGCCCGTCGAGCAGGTTGTAGATCATGAGCCCCTCGAAGTACGCCGCGCCGCGATTCACCACGTCGCAGCACGCGCGCCCTGCGGCCGCCTGCGCGTTCTCCGGGCGGAAGCGCCACTTGAGCGGCTGCCCCGCCTCCTTGAGGTCGAGCGCGTAGCCGACGTTGGGATACGGCGTCACGAGGTACATCGTGTTGTCGATGACCAGCGGCTGCCCCTCGTGCCCGCGCAGCACCCCGGTGCTGAACGCCCACGCCACCTGCAGCCCCTTCGCGTTGGCGGGAGTGATGTCCTCGAGGTCGCTGAACCGCGAGTTCGCGTAGTCGCCGCCGGGCATCGTCCATTCGCCGGGCTTGGCGGTGCGCGGCACGCCGATCGCGGCGCCCGAGGCCGAGGCGCTCGTCGCCGCGCTGCTCGATGCCGCCACGCTGCCGGTGTCCGGCGCCGCCGCGGTGCCGTTCCCCCTGTCCGCGCAGCCCGCGCCCGCGAGGAGGCAGACAACGAACGGGAGCGCACGCAGGCGAAGTGTCCGTGGCGCGCGTTCACGGACGGTGGGACGCGAGGCGCGCGGCGGCATCGCAGGGAGAGCGGACGGTCGCATGACGGGGGGCAGCGGGGATCGTGTAGGTTGGCTCCGCGCGCGCGAGCGCGCCAGTTCAGCGCGTCGCGCTCCGCATCC
>JACQES010000258.1 GCA_016200495.1 Gemmatimonadota bacterium
CGACGTCGTGATCGCGAGCGGCGAGGTGTCGCGCAACCACGCCGAGATCTCGTCGGGGCCCGACGGCTACTACATCATTGATACGAGCACCAACGGCATCTGGGTCAACGGGAAGCGTGTCGACGGCACGCAGACCCTGGGCCGTGCCGACGTGATCCGCATCGGGCCCGAGGAGTTCCGGTTCTACGCCGACAAGGCGCAGGCCGCCGCAGCCAAGCCGGCGGCCGCCCCCGCGCCGGCGCCCGCGCCGCCGCCCGCTCCCGCACCTGCACCAGCTCCGGTGGCCGCCGCGCCTGCGCCGGCTCCCGCGCCTGCGGCTCCGCCGCCGGCACCCGCGCCCGCTCCCAAGGCGCCTCTCGCGACGACCGTACCCGAGGTGCCGAAGGCTCCGGCGCCGCCGAGCGCGCCTCCTCCTCCGAGCGCGCCTGCTGCCGCGCCCGCGCAGAAGGGCTCGCCCGTCATCTGGATTCTCGTGGGAGTCGTGGCGATTGCTGCGGCGGCCTACTTCCTCCTCCTCAAGTAGCCCCGAGACCCGAGCTTCGTGCACCTCTCCGTCGCGGCTCGCACCGATGTCGGCATGATCCGGGCCGGCAATGAAGATGCCTTCTTTGCCGATGCCAATGACCAGCGGGGCGTCTTCATCGTCGCCGATGGCATGGGCGGCCACGCCGCGGGCGAGGTCGCCAGCGAGATGGCGGTCCAGATCGTCACGCGCGAACTCTCGAGCCTGACCTCGCTCTCGGGCGACGAGCCGACGCAGCGCGTCATGGCGGCGTTGCAGCTCGCCAATCGTGCCATCTACGAGCGGACCCTCGCCGAGGTGGACAAGCAGGGAATGGGAACCACCGCCTCCGTGCTCCTGCTGGGCGGCAGCCGGTACCTGATCGGCCAGGTGGGCGACTCGCGCGTGTACATGCTGCGCAACGGCGTCCTGCATCAGGTCACGAAGGATCACTCGTACGTGCAGGAGCAGGTGGACGCCGGGTACCTGACGCCCGAGCAGGCGCGCTACCACCCCTACAGCAACGTGATCACGCGCTGTGTCGGGGCCGGCGACTCGGTCGAACCGGACACGTACGGCGGCCAGGTGCTCACGGGGGACCTGTTCCTCGTGGCGTCCGACGGCCTCACCGGCATGGTCGACGACCGGCGCATCGCGCAGCTGCTGCTCGCCCGCACGACCCCCGCGCGGATGGTCGAGAACCTGATCCGCGAGGCCAACGGCCGCGGCGGCCTCGACAACATCACCGCGATCGTCGTGCAGGTCATGTCGGTCGACGAGCCGGACGAGGGGCCGACCACGCAGGTGCTCGTGCCGCCCAAGCTTGACTGACGAGCCGGGCGTCGCCGAGCTGGCGCAGCTCTACCTCGGCAACATCTTGTTCGCGATCGAACTGGCGGCCAAGACGCTCGAGGCCGACGGGAAACCCGTGGACGCCGCGTTCTATCGCGGCATCGCGCGGAAGCTGGCCGAGGCGCGAGGACGGGACGTGAAGGCGTCCGAAGGCGGGGCGGCGCACTAGCGCCGCCCCGTCAGCGTTCCGCCAGCCGGGCCACGAGCGCGAGGGCGTGACGGAAGCGCGCGTCCGCATCGCCGCCGATGCGCACCCACGACCGTCCGGCGGCGCGCAGCTCCTCCTCGATCCGCGCCAGGTGCTCCTCGCGCCGGTTCTCGAGCACGCGCGTCCCGTCGTGCTCCCACGGCACGTCATTCTCGAGGACGAGCACCAGGTCGTACCGGCGGTCACGGGCCGCCACGGTCATCCAGTCCGGCCGCGAGCCAGTGACCATGTCGGACCAGGTGTTGGTGGTGTGGAGCTCGGTGTCGCACACCAGCACGCGCTCGGCGCGGCGCGCGGCCTCCGCCTCCCAGCCGTCCTGCCCCCAGGCGATCGCCTCGAAGTCGTGCGGGCGGAGTGCCAGGGCATCGCGGTGTTCGCAGTACAGCCGTCCGAACTCGGGCACCCAGGCCGTGTCCAGCGCGTCCGCGAGGCGGCGACTGAGCGTCGTCTTGCCCGTGGACTCGGCGCCGAGGATGGCGACGCGGCGGAGGTAGTGCGGGCGCACCTCGGCGGGAATGAAGCGCCAGAGGCCCATCGGGTCCGCACGCACGGCCAAGCCTGACACCGGCACGACGCGCCGTTCGGGGTCGACGGCTACATGCCGGGCGCCGAGCCGGCGCGCCAGTTCGCCGCCGTACGGCTCCGAGGTGAAGACCGTGTCCACGCGACCCGCGTGGCGCGCCACGACCTCGGTCCAGATGGGCCAGAAGTCCGGCGCGTCCGCCGGCGCCTGCGGGAGTTCCTCGTCCACGTGCAGGACGCGACAGTCGCGGTGGCTGCGAAAGACCCAGCCATGCCGCAGACGCCCCTCGATCGGCTCCGCCGCGATCGAGCAGACGAGGACGGTGAGCCGGTCCACCTGCCGACGGGCCTCGGTGATCAGGTGGGCGTGCCCGGCGTGGTAGGGGAGGAACTTCCCGAGGACGAGCCCGTGCGTCACCCGGTGGCCCCTTCCCGAGGGGTGTCGCCGGTCGCCACTTTCCACGGATGTCCACGCCGCGTCGCCGCGATTCCCGGGCCGCTGCCCGCCCAGCGGACGAGGCGCCCCCGGCCGCAGCTCCGGCCGCACCCCCGGTGCGTCCGGTTGCGGCGTCGCCGGCGGAGCCCCCCCGCGTGTCGTTCGCGATCGCGGTGCGCTACCGGCTGGACGAGAACCTGGGGGCGCGCGGCCGCGCGACGCTGTACCGGGCGCACGACCTCAAGCTCAAGCGCGACGTCCTGCTCTGCATCATGTGGCCCGAGGCGGCCGAGGCGATCGGCGCGGAGCTGTTCGAGCGCGAGATGAAGGCGGCGCAAGCGCTGCATCACCCGAACATAGTCCCCATCCACGACTTCGGGTCCGCCTACGCCTCGCTCTACTACGCGACGCCGCCGGTCGTGGGCGAGACGCTCACCGCGCGCCTCCGGCGGGAGGGGAAGCTGACGATCGGCGCGGCGCTGCCGATCATCCGCGACGTCGCGGCCGCGCTGCAGTACGCGCATGAGCAGGGGCACGCGCACCGCGACCTCAAGCCCGACGCGATCATCCTCACCGAGGACGGCGCCAAGCTCACCGACTGGGGGGTGTCGGTGGCGATGTGGCAGGCTGGGACGTCGCGGATGCGCGACATGGGGATGCAGCTCGGGATCACGCAGTACCTGAGCCCGGAGCAGGCCACGGGCGAGCACGAGGTGACCGGCCGAAGCGACATCTTCGCCCTGGGCAGCGTGGCGTACGAGATGGTGACCGGCGTACCCGCCTTCCGGGGTGACACGCCGCATGCGATCGCGTCGCAGGTGGTGACCGTGACGCCGCCGTCGCCGTCGCAGGTCGATCCGAGCATCCCGCCCAACGTGGATGCGGCGATCCGCACCGCGATCTCCAAGAAGCCGGAGGACCGGTTCGCGACCGCGATGGCGTTCGTGGAGGCGCTCGAGAACCCGTACTTCACCACGCGCACCACGATCGCGCTCAAGACCCCGCCTGACGCCGCCGACGGGTGGCCCGACGCTCGATCCGCACGCGACGCCCATCGTGTCGCGGGCCGTGGTTGCCGAGCGGCCTCCCGCGCCGGACAGCGCGGAGGCGACACCGCCCAACTCGGCGAAGGTCGACGACGCGGTCGTGGCGCCTCCGACGCCGGCCGTCGCACCCGCGGTGCCGCCACCGCTGCCACCCAGCATGCACCCGACGCCGATCGTGTCGCGCGTCGTGGCGCCGCCCGAGGTGCGCGCCTCGCTGGCCGACCTGCCGTTGCTCGAGCCCTTCGGGGAGGAGATGGCGCCGCCTGCCGCGGGGAACGGCGCCGCCGCCGGAACGACGCGCGAGACCCCGACCGCTCAGCCCGAGGCGGGCCACGCCACCGCGAACGGAACGGTGCCACCCGCCGCGCCCCGCCCGAAGACGCCAGCCGCCGGCGTGCCACCCGTGGAGCCCAGGCGGCGCACGCCGGCTGCGGGGAAGCCGGCCTCGCCCGCGGCGCGCACGGAGGCTGTCGCCGAACCGTCGGTCGAGGGCGCCTCGCGGCCGGACGTCCTGAGCGCGCCCTCCGCCGTGCGTCCCGCGGCCACGCCCGCGACGGGGACGCCCGTCGCGCCACCGCGCGCGCCGACGCCGCCTCGCGGCGCTCCGATCGTCGAGGGTGGGCCGGTGATGACGCCGCGCTACCCGACGCCGACGGGCGAACCGATCGTCACGATGCGCGCCACGCCGGGTGCGGCCACGCCGCGCGCGAGCGCGGCGGTGGTGATGACCCCCCCGCGGCGGTGGCCACGCCTGGCGGCGGCCGCGGTCATCGTGCTCGCGGTGGTGGGCGCGGGTCGCGCGCTGTGGCAGGGGCGGAAGCCGGCGCTTCCCCCCGCGCTGCGCGTCGCGCTGCGCGTGAGCGACACGCTCGCGCTCGCCACGGCCGACCTGAGTCCGGACGGCACCCACGTGCTCTTCGCGACGGCCGACGACATCCTGCTCACGGGGGCGCTCGGTGACGCGGCACCGGTCACGTTGCGAACGAGCGCCACCGAGCCCTTCTATGCGCCGGATGGCCAGTCGATCGGGTTCACCGCGACGGACGATGGCGGACGACAACTGCGCGTGCTGCAGTTGGCCGGCGCCCGCACCGAGCGCGTGCTCGCCGACAGCGCGCAGCACGGGGAGTGGGGTGACGACAACTTCCTGTACTACGTGCGCGACGACGGCGCGATCGCGCGCGTGGCGGTGGCCGGGGGCGCGGGGGAGGTGCTGTTGCCCGCCAACGATTCGGTCGGGCGCGTCGTGAAGCTGGCCAAGGTGCCGGGCACGCCGACGGTGCTGTTCTCGTACTTCCGCGGCGACGGCGAGGTGGGCGCCATCGGCGCGCTCGACGTGCGGCGCAAGCGGTGGCGGCGGCTCGTGCACGGCGCCGAAGGGGTGACGGTCGCGGCGCCCAACTGGCTCGTGTTCGGACGCGGGCACGCGGTGATGGCGGCGCCGCTGGCGGATGACGCGCAGTCGCTCGA
>JACQES010000259.1 GCA_016200495.1 Gemmatimonadota bacterium
CAGCAGGACCCCGAGTGAACAGGAGTCGCCCATGCAAGGACCGCGATACGGCTTTGTTGAACGAGCGGCATCCGCGTTGCTCACGCTGCTGGCGACGCTGTTCGCGCTCCTCATGCTCTACGGGGCCCTGACGGACGCACGCTATCGCGATTGGCAGTCGTGGGCCGGTCTGGCGAGCATGGTCGGAGGCGTCGCCGTCTTCGGCAAGCTGGCGATCACCGGCCGCAACTGGCGCTGGATTGAGGCCCCGGCATTCTCGACGCGCCTCAAGCCGATGGAGGATGCCACGTCGCCAGGTGAGCAAGCACACGGTGAGGGCAAGCGCCGCGAGTCTGAGTCAGCGTCGGCCAGCGACCCAACCTGACCTTGCGTTAGACCCATCGCCGCGCCCGCGCGCAGCCGCACCCTCGGGGGGAACCAGATACATCGCCTGCTCACCGCCGCGAGGGTCGAGCTGGCAGGACATCGCGCCCCCGCGATTCACGGCGTGGTCGAGCAGCGTGAATCGTCGTCTGCATACGCCATGGCGATTCAACTGGGCACCGGTCCGTCAGGACTCCGTGATCCACCAAGATCGCGGAACTCTTGCAGCTCGATGCCCAGAGAACTCACCCTGCGATAGAGTGTCGCTCGACTGACACCGAGCAGGCTGGCGGCAGCGTGGGCCGAGCCGGCCGCCGCGCGAAGGGCCGAGACTATCGCGTGCCGCTGCGCGCTTTGTTGCACGATGGGCTTGGTCGATGCCGGCGCGGTGCCTTGCAAGAGCTCCTCGACGAGTCGCGCGCCGATCGGCCCGGCGCCCGCGAGGACGCTGGCCGTTTCCATCACCTGTCGCAGCTCACGGACATTGCCCGGCCAGGAGTGGGACAACAGGAGGCGCTTGAGCCCGTCGCTGAGCGTAACGTCGCCGCCGCCATCGCGGCGGTACTGCCAGAGGAAGTGTTGCGCCAAGACTACAACGTCCGCCAGTCGATCGCGGAGAGGAGGGATCCTCAAGGTGATGCCGTTCAGTCGGTGAGCCAAGTCGATACGCAATGCGCCTCGGCTGACCAGCGCACCGAGGGAGACGTTCGTCGCCGCGAGCACGCGAAAATCGCTCGCGCGACCAGCGTTTCCGCCGACGCGCCAGACTTCACGAGTTTCGATGGCTCGAAGCAGCTTGGCCTGCAGGGACGATGGCATCCCCGCGACTTCGTCGAGGAGCAGGGTGCCCCTGTGGGCAGCGAGCAAGTACCCGGAGGACTCCGCCGCCGCACCCGTGAACGCGCCACGCTCGTGTCCAAAGAGCGCATCCTCGGCCATGCTCTCCGCAATAGCGCACACATTCACGGGCACGAAGCGCCCGGTGCGGCCGCTGAGTCGGTGGAGCGCGTCCGCTACGACCTCCTTGCCGGTGCCGGTCTCGCCCTCGATCACCACTGGCACGGTGCTGGGTGCGATCAATGCAATGGTCTCGCGAAGCCGGGAGATCGCCGGGGCATCCCCGAGGAGAAGGCTTGCGAGCAGCGCGCGCGTCGTCATCGAGGCTCCTCGCCCGTGCGCTTCAGCTTGGGGTCGGTCACCGAGCCGGCGTCATTGTCCGTCTTGAGCACCTGCGGCCGGATGAAGATGAAGAGCTCGGTCTCGGTCACCTGGTCGGTGACGCGACCAAAGAGCCCTCCGAGCCAGGGGATCCTCGACAGGAATGGAACGCCCGATTGTGCATGGTCACGCTGGCGGTCGGTCAATCCGCCGAGGACGACCATCTGCCCATCCTTGATCAGCAGGCGCGTCTTCAACGTTCTCGTCGAGATCACGGGGGCATCGAACGCCGACTCTGCCGTGGCCTGGTTGACTTCCTGCATCACGTCGAGCATGACATAGCGATCGTCGCTGATCGTCGGGCGCACGACCAGCCGCGTGCCGACGTCCTTGTACTGGACGACCTGATCGCGCGTCGGCGACTCGGTTGGGAGGGATCGTTGCACCTGGACGAACGGTCGCTGCGAGCCGACGAGGATGCTGGCGTCCTCGTTGTTGGCGGCAATGACCACCGGGCGACTCACGACGCGCGCGTCGCCGACCGCCCCGGCCGCCCGCAGCGTCGCATCGATGTTCCTGCCGCCGACATCCATGACCGAGAGCACCAGGTCACCCAGCCCGAGCCCGGACTGTCCGCCCGAGACGGTTCCCACATTGCCGACCTTCGTGGACCGCAGCTGCAGGTCGAGGCCGAGGGAGGTCGCGCTGGAGCGTCGCACCTCGACAACAAGGACCTCGATCAGGACCTGCAAAGGCCGGACATCGATCTCTCGCACCGCGGCTTCGACAAGCTGGAAGTCTTCGCGGGATGCCCGAACGAGCAGGCTGTTCGACCGAGCGTCAGGCACGATCGTGACCTCGCCGACGAAGCCGGCGGTCCGCATTGGCGGCGGTGCCGCCGCGAGTTGCGGTGGGGCGCCTGTGGGCGCGACGGTGTTATCCCGCAGCTCGTCTGCGAGTGGACGCGGTCGTGCGCCGAGTTCACCGATCGCCGAGGCGCGGCCGTACAGCGCATTGACGGTGGCGGCGACGTCCTGCGCCCGTACGTGCGTGAGTCGGATCGAGAAGAGCTCCAGACTCCCTCCGGCGACGCGAGGCGGACTGGCCGGGATGGTGCGAGGAGCAATGGTCGCGCGCGGTTGGACGCGGTAAATGCCGGCGGCTGTGTCGGTGAGGAGCTCAAGGCCCTGAGACTCGAGGACGCCTCGCAGCAGCCTGGGAAGGTCCGCCCGAGGAACCGCCCGCGGTGTCTCGAAGCTCACACGCCCGGCGCCCACACCACTCCCGATGGCCAGCGGACGATCAAGGTACGCCCCGAGGCTCTGAAGGGCCGCGCGAAGCTCCGTGTCGGCGAATCGGACGATCACGCTGTCGCCTCGCACGCTGGAGACATCGGCGCCCTGCGCGCTCAACCGCGCGTCGGCGCACCAGGTCCCGGCGGCGACCAGCAAGGTAAACCCGCGCCTGACGGCAGTCACCATGAACGGTCTCACCGGAGCCAGAGAGTGACGGAGGAATCGGCGACGCGGAGCACGACCCGCCTGGCGTCGATCGCGAGGACCCGCACGGTCGAGACGGAATCTCCGGAATGCAGGACGCGGGATCCGTCGACGCCGGGGAGGTTGTCAAGCACGACACGCCACGGTGGCCCGCCGACGATGGCGGTCAGGCGGGGCAACGCGCGGATCGGCGGCATCGATGGCGGCCGCGCGAGGATCGAGTCGCGCATGGCCGGAGCGGGCTGCGCGAACGGGTCTCCCGCCAGGAGCACCACTCCGGCTCTTACGCCCGAGGAATCGGCATCCAGCTGCGCCGATGCCCAGCGCACACGGGGTGATGCGGCGCTGGACACAGCTGTGCGCTGCCAGGACGCGGCGATGGTGATGCCGATCGATGCAACGGTGAGCATCAGGAGAGCGAATGGCGACGGCCGCGTCACGGTGTCTCGCCGATGATTCCGGGCATGCCGACGCGTACCTCGACGTGGAGGCGGCCCGCCGACCCACCAGCCCGCGCGTCGAGCGCCTCGATCCGCAGCTGACCAATCCGCGCATCCGATGTGCCATGCTCGATTCGTTGCAGGAGGTCGACGACGGACTCGAGATCGCCCTCACCCGTGAGCCGAACCCACCCGACAACCATCGGCAGTGACAGCGTGTCGACGCGGTCCGTCGCGAGCTCACCGAGCGTGAGCCGCGCCTGTTCTGCCCAGCCCGAAACGACTCCTGCGGCTCCGCCGAGGAGCGCGGCGGTGTTCGGCGCCGCCAGGAGCCGAACGTGCACCGCCTCCCAGGTCGCGCGTAGCTGGTCCGCTTCGCGCTCGATGCCGACGCCGTTGGTCAGGACGCGACGGTGCGCCTCGACCTCGCCAAGGAGTTGCCTTGTGGAGGCGCGCTCGAGTCGGGTCCACGCCACAATCGCGGGAATGCCCCGGAGCAGGGTCCACAAGGTGAAGATGCCCAGGACGCCCACGCGGAGCGCGCGACGATCGCGGTCCGACAGTGGCGCGACGCGGGCCAGACTCACGGTGCGTCCTCGTCGTCCACGGTCGGCAGGGAGTCGCGCACCACGCGCGAAAGCAACTTCAACGAGAGGACGGCCCGCTCGTGAGCTGGACCGTCGCCCGAGGTCGTGCGGATGGGACCGAGCAACGCGGCTTGTTCCGTCACCCCCGGCGCCGACATGGCATCGATCGCACTGCCGACGCGCGGAGCCACGAGTTCCAGTTGCCACCCGGTCGAGTCACCCTGAGCCCAGCGGAGGCGCGCCGAATCGGGTACCAGCGCGGCCAGCCAGGCCAGCTGGCGCAACATGCTGACGTGCTGCGCTCGGAATCGCTCGAGGGCGACCAGGTTGTGGGCGTAACGCCGAGCGTCCTGCTCGCGGGCGACAAGTCGCGCGCGTTCCCCGGGCATGGTCTGGAGTTCCGTGCGCGTCAGCCGTCCCTGCAACACGGCCACGCCTCCGGGAATGACGCCGGCAGCCGTCAGAGCGATCAGGCCGGCAACCCACAGCGCGCGAACCGACGCGCCTGCGCGATGGGCGCGTTCCGTCGCGGCGCGCCGCCCGGCATCCCGCGCGAGTGGCACGCGCGTGAGATCGATGCGCGCCGCGCCCGCCGCATCGTCGAACAGGAGCGATGCAGGGTCGGGCGCCTCCGCGGTCCGCACGGACGCCTCGGCGAGCGTGCCCTGCTGCGCCAAGCCCTCGATCGCGCGACGCCCGTCGTGCCACACGAATCGACCATCAAGACGGACAAGGGCGACGGCGAATGCCGCCGGCAGAATCGCATCTAGGATCAATCCCATCGTCTCCGTGACGGACACGATCTCCTGTACGACGGCGTCATCGAACACGGCCGCCCAGAAGGCGCCGTCAGCGCACTCGACGATCGTGGAGCCGCGGGTGAATCCGGGAGTCGAGGCGAAGAAACTCCCGAGGTTCGAGGCAACGGCGTCGGACAGCACCCGCACGCCTGCTTCCCGCGGCAGGCCATTCAATCGGCGCGCGCGCGCATGCTCGGGACCCACCGACACGCGAACCGATGCCCCTCGGACCTCCGGAGGGAGCTCCTGACCGATCGTGAGGAGCACTGACGTGAGGTCTGCCGCCGACTGGCGCGCGTGCTGGCGCGCCCAGAGCGTGCGCTCGCCGTCGGTGAGCACGGCGCTCACCGCCGTGGTCCGGATACCGATGCCCAACGACAGGCTCATGGGAGCCAACTCCGGCGACGCTGCACGACGGGCGCTCCGTTGACGAGGCGAACGCGGTATTCCACCCGGACCTGGGGGGAGCCGAGGGCGGCCGCGCGATGGGCGGTGAGCGTCCACGCGTCTGGGGTGTCCGTCAGCTGCGAGAGCGGCAGGGGATCCCAGCCCCCGCAACGGAGACTGGTGTCGGTCGGCGCCGCCGCGAGCACGAGGAGGTCGCGCACCCGCAGCGGCCGACCGACGCGTTCCCGGAGGCGTACTATCGCGGAATCCGACACACCGATCGCGGCAGCCAGTACGACATCGGGCGCTCGCGGGACGAGGATCCGGCCGGACTCCGCCTCGACCAACGCCAGCAGGTCCGGTTCCGCAGCGACGCCGCGAATGCGCGCCACCTCGGCGAGCGTCGAGACTGGTCGATTCGGCGGAGGCGGTTCCCCGTGCTCGACGTACCACGCTCGCTCCGCGCCAGCGGGCCGCGTCACGCCATCGGCATCGATCCAATCGGCGATGGCACTCGCGAGGGAGTCCGCCCTGGGCGCCGGGACGCCCGCGGCGCACGCCAGCCGCATGACCTGCTGTGGCGAGGCCGAGTTGAGGGGGAGGCGACTTCCCGCAGGGCGTGCCGATACGACGCAATCGCGCGGCCGACTGGGGTCCGTCGCGAGTACCGTGTCCAGTTGCTCCCACATCGCCGCATCATTGCGGACTCGTACCAGCTCCGCTGTTGTCGCGAGGGCGGCGTCGAGACACCCTTGCAGCGCCCACTCGTCCACCTGTTCGGTCGTGCGAGCGGACGATGCCGCGATGCCCGCCCGAACGCCGCGCGTGACCGCAAGCACGAGCACAGCGGTGCCTGCAATCAACCACAGGACCGCGACGAGGGCGAAGCCGTGAGGGACCGATGTCTTCGTCTGGGTGCGCGGCCTCCTCATCTGTGCACTCCGACGGGCAGCGCCACGGTATCCGGGTGCGTCGATCGTGCGCGGACCAGGCCGATGGCGTGCGGAACCTCGTGGCGCATCAACCAGACCGACACCCACGTCAGCGTCCCGAGTCCTTCACCTAGGTAGCTCAGCTGGATGTCCTCACCTGGATCCCCGAGGCGAAACTCGAGGCCGGGAATCGACACCCGCAGCGGCATCCCGGCCGTGAGTCGCACAATGCATCCTTCCCACGTGCCGTGCGAGGTCGGGCAGGTGCTGCGGAAGGTCGCGCCCGTTGGATCGCCCACGAAGGCGACCGCCGAGTCGGAGGCGCGCTCCATGTTGCGCACCAGCCGGGCCAGCAGCAGCGACTGGGCAGACGTCCCATCGCGGCGCATGCGCACGTCAGCAATCGCGCGTCCGGTGTCGAACAGGCTTGTCGCGAGCGCACGCGCCGTCACGGCGATCACGCCCAGCAACGTGAGGGCGACCATCAGCTCGACGAGAGTGAATCCTCGGCGGGTGTGGTGCGCGATGAAGTCACGGCGGCCCGTCATGCTACCTCCGCGCCTCGCGGTACACGGCCGTCCAGAGGAGCGCCGGGCCATCCGGTGTCGTCCGCAGGCTGATGGTGAACAACGCGGGCGTGGGACGATCAATGCGCAGCAACCATGGCCCCTGTGCGTGCTCGCCCAGGCGGGCGCTCAGCTCGTCGCGGTTCCACAACACCACGTGTCCAAGGAAGGTGGACGCCTGCGTGATCGCATCCTCGCGGCTGAGCGCGCGCGCATACGCGCGCGAGGCCTCGACAGCCATCCCAAGCAGCGACGTGCCGGCGACGGCGATGACCGTGAGAGCGACCAAACACTCGAGGAGCACCGTCCCGTGCCTAGGGCGCATGGGCGACCGTGGCCTCGGGCGCGCGCCGCGCGCATCCGGTATCGGGTGACGCGCCATCGCCGACAACCAGCCCGTCGGCGAATCCTGCGCGGTAGCGTCCTGTAGAGTCCCGGGCCACGATGGCAGTTGCGCGGAGCACTGCCCGGTCGGCCAGCGGAGCGCACGCCTCCGACGGCCGCTCGACTCCCCAGGTGGCGCGCGGTGCCGCGGCAGCCAGCGCCACCCCGAGGATGGCGAGCACGAGGAGCACCTCGAGCAGCGTCATTCCGCGGCGCATCACGTGGTGGGCCGCACGGCGTAGATGGCCTGCAGCAAGGCTGCCGCGATGACGGCCACGAATCCGCCGAATCCCACGATCAACGCGGGCTCGAGGGCCCGCAGGCCGACTTGGAGCGCGTCCTGCAGCCGCCGATCCTCGTGGCGGCCGGCCTGCTCCAGCATCTCGGCCAGGCGGCCCGTCTCCTCGCCGACCTGGACCAGGTCGATGGCACCCGGCGGCAGGGTCCCCTCGGCCGCGAGCGAGAGCGAGAGCGACTGACCTTCGATGACCCGATTACGTGTACGCGCGAGTCGTTCGGCGATCTCGAGGTCGGAGGCCGCGTCGACTGCGACGCGCAGGGCATGCGCGAGCGGGACGCCTGCATGCAGCATGGGTCCCACAAGACCGCACACGCGACTCGCGGCCAGCGCGTGGCGCCATCGACGTACACCGGGCATCGCGAGCAGTGCGGCATGCAGGGTGCGTCGACCGTCCGGGGTGCGCCACCAGCGCCACGCCACAAGGGCGAGCGCGATCGCACCGAGAAGCAACGCCGGGAGTGCCTGCGTGGCGACATTCGCCGCGCCGAGGACGACGCGGGTCAAGGGCGGCAGCTGCTGGCCCATGTCCTGCAGGAGAACCGCGAATCGCGGCAGCACGACGAGCACGATCAGGCCAACCGACACGACCGCCGTGCAGAGTAGCAGCGCCGGATACGCGAGCGCGACCGACAGCCCGCGACGCAGATCGGATCGATGCCGCAACAGGAGCGCGACCTGGCGAGCGGCCGCCGGCAAGCGTCCGCTGGCCTCACCCGATGAGAGAATGGCCGCAGCGTCGGGGCCCCCCACCCCATGCGCGCGGAGGGACTCGGAGAGGGTCGCGCCCGCGGACAACTCTCGGCGCACGTCGGTGAGCATGCTCCGGGTCGCGGTTGGACCGGTTCGCTCGACGATGGCGAGCGCTCGATCGAGCAGGACCCCAGCCTCGAGGAGATCGGCGAGCGCCGAGAACAGGCGCGCCGCCACCTCGGCGGAGACGCCCGCGCGGAACTCGAGCAAGACACGATCGGGCGCAATGTCGATCGGGAGGCGCCCCCGGGCCAGCAACGCTTCACGCGCGGCCGTGACGCTCACGGCGCTCACTCGCCCGTGCTCGCGCCTGCCCGCCGTATCGAGCGCGAGGTAGCGAAAGGGCAGCGTTCCGGTCATCGACCGACCGGTCCGCCCCACGAGGTCACGTCCGCGTCCTCTTCCGTCCCGCCTTCCTTGCCATCCTTGCCGAGTGTGTAGAGGTCGAACGATCCCGGGTTCACGACGCCTGGAGACACGTACACATAGGCGCGCCCCCAAGGATCGGGCGGCACCATGCGCGAGAGGTACGGGCCACGCCAGTTGCGAGGCACCGACCCGGACACGGGGAGAGTGCGCAACGCGTCGAGCCCCTGGGTGCTCGAGGGATACTCGCCGTTGTCGAGGCGATACTGCTGCAACGCGAGGGCGAGCATCTCGACCTGCGCCCTCGCGCTCACGCTCCGCGCATCGCCGACGTTCCGGAATACCATGGGCGCCACCAGGGTTGCCAGCACGGCGAGGATCGAGACGACCACCAGCAGCTCGATCAAGGTGAAGCCGGAGCGGCGGGATCGAACGCGAGGGCTAGGACAGGACACGGAGGGCCTCCTCGATGGTTGTGCGACCGCTCAGGACGAGTCGCCACGCCGAGTCCCGCAGCGTGGGGTGGCCACCCGCATGCGCCAGCGCCCGCAGTCCATCACGCGACGCACCCCCGGCGATGGCATCCTTCATGGCGTCGCTCACAGCCAGCACCTCGAACACTCCCATGCGGCCTCGAAAGCCCGACCCACGGCAGGCGTCGCAGCCGGCCCCGCGGGCACCCGTGACACGGCCGACGGGACGTTCAAGGAGGGTCGCGCACAGGGCGGGGTCGATGTCGACCGGCGACGTGCAGCGTTCGCAGTTCACGCGCAACAGCCGCTGGGCGATCACCGTGTCGATCGTCGCCGCGATCAGGTACGGCGCGATGCCCAGGTCGTGCAGCCGACCGATCGCCCCGAGGGCGTCAATCGTGTGGAGCGTCGTCAGCACGAGGTGCCCCGTCATGGCCGCCTGTGTCGCGATCTCCGCGGTCTCGGCATCTCGCATCTCGCCGATCATCAGGACATCCGGGTCCTGCCGAAGCAGGGAGCGAAGGATGTTCGCGAACGTCACGCCGGCGCGCTGCTGGACGGGCACCTGCGTGATGCCAGCGAGGTGGTATTCCACCGGATCCTCGACGGTCATGATCTTCTCCCGTGCGCGATCCCGCTGCTGCAGCGCCGCATACAGCGTGCTGGTCTTGCCGCTGCCGGTCGGCCCCGTGGCCAGCACCATGCCGCTGGTGCGATGGCACGCCTGCGCGACCATGGCCAGTTCCGCGTCGGACATGCCGAGGTCGGAAAGCGAGGCCGGCCGAGTCCCACGATCCAGCAGTCGCAGGACGGCACTCTCGCCGTGAACCGTGGGCACCATGGAGACACGCACGTCGAGCTCGCCCCCGCCAAGGCGCATGCGCAATCGACCATCCTGCGGACGGCGTCGCTCGGCGATGTCGAGGGCCGCCAGCATCTTCAGTCGTGAGAGCACGGCCAGCTCCTGGCCCGCCGGAGGCGACACGGCGGGCATGAGGACGCCGTCAACGCGCATGCGCACTTCGAGCGCGCCGCGCGTCGAGTCGAGGTGAATGTCGCTGGCGGTCGCCTCATGCGCCTCTCGCAGCAGGAGGTTCACGAAGCGCACCACGGGCGGTTGCGTTGCCAACGCGCGCACGTCGGCCGCGAAGTCGTCCGGCTCCGCGACGGACCGGGCGGCGTCGCGGTGGTCGCGGTCCGCCGTGAGACGTTCGATCGAGTGAGCGACGGTCTCGCTGGTCGCGTGACTGACGCGCACGCCGCACGCGAGGGCCGCCGCGATTTCCTCGGCGGCCGTCAGGTCGGCGTCCGGTGCCGCCAGTAGGAGCAAATCCCCGTCGGCGGATCGTTCGACTGGACAGAGTCCGTGCCGGATCAGGAAATCGCGCGACAGCTCACTCGGCAGCTGGAATGAAGTAGGAAGGTCCCCGGGGGGCATGCCGGCACTATGGCAACTCGCGTACCATGAACGCAAAGGGTCGCAACTCCCGCCCTCCCATGTACTTGGCAGCTCATGGGAAGTCCCAGCAAGCGTTGCGCAACCGGTCAGCACCCAGCGCGCTGGTTGCGCGCAACGGGGCGACGGACGGTGCTAGGCGGAGCGATTGTGCTCAGCGCTCGGGTCGTCTTCCTGGGTCGCCTTCAGCCGATTCGCGCGCCGCCACGCCGTTGAGCGATGGATCCCAAGCAGTTGCGCCGTCGCCGGAATGCTGCGGTCCATGCGTTCGAGCGCCGCCCGAAACTCCGAATCCGAGGGGCCGGCGCGGCTGGCAACCCCGAGCGCGTTTGCCAGTTCGGGAGGGAGATGGCGAGGCGCGAGGGGCGCCTCACCCCGCGCCTCGGCACAGATGATGGCAAGCGCCGACTCGAGCTCACGCAGGTTGCCAGGCCAAGGTGCTTCTCGAAGGATGTCGAGCAGGTCCGGTTCGATGGTCGGTGGTCGATCGTAGCCGCAGCGAGGTGCCAGACGCTCGAGAAAGGCGTTCACGAGCTCGGCGATGTCGGCGCGCCGTTCCCGGAGCGGTGGCACTTCCAGGATGAAATGTCCGAAGCGGGCGAGGAGGTCCTGCGGGAAGTCTGGTTGAGTGCGGAGCAGGGCGAGCGAACGGTTCGTCGCCGCAACGAAATCGGCTCGCAACTCCACGTGGCGGTCCGATCCGACGGGCCAGAGCTGTCCCCGATCGATCACATGCAGCAGTTGCGTGAGCACGCTCATGGGCGCCTTGTCGATTTCGTCCAGGAACACGGTGCCTCCCTCTGCCGCGAGGAGGCGGCCCCGGCGCGCGGTACGGGCGTCGGTGAAGGCGCCCGCAGCATGCCCGAAAAGCTCCGCGGCGGCGAGCCCCGACGAGAGCGTGTGCATGAGAACGTGCTCGAACGGCGCCGCCTCCCCGCGACGGCGGCGATGCAACCAGTGCGCGAGGATCGACTTGCCGGCGCCTGACTCGCCGATGAGCAGGATGGGCCAGTTCGCGACGCGTGCGAGCCGATCAGCCGTCACCAGCATGAGCTGCATCGCGCGACTTCTCGTCACGATCGGGGGCGGCCCTGCTGGGCCCCTCCTGCCGGACTCGGATGGAATCGAGGTCACGCTGGGAGCGCCGATCGAAGACGTGACATGTGCGAATGCCCGATCGTGGTTCGACCTGAGCGTTCGCGCCGAGCGTACCCAACGTCGGGCCGGCCTCGGGAGGGCCAATGCTAGGGGCCGTATCTCCCGAGGTCAACCAGCGCATGGCGGAACCCCGCGCCCCATCGGGCGGATGGCACTATGACCCGTCGGTGGTTCGTCGCAGTCGCAGCTCGTCTCGCGAGACTCGCTGAGACGCGAGACAGCGCATCGGGGATTCGGTCAGCCCAATCGCTTTTCCCACCGACACTTAGCGAGTCGGCCAGGACGGGCACGCGGCGTGCGTTGAGGCCTCAACGACTAGCGCGGCCGGGCGACCACCCCCGCGTCGCGCGCAACCCTCGACCCAGAGCACCGATCATGCACCACATTCGAGCGATCGTTCGGCTCGCTGCCGCCGTTGGAATTGCCGTCGGAGCTGCCCTCCTGCCTCGTGAGGCCGGGGCCCAGTCATGCGGACAGCTTGTCTGCCCTCCCAACGCGAAGCCGAGCACGCAGATGTCGACCACCGGTACGACGTCGCGTCCCTGGGTGCGGGCCACGTTCACGGCGACTGACGATCAGCACCTCGATCCCGCGAGCAGTTCGATCTGGGTCAAGATCAATGGTAGCGTGTACGGGGGCGTCTACTGGAGCTTCGAGTGGTCGGCCTCAGGAGAGCGACTGGCCGCCCTGGCGACCGTTGACTCGGTTCCGCTGGCGGTCGGCGCGAACACCATCATGCTGCACGCCTGCGACATCGAAGGGCTGTGCGACTCCACCTCTGCCGTCGTGACGTACACGCCACCGCCCAAGCTGACGCTCGACCTGACCACCTCGCATGACAATGATCATCGCCCGGCGAGTCCGTGCCCAGGGTGCATCGCGGAGTTCGCGTACGCGGCGCCGGCCTACGTGTCGATGGATGCTCCACGAACGCTCGAAATACGGTATTCGAGCGCGGAGGCGGCACCGCGCGCTTTCGTGCAGATGGATGCCGTCTCACCCGTCTCGCAATCGGGCAACACGTACCTGCTCAAGCTGCGCCTGCTGTCAGGCTCAACCCCAGTCGCGCTCGCGGTTCCCGGCAACTCGTCCGGCGTCACCGAACTGTACTTCACCCCGCACCCGTACGGCGTCACCCGCCTTGCCGCGCAGCTCAACGACACGACCCTGCAAACGGGTTCATACCTGCTCACCGCCGAGGTGACCAGATACGTGAACGGATCACAGGACACCGTCGCGACCGTGGCGATGCGGGCGATGGTGCTCAACCGGATCCGCAGCCGGCTTGGCCGGGGCGTGAGTTGGGCGGGCATCCCCGAGATCTTCATCGTCGACGGTGGCGACGCCATGCTCGCGCCGGGCGATGGCACGCTCTGGCACTTCCCGCGAACCAGCTACAGCAATGGCAATGCGACCTACTGGACACCCCTTGGTCTGTTCGTGCGGCTCACGAGCGCGGGATTCGCATTCAAGCTCGAGACGGGCGACAGCACAGTCGTCCAGTTCGGCGGCACCCAGTCGCCATCCTTTGCCGACTACAACCTCATGTCGTCGAAGCCGACGTCGGTGACCGATCGTTTTGGCAACCAGGTGACGTTCACATACAACGCAAACGGCACTCTCTGGAAGGTGACCTCGCCAGACGGGGCGTACATGGGTGCATCGTATGGAACGTCTCCGGACAGCAATCTCTACAGCATTTGGGACAGTCCGGGGGGGCGCAATTCCTACTTCTCCTACAACGCCAATCGATTGGCGGCGATTCAGGCACCTGATGGGACCCTCCCGCTGTCGAGTGTCGCATATGACGGCGCAGCCCGGATGACATCCGGCGTCGATGCCCTGGGAGCGACGAGCTG
The DNA here is from genome assembly GCA_016200495.1 of Gemmatimonadota bacterium. Lineage (GTDB taxonomy): Bacteria > Gemmatimonadota > Gemmatimonadetes > Gemmatimonadales > Gemmatimonadaceae > JACPPC01. The sequence continues at coordinate 13,480 of JACQES010000259.1, forward strand.
GCGCACCTTTGGAAGCAATGGGTGGATTAGCAGCTCAACACCCGCGCTCGCCACCGACAGCGTGCGCCCGTTTCTGGACACGGTGCTGGTTACCGCCGGCAAGGGATCCCTGTTACTGCCGGCTGCCGGCGTTGCGCCATCGTCTGCCACGACACGCCAGAAGCTGTCGAATGGAACTTCGACCTCCACCGTAGTGGACGCGTACGGTCTGCCTCTGCGAGTCGACGTTCGAAATCCGCTCGGTCGCACCCTCACGACCACGTACCAGCGGCTCGCCACCGGACAGCTCGCGTCGATCACGGACCCCAGCCTTACCACAACGACGTTCACGTATGGGGGCGAGCTTCTGCTCTCCAAGACCGTGGGTGGTGAGCTCTGGACCTGGCAATATGGTCCGTACAACCAGGTCAGCTACGCCAGCCATGCGGCGGACGTGCCATCCTACTCGTACTACTCCGGAGCGAAGGCAACGCTGGACTCCGTCAAGACGGGCCAGCTCGTTACGCGGTTCCAGTGGGACACGCGGGGCCGCAATACGTGGACGCAGGCACCAAATGGGGCCATCACAACCCGGACGTATCAGACAACGGGCCTGCTCAATACTGCGAGCGTCACAACGCCCGTCTCCAACTCGTACAGCTCGGGTATCACGCAGCTTGCCTACGATGCGATGGGTAGGGACACCATGGTCACGGACGCCTCGGGGGCGAAGGTCCGCAAGGCCTACGACGTCCTGAATCAGGTGCGCCGTGTGACGAGTCCCGCGAACGACTCAGTGACCGTTGCTCGCAATGTCAGTAGCAGGACCGTCGTGATCACGGATGAACGCGGTCTCAAGGACAGCACCATCATGGATCCGTTCGGCCGCGACACCGTCCATGTGCATCCCGGTGGGGGGCGTACGAGGAAGGCGTACGATGTCTACGGAAATCTCGCGACCGTCACAAATCGTCGCGGACAAACCATCTCATTCGTCTACGATTCGCTATTCCGCTTGCGCTCGCGCATCACGATGACGGTCCCCCCGCCATTCCCTCCAGTTAGTGCTTGACTCCTGGGCCCCACCGGTCGTCTTCGAGGCGACCAAGGAGCCCCTGATGAAGAAGGCCCGTTTCACGACCGAGCAGATCATCGCGGTCCTGCAGGGGCGCGCGGCGGGCGCCGCGCCGGCGGAGCTGATGCGCCGCCACAGCGTGTCCCGCCAG